>DASTHC010000100.1:0-27804 GCA_035718485.1 Gaiellaceae bacterium
GCGGAGCTCCGCGCACGTGCCGCGCTGCGTGAGGAGTCGCTGCGCGTTTGATCGTCTCGCCGGAGCTCTCCGTGCGGCGAGGCCGCGAGGCCGTCGAGTTCTACAAGGCCGCGTTCGGTGCGGTCGAGATCTACCGCGTCGAGGCCGGCGACGACGTCGTCTCGCAACTCTCGGTCGGCGACACGACGTTCTGGGTGTCCGACGAGTCGCCGCCGCACAAGAACTTCAGCCCCGAGTCGCTCGGCGGCAGCACGGTGCGGCTCTTGCTCGTCGTCGACGATCCCGACTTTGTCGTCGAGCGGGCCGTGACGCTCGGCGCGACGCAGGTCGTTCCGGTCGAGGAGGAGCACGGCTGGCGGCTGGGGCGGGTGGAGGATCCGTTCGGGCACCACTGGGAGATCGGGAGACCGCTCGTCCCGTGGCCGCCGAGCCACTCGAGTCATCCGCCGGGGTGATCGAGCCCGAGGAACGCAGCCAGGCGGTCCGCCTCGTCCTCGAGCTGCGCTCGCGCCCACCGTGGCAACCTGCCGAAGGGCTCGAGCTCGACGTCGAGACGGCGCCCTTTCCGCGTGTGCTTCCACACGCCGACCATGCGTCCGTTCACCAGCAGTACCGGTGAGATCCATCCCTGCGGCCGGAACACCCGCGCCTTCTGTGCCGGATCGAGCTGGGCCGGGGCGTAGCGGGCGGTACCGACGACCCAAGGGTCGAACGCCGGGAGGAGCCGCGCCGTGTCGGTCGGCTCGGCCGACGCGATCTCGGCGATGTCGTCCGCAAGCACCCACGCGCGGTCGCCGCCGACGTCGAGCTCGATTGCCTCGTCGCCGAGCGCCGCGAGCATCTTCGCGCCGCGCGCGCGGCCGAAGCCCGACCACAACCCGAGGTCCTCGGCCGTGGCGGGCGCGTAGGCCGAAAGGAAGCGCCGCGTCACCTCGCGCAGCGCTTCCTCCGAGCCGGGCTGCACGATCCGCCGGCGGACGAACGACGCCGGTGACGTGAACCTGACGCGGCTGTCGTCGCTCGGAGCGAAGCAGAGGAGCCCGCGGAACGAGGCAGGCTTGAGGTACGAGCCCCAGCTGAAGCGCACGTACTCGGCGAGCTTCGGGTCGCCGGTCCGCGTCTCGACCTCGAGCGCGAGCTCCTCGCGCGTCAGAGCGCGACCGTCCAGCGCGTCGCCGATCGCGTCGGTGAGCGCGTCGATCTCCGGGTGGCCCGTCATCCCGCGGTTCGTGTACGTGCCGAGCGCGGAGAGCCAGATCCCGAGCTCCGCCGCAGGGAGCACGTGCAGCGTCCCGCGCACGCCCCAGAGCTTCACGAGCCTGCGGCGCTTCCAGAGCGCGTCGTGGACGGCGTCGCGCTCGAGCCCCTCGATCCGGGTCCACACGCTGAGCTCGGCCGACGACATCAGCTGCGCGTGCAGGCCGCAGATCTCGCCGACGACGTCGACGAGATCCGAGGGCGCGGCGCGCTCGGCGAGGTGATGCCGCCCTAATCGCCAGGCGAGCGCCTGCGCCCACGACACGTCGCTTCGGGCTCGCCTCGACACGGCGGTCGTGAGCCTATTGGCGACGCGTCCCCGGCCGCGTCACGGCTCGAGGATTCCGAGGCTCGCGTAGATCGTCTCGTGCGTCGGCGGGAGAATCGGCAGCGGAACAAAGAGGCGCCGGAGCTCGCCGCTCGGTTCCGCAACGCGATTCAGGCTGCGGCGAAATGGGCCAACCGCAGCCGGAACGACGCCGCGAGCGCCGCGATCCTCGCCCAGTACACGCCGATCGACAAGGCGGTGATGGCGAAGATGACCCGGACGCGGTTCGCCGAGCGGCTCAGGCCTGCCTCGGCGCAACCCTGGATCGACGCGTATGCCGAGTTCGGCGTGATCCCGACGTCGTTTCGTGCGATCGACCTCGTGAAGTAGATCCTCCTAGAGGGACACCGCCACGCGGCGGTCGCCTTCGTCGAGGATGAACTGCTCGACCGCGGTCGCTCGGTAGAAGCGGAGCCCGGCGGGCTCCGCCACGTCGTCCGGCGTGAACTCCCGTCCGCCATGTGCGAGCGCACGGCGTGAGTAGACCTCGAGCCCGGCTTCTCGCTCGCCGCCCTCCAGCTCCACCGCGTGAGCGGTCATGTAGACACCCTGACCCGTTCCGATCGGCACCGACGAGTCGAAGATGACGATGCTCACCCCCGGTCGCGCCGCGATGTTCCGCGAGTGTCTCGCTTCGGGCTTCGAGACCCAGAAGAACTCGCGGTACTCGGAGGACGCGTAGTACACGGGCGCGGCCCAGGGCATGCCGGCCTCGTCTGCCGTCCCGAGCACCATGTAGAGGTTCGCGTCGACCAGCGCTCGTGCGTGCGCCGCTCCGTCGTCCACGGCTAGAGGTCGTAGTCCAGCGTGACGCGCCGTTCGCCGTCCTCGCCCATGCCGGCTTCGAACGTGCCGTCGCCCTTGAGCCCGCTCAGGTCTCCGGCGCCGGAGCCGGGAACGATCACGAGCTCGGCCTTCGCGGTCTTGCCGTCGAACGAGCCCGCATGCTGGAGGACGAAGCTCCCCTTCTTGCCGCCGAGCGTCCCGACGACTCGCTCGAGACCGACGAACGTCGCGGTCCCGTTCTCGTCGTAGCCCATGAGCCATTCGACGGTCCCCTCGCCTTCGAGATCGCCGTCGAACGACTTCGAGACCTGTGCACGCGTGACCTTGGAGCCGTCGTCCGTCTCGAAGATCTCCTGTTCGTCCCAGTTGTCGATCTGGAACGAGGCTGTCGCAGTTGTCGGCATTCGCCACCTCCTGTGTTCTGTCTGCTCTCTGCTCCCCGAAGTTGCCCGGTCCATAACGGGTAGAACCTCGCCGTGTCCATCTTCCTCGTCATGCTCACGCGTTCCGGCCCGCAGTGGGATGCGTCGAAGCCGCTCGAGGAGCAGTCCGGCTGGCCGGAGCACGCGGCGTTCATGGACGGGCTCGTGGACGACGGCTTCGTCGTCCTGGGCGGGCCGCTCCCGGACGAGCACCGCGTGGCGCACGCCGTCGAGGCCGAGTCGGAGGAGGCCGTCCGCGGGACGTTCGCGCGCGACCCGTGGAGCGAGACGCACCTACGGGTCGACACCGTCGAGCCGTGGACGATCCGGCTCGACGGTCGCCACCCGTAGCGAAGCTCAGCGCCTGAGCGCGATCGCCTCGATGTACGTCGCGGGGATCGCGATCGCATCGCCGCCGAGCCGGTCCGACCTGCGGGCGAGGTCGACGAGATCGCGCTCGAGCGCGTCGCGAGGCTCGCCTTCTTCGAGCGCCGCGAACGCCTTCAGCGTCGGGCCGTACCACGTCCGGAACTCCTCGACGAAGTCCTCTGGATCCCGGTACCGCCACGTGAACGTCCGCTCGGTGACCTCGAGCGAGGTGATGCCGTCGCCGAACAACTCGCGGAGGTGCGCCTCCGTGCCCCAGAGCATCGGCGACTGGACGCCTGCAGGAGGCGGAACGTGCGCGCCCGTCGTCCGGAAGAGGTCGCCGATGAAGCCGTCCGGCTTCCAGCTGACGAGCGCGATCGTGCCGCCGGGCTTGCAGACCCGGAGCAACTCGGCCGCCGCTTGGTCGTGGTCGGGCGCGAACATCGATCCGAGGACCGACGTCACCGCGTCGAAGGAGTCGTCCGGGAACGGCAGGGACTCGGCGTCTCCCTCGAGGAACTCGACGGACAGGCCCTCCGCCTCCGCGCGCGCGCGGCCCCGGTCGAGCAGCGACGGCACGTAGTCGATACCGACCGCGTCGCAGCCGAGCCTCGCGGCAGCGAGCGCGGCGTTGCCGCTGCCGGTGGCGACGTCGAGCACGCGCCAGCCGGCGTGCAGGTCCGCGGCGTCGACAAGGCGCTCCGAGACGAGCGCCATTCGCGACGCGATCACGGAGAAGTCTCCGCTCGCCCAGGTCTGCTGCTGACGTTGCTTGACGGCTCCGAGGTCAGGCCCTGCGTCTTTCAGTTCGGTCATGGTGTCTCCCGCGTCGACGGCACGGCGCATCCGTGCGTGACCACCGGACGCACGGGAGTACGCCGGTCTTCCCAGGAGGGCCTGGCGAAAGAGGCGCTGTGCCGCCGGGCCGCGCTGGACGCCCCGATGCCGCGTCCTCAGTCGCGTCGATAGCGACAGCTGCCGACGCTCCCTGCGTCCTTGCCTCGAGACGACCATCGCACCCCGGCGACGGGTCCCACTCCGCCAAGCCCTCCTACAGCTGCGCCAGCCGCTGCTCGAGGAACCGGCGCTCGGCGTCGGAGTGGACGAGCTCCAGTGCGCGACCGTACGCCGCACGCGCGTCGTCGATCCGCTCGAGCCGCCGCAGGAGCTCGGCCCGCGTCGAGTGGAGATAGTGGTACTCGTCGAGATCGAGGCGCTCCACGATCCCGAGCGCGCTCTCGACCTCGCCGGCCTCGGCGAGGGCGGCTGCGTGGTTCAGCTCCACGACCGGCGAGCCGGTCAGGCGCGCGAGCTCGCCGTAGAGCGAGGCGAGCTGCGGCCAGTCCTGCGGGTCGTCGAGGTGCAGCGAGGCGATCCGCGCCTGCAGGACGTAGGGGCCGGCTCCGCCGAGGGCGAGGGCACGCTCGAGCGCGGCACGTCCGCGAGCGATCTCGTCCACGTCCCAGAGCGAGCGATCCTGATCGCCGAGGAGCACGACCGTCCCATCGGCGAAGCGTGCGTCGCGCCGGGCGTCGTTGATCAGCATCAGCGCGTGCAGTCCGTCGACCTCGGGCTCGTCCGGCATCAGCTCCGCGAGCGCACGGCCGAGCCTGATCGCTTCGGCCGCGAGGTCGCCCCGCCCACCGTAGCCCTCGTTGAAGATCAGGTAGACGACCGCGAGCACGGCGGCCAGGCGGTCGGGCAGGAGATGAGCCGGCGGCACGCGGAACGGGATGCCCGCGTCCTTGATCTTCCGCTTCGCCCGGACGAGCCGCTTGGCCATCGTCGCTTCGGGCACGAGAAACGCGCGTGCGATCTCGTCGGTCGTCAACCCGCCGAGCGTGCGAAGCGTCAGCGCGACCTGGGCATCGAGCGCGAGCGCGGGATGGCAGCACGTGAAGAGGAGCTCGAGCCGCTCGTCGGGGATCGTGGTCTCGTCCATCTCGTCCTCAACGGCCTCCGCAACGTCGAGCAGTCGCGTCTTCGCGGCGAGCGTGCGGTCGCGGCGTATGCGGTCGATCGCGCGGTTGCGCGCGGTCGTCATCAGCCACGCGCGAGGGTTCTCCGGCGTCCCTTCGCGCGGCCAGCGCTCGGCTGCGATGAGAAACGCGTCCTGGGCGGCTTCCTCGGCGAGGTCGAAGTCGCCGAGGAAGCCGATCAGGCCTGCGAGGACACGGCCCCATTCGTCGCGGAAGACCTGGTCGAGGATCGCTATCCCTCCGCGATCGGTCGGACCTCGATCGCGCCGCCCATGCGCGCAGCCGGGATGCGCGACGCGAGCTCGATCGCCGCGTCGAGGTCGTCCGCCTCGAAGAGCAGGTACCCGGCGAGCGCTTCCTTGACCGCGACGAACGGCCCGTCCGTCGTCAACGTCCTGCCGTCCTCCACGCGGACGGTCGTGGCCGACTCGGCGGGCTGGAGCTGCACGCCGGGGCTGACGCCGGGCGTCTGGTTGATCGCCATGTAGTCGCTGTAGACCTGCTGCTGCTCGTCCTCCGACAGGCGCGCCCAGGCCTCGGGATCGCGCGGGGTCGGAGTGTCGCCCTGGTGAATCAACAGCATGTACCTCATCGGTTCCTCCTCTGGGTGGTTGGTCGCTCTGGAGACGAACGGGCGACGCAACAGAGGACATCGTTCCTTCCCTGACGTTCGAGCCACTGGTGCGAGGCCCATGATTGACATATTCTCATATCGGCATATAATGATCGGATGGCACGAGCAGCGACCACCGCCGACGCGTTCAACGCGGTAGCCGAGCCCCGACGGCGGCAGATCCTCGACGAGCTCGCCGGCGGCGAGCGTCCCGTGAACGACCTGGTGCGGGCGCTCGGGCTGGCCCAGCCGCAGGTGTCCAAGCACCTCCGCGTGCTCCGAGAAGTGGGTGCCGTCGAGGTGCGCGAGCACGGGCGCCAGCGGCTCTACCGGCTGAACGGCGAGGCGCTGAAGCCGATCCACGACTGGGTGAAGACCTACGAGCGCGCGTGGTCGGAGCGGTTCGACGAGCTCGATGCCGTACTGGACGAACTCAAGAGGGAGGAAGGAAATGGCAGAGATGACGGGTAGCCGGAGCGCGACGGTGACGCTCCCCGCGGACGACCAGATCCTGATCACGCGGGAGTTCGAAGCACCGACGCACCTGGTCTACAAGGCGTGGACGACACCCGAGCTGGTCAAGCGCTGGTGGAGCGCGAAGCGCGGCGAGGTGACGCTCGCCGAGATCGACCTCCGGGTGGGCGGCATGTGGCGCTACGTGATGGTCGCCGACGGCGGGTTCGAGGTCGGCTTCCACGGCGAGTACCGCGAGATCGTCCCGAACGAGCGGATCGTCTCGACCGAGGTCTACGAGGGCATGCCGGATGCCGAGGCATTGGACACCCTGACCCTCACCGAGGCGGATGGGCGCACGACCATGACGATCCTCGTGCAGCACTCGAGCAAGGAGCACCGGGACGCGCACATCGAGTCCGGGATGGAGGACGGCATGCAGGACGCGCTGGACCTCCTGGAGCAGGTCGCGGTCTCGCTTCGCTGACCCGCGTTTCCGTTCGTAAGATCCCGCGCCGCCGCGACGCGAATGGGGTGTGGAGCTCGTTTCCTTCCACGGCCTCGGTCTCGTCGCGGCGGCCGGGCACGTCATGACGCCGCGGCCGAGCAGCGAGGACCTGGTCGACGCCGCGGTCGCGATCGCCGGCGACCGCCCCGTGCGCATTGCGGATGTCGGCACCGGGTCCGGCGCCATCGCCGCCGCGCTCGCCGCGGCGCTTCCGCGGGCCGAGGTCGTCGCCACCGACACGAGCACCGATGCGGTGCTGCTCGCGCGCACGAACGTCGCGCGGCTCGGGCTCGCCGATCGCGTCACCGTGTACCACGCGAACCTCCTCGACCCGGTCCCGGGGCCGCTCGACCTGGTCGTCGCGAACCTCCCGTACCTCCCGCTGGCCGAGGCGAGCCTCCACCCGGATCTTGCGGGCGAACCACCCGAGGCCGTCTTCGCCGACGGAGACGGTCTCGACCCGTACCGCGACCTCGTCGACGCGAGCCGCGACCGACTGAGCCCCGACGGTGTGCTCGCGATCCAGCTGCGCCGCGGCATCCTGACGGCGCGGCGCGACGAGCTCGACGCGCTCGCGGCAACGCTCGGCGTGCCGGATCTCGCTGCCGCCTGATCGCCGCAGGGCAGACTGCGGGCGTGCGCGTCGGCCTGCCAACCGGGACCGTGACCTTCCTCGCCAGCGACGTTGAGGGCTCGACGAGGCTCCTGCACGACGTCGGCGCCGAGCGGTACGCGGAGGTCCTGACCGAGCACCGGCGCGTCGTCCGCACCGCGTACGCCGCGCACGAAGGCGTCGAGGTAGACACGCAGGGCGACGCGTTCTTCGTCGCCTTCCCGACGGCGGCGGGGGCGCTCGCCGCCGCTGCCGAGATCGACGAGGGACTGGCCGCCGGCCCGATCCGCGTGCGCATCGGCGTGCATACCGGCACACCACTCGTGACGGATGAGGGGTACTTCGGCGACGACGTCCACTTCGTCGCGCGGCTCGCGGCGGCCGGCCACGGCGGCCAGATCCTCGTCTCCACCGCGACCGCGGCGCTCGTCGGGTCCGACTCGCTCGTCGCCCTGGGCGAACACGGGCTGAAGGACATCGACGGCGCGGTCGCGATCTTCCAGCTCGGGGATGGTGCGTTTCCGCCGCTCAAGACGATCTCGAACACGAACCTGCCTCGTCCTCCGAGCACGTTCGTCGGGAGGGAGCGCGAGCTCGAGGAGGTGGTCGCGCGGCTCACCGGCGGCGTCCGCCTGCTCACGCTGACCGGCCCGGGCGGCTCCGGAAAGACTCGCCTCGCCGTCGAGGCTGCGACCGTGCTCGTCCCCGAGTACAAGGCCGGTGTCTTCTGGGTCGGTCTCGCGACGCTCCGTGACCCGGGGCTCGTGACGGAGACGATTTCGCAGGCGCTCGGCGCGAGGAACGGCCTCGCCGCGCACATCGGCGAGCGCGAGCTGCTCGTGCTCGTCGACAACCTCGAGCAGGTGATCGCCGCTGCGCCCGAGCTTTCATCGCTCCTCACCGCTTGTCCCAACCTCACGCTCGTCGTCACGAGCCGTGAGCTCCTTCGCGTGCAGGGTGAGGTCGAGTACACCGTGCCTCCGCTCGCCGAGAGCGATGCAGTCGCGCTCTTCAGCGAGCGGTCACGCGCCGAGCCGTCGGACTTGATAGGCGAGCTCTGCGCCCGTCTCGACTCGCTCCCGCTCGCGGTCGAGCTCGCAGCGGCACGAGCGACGGCTCTCTCGCCGGCTCAGATTCTCGAGCGGATGTCGGAGCGGCTCGACCTGCTGAGGGGCGGGCGCGACGCCGACCCCCGCCAGCAGACGCTCCGTGCGACGATCGAGTGGTCGCACGACCTCCTTTCGGACGACGAGCGGCAGCTCTTCCGCAGGCTCTCGGTCTTCGCCGGCGGCTGCACGCTCGAGGCCGCGGAGCAGGTGGCCGATGCCGGCCTCGACACGCTGCAGTCGCTCGTCGAGAAGAGCCTCCTTCGCTTCTCGGGCGACCGCTACTCGATGCTCGAGACGATTCGCGAGTTTGCCGCCGAGCAACTCGAGCCGGACGAAGCGGCGAACGCGCGACGCCGGCACCGCGGGTACGTCGTCGCGCTGGCGGAAGCGAGCGCGCAGAAGTTGCACACCGGTGACGAGAGCGCGACGTCGTCTGCGCTCGCTCCGGAGTACGCGAACGTCCGTGCGGCCGTGTCGTACGCGCTGGCGGCGCAGGAGCCGGACGACGTCGGCCGGATCCTCGGCGGGATGTACCCGTTCCTCATCTCGCACGGGCATCTGGCCGAGGTGCGCGAGTGGGCGGAGGCGGCGCTCGCGGCGCGCGGGCTCTCGGAGCGCGGTCGCGCCGAGGTTCTCGTCGGCGCAGGTGAGATCGCGCGCTTCGCCGGTGACCTCGACCGCGCGCTCGAGCTCAAGCAGGAGCTCGCATCGGTCGACCAGGACCTCCAGCGTCCGAACTGGAAGGCCGCGACGCTCGCCGACCTTGCCGAGATCGCGCTCGACCAGGGCGACTACGACGCCGCTCGGCGATATGCCGAGCAGAGCGCGGCCGCCGGCGCGCCGGCGCGTGCCGACCTCTGCTTCGCCGAGCTCGCACTGCGCGTCGGCGATCTCCCCGCGGCCGAGTCGAGCGGGGTCGCCGCGCTGGCCGGCCTCGACGAGGGATCGTTCAACCACGCGTGCGCGCTGGAGCTGCTCGGCGAGACTGCCCGCCGGGCCGGGGACGCCGCGCTCGCGCACGATCGTTTCTCAGATGCCCTCCGGTCGTTCGTCGCGCTGGGCGACGGCGGCGGCATCGCCGACTGCTTCGACGGTCTCGCGCATCTGGCGGCTTCCGACGGCGACGGCGAACGCGAAGGGCGGCTATCAGGTGCCGCTCGACGGCTGCGGGAAACCCGGGGGAGAAGGCCGATCCGCGCGGACGTGCCGCCTCCAGAGGGTTCCGACGTCGTGGACGAGGAACGGTGTGCGCTGACGCTCGACGAGGCCGTTGCATACGCGCTTGCGCCCGAGACCCGGCAAGCCGGGCTCACGGAGCCGCGGCGTTTGTGATCGTTGCAGGCCTCCGTTCGGGCTCGCGACCCGACTGACGGGCGAGCGAGATGACGACCGCGCCTGCGAGGGCCCGTGCCGAGCGAGACCTACTGTCCAGGCCTGCGCCGAGTAGCGCTGAGGCGATCGCGGCGATCACCTGCGGCAGAAAGAGAAACCCGTACTGCAGGACGATCCCCTGCGCGACGCCGGCTGCTTAGACGACCCGCGACTCGCTCATGGTCGCCATTCGGTCTCGGCTAGCCGACGTTCCGCAGCTCGTAGCGCGTGATCTTGCCGTTCCGGATCGTCACCTCGATCCGCCGATCGCGGTGGTGGGCACGCTCGCCGGTCGCCTTCCACCGGTACGCCTCGCGCACAGCGACGACGAAGCGGCCGTCCCCGAGATCGGTCCATTCGACCTCTTCGAACTCGAGGTCGAACTGTTCGGGCGGCAGCCCCCAGGTGTGCTTCTCCTTCAGCTCGTCGAGTCCCTGCAGCGTCCGCTGAGGAGCCACCCACTCCACGTCCACGGCAAGCAATGCGTACACCGGCTCGCGCTCACCGGTCTGCATGGCGGCCTCGAGCGCCGCCAGGAACTGGGACGCCACCTGCGCGTCGTCAGCGCTCATTCATCGATCCTTGTAGCACCTCGCGGCGGCTAGGTGAAGACGTTGACCGCCCGGGCGCTCACGAGCCCGAGAACCCCGATCGAGATCACCGCCTGCGTGGCCATCGCGACCTTGGCCCACGGGACGAGCGGCATGACGTCGGTCGGTCACTCCGCGAGTGCCGCCCAGCGCGCCGGGGTCAGGCCGTATGCCCGCTTGAACTGGCGCGTCATGTGGCTCTGGTCCGCGAAGCCCGCCTCCGCGGCGGCGCGGGCGAGCGGCTCTCCCCGCTCGATCGCCGTTCTCGCCAGCCCGAGGCGCCGCAGGGTGCGGTACCGGTCGGGGCTCGTCCCGAACGCGCGCCGGAAGTGACGGGCGATCGTGAACCGGTCGGTCCCTGCGATCCGCTCGAGCGTCGCGGCGGGAGTCTGCTCGGCTGCGTGCGCTGCGAGGTACTCGCGCACGCGCTCGACGGCCGGCATGTCGATCGTGACGCGTGACGTTACGCGCGGCGACGAGCCGAACGAGCGGAGGACGTCGGCGATCGCGGCGACGATCGCAGACTGCGCGACCTCGTCGATCGGCTCGTCGATGTCGGCGAGAACCGAAGCGACGAGGCGCGTCGCCGCTGACGACTGCTGCACAGGATCGGCGACGAAGGGCAGGTCGCCGCCGTCCAGCGCGTCGCGGACGAGCTCGGGAGCGACGTAGAGGATCCGGTAACCGAACCCGTCGTCAGTGCCGGCCGCACCGTCGTGCGTCTCGTCGGGATGCAGGACGTGCAGCTGGCCCGGAAGGCAGATGCGGCGCGTGCCGCGGTAGCTGAAGGTCTGAACGCCGGCGGTGGTGACGCCGATCGCGTACGTGTCGTGCCGGTGCGGTTCGAACGCGCACGTGGACAGGAACACCTCTGCGCGCTCGAGACCGAAGAAGCTCGGACCGAACCGAATCGCGTTCCGTCGCGGGCTGCAGGATCGTTCAAGACGATCGGCATCGACGCCTCGTAGCGTCTCCCGCATGCAGCAACGGTATCGCGAGCGCGATGCCTGACCCGCTTCTCTTCGCGGCCGTTCGCTGGAGCTCTGCGTGGGCGCTCGTGGTGACCTCGCTGGCGATCATGGGGAGCCCCGGCCCGGCCACGATCAGTCTCACAGCCGCCGGTTCTGCGTTCGGCGTGCGGCGCTCGGTCGGCTACGTCGTCGGCATCGTGATCGGGACGTCGATCGTTCTGCTCGCGGTCGCGACCGGGATCACGGCCGCGTTGCTCGCGGTTCCAGCCGTGCGATCGGTGCTGATCGCCATCTCGGCGGCGTACATCCTCTGGCTCGCGTACCACGTGGCGACGGCGGCTCCGCTCACTGCGCAGACGGCAGGCGGCGAAGCACCGTCGCTCGCGGGCGGAGCGCTGCTCGGCGTCGCAAACCCGAAGGCCTGGGTCGCGATCGCCGCCGTCTTCGCCGGCACGCGCGTCGCGGATCACGCGGTTGCGGACGCGGCGGCCAAGATCGCGATCCTCACGGCGATGATCGTCGTGATCAACGTGGCGTGGCTGCTCGCCGGCGCCTCGTTCGCGCCGTTGTTCCACGACCCTCGTCGCGCGCGGATCGTCAACGTCGCGCTCGCAGCGGCACTCGTCGCGACGACGGCGCTCGCCGTTCTCCGCTGACAGGCCAGTCCTTGACTAGTCAGATAATAACTACTAAGCTCCTGACGTATGGCTCAGCGCTCCTCTCTCGGCCTGATCGTGCTCTGGCTTCTCGTCCAGGGGCCCAAGCACGTCTACGGCATGCAGAAGCTGATCGAGCAGCAGGCGAAGAACCGCGTCGTCAACGTCCGGTCGCGCGCGAGCCTCTACCAGGCGATCGAGCGGCTGCAGCGGCTGGGGCTCGTCGAGGTGGAGGAGACGGTCCGAATCGGGTCGCACCCGGACCGTGTCGTCTACGCGATCACCGACGCCGGGCGCGAGGCGGCGCGCGAGTGGCTGCGCGAGATGCTGCGTGCCACCGGAGGCGACTACCCCGAGTTCATCGCAGCGGTGTCGGTGCTGTTCGGGCTCGCGCCCGACGATGCGCGCGAGCAGCTCGAGCTCCGTGCCGACGAGCTCGCGGCCGCGCTCGAAGAGACCGAAGCCGGGCTCGAGGCGAACCCGGAGTTGCCGCGCCTCTTCCTCCTGGAGGAGGAGTACCGCAAGGCGATGCTCCAGGCGGAGCTCTCGTGGGTGCGCGACGTGGTCGCGGACCTGCGTGAGGGGCGGCTGACCTGGACCGAAGAGTGGCTACGTGAGATCGCGGCCGCGTTCAACCCATCGGAGAACGACGAACGAAAGGACTCACCATGATGCTCGCCACACTGAGCTGGCCCGCGGCCGTCGTCATCGCCGCGACGATCCTCGCGGTCGCACTCGTCGTCAGCGTCGCGACGTGGCAGATCTTCGCCACGGGCCGCGAGGACATTCGAAGCGGGGCTAGCGGCCGACCGTAGACATGTCGGCGTAGCGGTCGCCCGTCGCGGCGGGGATCGCTTCGAGACGTCGCAGCTGATCGGCCGTCAGCTCGAGCCGATCGGCTGCGGCGTTCTCCTCGGTTCGCGAGACGCGGTTCGTGCCGGGGATCGGCGTGGCGCCGAACCGCTTCGTGAGCCGCTCGGTTCGCAGCGCGTCAGACATGCGCCAGCACGCCGTCCAGCGGTCCCGGGACCCGCCCGAGATCAAGCGCGCGAACGAGCAGGGCGCCGGTTCGGATCTTCCGGCCGCTGTAGGTGCCGATGAAGCGCCGAAGCTGCTGGTCGGTCGGTCGTCCGCGCCAGGCGGGCTGCTTCTGGAACGTGCGGAACCTTCCGAGCTCGCCCTGCGACTCGATGACTCGCTCGACGGCCTCGGCACCGAGCGAGCGGATCAGCTCGTCCTCCAGGTCCGCGTCGCACACGTAGAAGCCAAGTCGTTCCATCTTCCCGCGCGTGAGGTTCGTGCCGAGGCCTGCGCGCTCGAGCGCGCGCCGGAAGTCGGCCTCCTCACCGACGTCGCAGAGGCCGGCCAGCCTGACGTCGGGGCGGACGACGCGCAGCTCGTCCAGGAACCTGCCGATCGCCTGCGCGCCGCCGATCGGGACGATCGCGACCTGCTCCGCCTCGAGATCGCGACCGCGGCGCTCCGCGAGCGCCTCGAGCGCGCGTTGGTCGCTGAGCCCCTCGACGAGCACGACTGCACGCGCGCGCATGGTAGGAAGGAGGTTCATCGTGCTGACGCAGTACTACACCGCGACAACGCTCGACGGCTTCATCGCCGACCCGAACAACTCGCTCGACTGGCTGTTCACACGGCAGCAGGAGCCCGACGGACCGATGAACTACAAGGCGTTCATCGCGGACGTCGGCGCGCTCGCGATGGGCTCGACGACGTACGAGTGGATCCTCGACCACGAGTTCTCGGGCAAGGATCCGGCCGAGTGGAAGTGGCCGTACGAGATTCCGTGCTGGGTTTTCACGCACCGCGAGCTGCGGGTCGTCCCGGACGCGCGCATCGAGTTCGTGAGCGGCGACGTCGCTCCCGTGCACGAGCAGATGGTCGCCGTCGCGGGCGACCGGAACGTCTGGATCGTCGGCGGCGGAGACCTCGCCGGTCAGTTCGCCAATGCCGGCCTGCTCGACGAGGTGATCGTCTCGATCGCGCCCGTCACGCTCGGCGCGGGTGCGCCGCTGCTCCCCCGCCGGATCGAGCTGCGACTGGACGAGCTCGGGCGGAACGGCGACTTCGCCGCCGCGAAGTACTCGGTCGTGCGCTGAGGCTACGCGGCGGCGGGCTCCCGGTCGCCGGCGGTTTGCTCCTCTTCCTGCTCGGCCTCCGGTTGGTGCCTGGCCGACGCGAGCACCGCCGCCGACCCGGCCGCTCCGGCAGCGAGCGCGGCAAACGCCCACGCCGTGCCCCAGCGGCTTCGCCCGACCGCGCCGTCGACCGACCAGTCCCCGGGCCCGTTCTCGGTCAGTCCGAAGACCGCCGCGAGCAGGACGAGGTTGTACTCGTAGCCGCCGCTGCTCGTCCACACGCCCTTCTCCCAGTGGACGGTCTTGATCGCGGTGATCATCGAGCCCGAGATCGCGGCCGCTGCCAGGGGAGTCGCGGCACCGAGCGCGAAGAGGAGGCCGCCGAGCGTCTCGGCGACGCCGGCCTTGAGCGCGTAGCGGCGCCCCGGCTTGAGGCCGACCTGCTCGAAGAACTGACCGGTCCCCTCGGGACCCCCGCCGCCGAACCAGCCGAAGAGCTTCTGCGTCCCGTGGCCGACGAAGAGCACCCCGATCGTCACGCGCGCGAGAAAGCGAAACAGACCCATCGCGACTCCTTTCTTCGATCCGGGTCGTCTGCCCGAACCACAGCGGCGTACACCTACAAGTGGCGGGACACGAGCCAGTCGTAGAGGCTCGCTGCGATCAACCCGAGAACTCCACTGCCTCGGCGTGCTCCACGATCTCGTCGGCGGAGGGCGGCGTGAGGAGCAGCTCCACCATCTCCTCTGCGAGCGGGTCGCCGGATGCTCGATAGAGGCGGATCGCCTCGTCGAGGTCGTAGTCGGTCCGGCGCAGCTCGACGTCGGGGCCGAGCACCGCCCAGTACGCGGACCCCGCCCGGCCGCCGTACGGCATGCCGACGCTGCCCGCGTTGATCGAGCGGACGCCGTCGACGTCCCGGTCGAACTGGAGATGCGTGTGCGCGCTCACGAGCACGCGCTCGTCGACGCCGTCCATCAACGCGCCGATACGAGCCTCGGGCGTCGCGTACGTGATCACTTCCTCGTCGCTGCGCGGCGACCCGTGGCAGAACCGAACCGGTCCGAGCCCCTCGATCGTCACGCTCGCGCTTTCGACGAAGCGCTCGACGAACGCATGCTGCTCGTCCGTGTGGACCTCGAGCATCCAGCGCTCTCGAGGCGTCGTCTCGGACTCGCCGCGACGCGTCCCGGCTCGAGCGAGCTCGGTCAACGCGCGGTCGGCGTTCCCGCGGACGAAGGTCGTTCGCGTGCCAAGCCCCTCGACGAGCGCGATGGTCTCGTGCGGCAGCGGCCCCCACGTGAGATCGCCGCCGAACACGACGAGGTCGGGCGCAACGTCGTCCAGCTCCCGCAGGACGGCGGCGAGTGCCACGGCGTTGCCGTGCACGTCGGAGAGAACGGCGACGCGGCGGATCACCCAGCCATTTGCTGCGTGAGCCCGATGAGGTTTCCGTCCGGGACTCTGAGCACCGCGAGCCGGCCTCCCGGGACGTCGACGATGCCGGTCGCCGGGTCGCCGTTCGTGACCTCGGCCGTGCCGAGCTCCGCAAGGGAACCGTCCGACGTCTCGGCGAGCGCGGTCGCCCCTCGGGCGGCGAGCGCTCGATGGCTCTCCTCGATGTCGTCGACCTTCCAGAAGACGAGCGGCCCGTCCACCCACGGCAGTGCGGTCAGCCCGATCTCGACGCCGCCGCCGGCGAAGACGGCGAAGTCCTCGCCGACGAAGGACGGCTCCTGGGCCAGGATTGCCGTCCACGCGGCGACGCCCGCGTCGAGGTCGCGTGCCGGGAAGACGACGTTCGCGAATCCCTTGATCTCACTCATCGCGGCTGCTCCTTTGCTCCGATCGAGGTGTCTTCACAGAAACTCGAGCGCGACGGGCTGATCCTCTACGAGGCGGGCGGGCTACAGCGCGGGATCCGCGAGGCGCTCACGCAGGTGCACGAACGGACGAGCTCAGACGAGCTCTACCTTGCGCACGCGGACGAACCCGGCCGCGCCGAGCACTTCGCCGTCGAAGAGCCTGCACATCCAGCCGTAGCCGCTGCCTGGATCCGACTCGTCCGATGGGCTGCCGATCGCAGCGAACACGCGACCGCCGCGGAAATCCCACTCCTCGATCTGGTCGTGGTCGTCCTCGACGTCGGCGCGGAAGAGCCGGAGGTCCTCGCGAAGCCGGTCCTGCACCTTGCCGAGCCACGTCTCGCGCGGGTCGGCGTTCGGGTCGACACCGCACTGCTCCAGCAGGTCGTCCTCGACCTCCTCGATGACGAGCGCGTCGATGAAGCGCTCGCCGGCGTCCCAGTCGGGCTCCTCGCCCGGCTCGAGCGCGACGAGCTCGGCGCTCTGGCCGAACTGGTCCGCGCGATCGAGCGACGATGTGGCTTCCTCCGGCAGCTCCTCCTCGGCACGTTGCGCGAGCGTGTGCTCGAGCTCGTGGTCCGGCAGATCCCCCTCGCGCTCGGCGAAGTCGCGCTCCGCGACGAGCTCGAGGTAGGGCTCGCCGTCGTCGTCGCGCGCGAACCGCTCGTCGACGATCGCCCAGCTGATCGGCTCGCCGTCGACCACGGTCGTGAAGGCGTGACCGAGCCTGGGCGAACCCGGGGCGAAGCGACGGAACGCGCCCACTTCTCTGCGGCCGTCCGGATGGTCGAGCGAGAGTCGATAGCGCGCCGGCTTCGCGGCCGCCCGTGACCCGTCCACCTCGTCGATCAGCCAATACCGGCCGTCCTCGAGCAGGACGACCGAGCCCGGTTCGAGCGGCTCGTCCGACGCGTAGCCATGGACACGCTCGTGACCCAGCCGGTTTCGGTGCGAGATCTCGTAGTCGACGCGCGCCAACCGGCTCAGCTTAGAGCTTCGCCGTCCGGCGCTCGGGAACCGCCCGAGCGCCGCGTGCTCGTCCGTGACGATGCGGCGTGTGGGACCACGAGGTTCCCGCCTCTGCCGGGCGGAATCATGTCACTTGCAAACGCGCGTTTCGTCGAGACTTCGGCGGGAATCCGTGAGGGGTGTCCGCCGCCCGCTACGCGAAGCGACGACCGTCCAGACGCGCGGAGAGCATGTGACCGCACACGAGGACTCGGCAGGCGCCTCCGCGTCGTTTGAGATCGGGCCTCGGACGGAGGAGGACGTTCGGCAGCTGTTCGGTCTTGCGCAGAGCGTCTTCGGCTCGGAGCCCGGCTGGGACGATCGCGAGGTGCTCGACTCGCTGACCCAAGACGTGGTCTTCGTCGCCAAGGAGCACGGACAGCCCGCCGGCTACGTCGCCCTTCGGCCGACCGAGCGGACGACGATCGTCGAGCAGCTCTTCGTCGCGCCCGGCCATGAGCGGCAGGGGGTCGGGCGACGGCTGCTCGCCTTCGCAGAGGGGTACGCGATCGCGGAGCACATGCGCGCACTCAGGGTCGTCGTCGAGCAGGGCAACGACCCTGCGCGGAGCTTCTATCGGCGCTCGGGGTTCGTCCCGGTCGAGGCCGAAGTCTTCGAGCTGATCCTGCCGCAGCAATGAACAAGACGAGCGACAAGCGACGGGAGGGTTGAGAATGGCGGTCGAGCACTATTGCCAGCTTCATGGGCGGCCGGCGGTCGCGTCCCGAGTGCGGCTTCGCCCGGACGGGACGCAGGACACCGAGTACCTCTGTGAGATCGATCTCGCACAGGAGCGCATGAGCGGCGGCTTCGGACGCCGCAGCCTGTTCGACGACTTCTTCTCCGACTTCTTCGCTCAGTCGCCGGGAGGCGACGGCGGGAGGGCACCGGCACCGACGCGGCAGGTCGAGCGCGTGGACGTCACACAGTTCTTCAGCGACGCGACGCGGGAACTGCTGCAGCGCGCGGCCCAGACGGCGCTGGAATGGGGCAGCCTCGACCTGGACAGCGACCACCTCCTGTACGCGGCGTTGCAGGACAACGTCGTTCGCCACGTGCTCGAGCACATCGGCGCGGATCCGGACGCGATCGCCGCGCAGCTCGAGGAAGAGACCGACCAGGCCGAGCGAACCGACGTCGCACCCTCGCTCTCGCCGGATGCGAAAGCGGCGCTGCTCGCCGCCTACGAGGAGTCCCGCGAGCTCGGGGCGTCCTACGTCGGGCCAGAGCACGTGCTGCTCGCGCTCGCGCGCGACACCGAGAGCGAGGCAGGACAGCTGCTCGAGCGCTTCGGCATCACGCACACAAAACTGCGCGGCGGGGTCATCCGCGGAGTGGAGGAGGGCGGTGCCCCTCGCGAGACGTCGAAGACGCCGAAGCTGGACGAGTTCGGGCGCGACCTCACGGCCGAGGCGCGCGAGGGCAAGCTCGACCCGGTGATCGGCCGGGCCGACGAGATCGACCAGACGATCGAGATCCTTTCGCGACGGACGAAGAACAACCCTGCCCTGCTCGGCGAGCCGGGCGTCGGCAAGACCGCGATCGTCGAGGGGATCGCACAGCGGATCGTCAACGACGAGGTGCCCGAGACGTTGGCGGGGAACCGGGTAGTCGCGCTTGACCTCGCAGGGATGATCGCCGGGACGAAGTACCGCGGCGAGTTCGAGGAGCGGCTGAAGACGGTGATCGACGAGGTCCGCGCCGCCGAGGACCTGATCCTGTTCGTCGACGAGCTGCACACCGTCGTCGGCGCCGGCGCCGCCGAGGGCGCGGTGGACGCGTCGAACATGCTCAAGCCTGCGCTCGCGCGCGGCGAGCTGCACGTGATCGGTGCGACGACGCTCGACGAGTACCGGAAGAACATCGAGAAGGACCCTGCGCTCGAGCGCCGTTTCCAGCCGGTGTTCGTGCGGGAGCCCACGGTCGACGAGACGATCGAGATCCTGCACGGGCTGAAGGACCGCTACGAGGCGTTCCACCGAGTGCGGATCTCCGACGAGGCGATCATCGCCGCGGCCGAGCTTTCGGACCGCTACATCCGCGACCGCTTCCTGCCCGACAAGGCAATCGACCTGATCGACCAGGCGAGTGCACGCGTTCGCCTGCGCACGAAGACAAAAGACGATGACACCCGCTCGCTCGAGGAGGACCTCCGCCGGCTCGCCCGCGAGCGCGACCAGGCGACGGCCGCCGAGGACTACGACCGTGCGAGCGAGGTCAAGGAGCAGGTCGACTCGCGGCGGCACGAGCTCGAGGAGCGGCGAACGGGCAAGCAGCGGGCCGCGGAGGTCACGCCGGAGGACATCGCCGAGATCGTCTCGCGTGCGACCGGCATCCCCGTCTCCCAGCTCACGACCGAGGAGCGCGAGCGGCTCATGCGGCTCGAGCAGGAGCTGCACGGCCGGATCGTCGGCCAGGACGAGGCCGTCTCGGCAGTCGCCGAAGCGGTTCGGCGGGCGCGGGCCGGCCTCGGAGACCCGAACAGGCCGGTCGGGAGCTTCCTCTTCCTCGGCCCGACGGGTGTCGGCAAGACGGAGCTGGCGCGGGCGCTCGCCGAGGCGCTGTTCGGCGACGAGAACCTGATGGTCCGCTTCGACATGAGCGAGTTCCAGGAGCGGCACACGGTCTCACGCCTCGTCGGCGCGCCGCCGGGCTACGTGGGGTACGAGGAGGCGGGTCAGCTGACCGAGCAGGTGCGGCGGCGACCGTACACCGTGCTGCTCTTCGACGAGATCGAGAAGGCGCACCCGGACGTCTTCAACATCCTGCTCCAGATCCTCGACGACGGCCGCCTGACCGACGCGCAAGGGCGCACCGTCGACTTCAAGCACAGCGTGCTGATCATGACGTCGAACCTCGGCGCCGACCGCATCCAGGAGTACGCGCGGACCGGAGGCGACTTCGAGCAGCTGAAGGAAGAGCTCATGCAGATCCTGCGTGGGAGCTTCCGCCCCGAGTTCATCAACCGGATCGACGACATCATCGTCTTCCGGGCGTTGACCGACGAGCAGCTCGCGGAGATCACGAAGCTCCTCCTCGACCGGCTCGTCCGGCGGCTGCATGCGCAGGGGATCGAGCTCGTCTTCACCGACGACGCGGTTCACCTCCTCGCCCGCGAGGGGTTCGACCCGGAGTACGGCGCGCGTCCGCTCCGCCGGACGATCCAGCGACTGGTCGAGAACGAGCTCTCGCGCATGGTGCTCTCCGACGAGATCGGGCCGGGCGACAAGGTCACGGTCGATGTCCTGGAGGGCGAGCTGCACTTCGAGGTCGGGCGGCAGGCCGCGGAGTCGACCGAGGGGAGCGACCGAGAGCGCGAGATGAGCGCCGAGCCCGCTTCGCGCTGAACACACACGGCGGCCCCGACGATCACCCGTTCGGGACGATGTCAAGCGGCCTGCAGCGAACGATGCTCGGTCGGCCCCACGAACAAAGGACGTGTGATGTCAGAGAGATCGCTGGACGAGCTCGGTCCCGTCGACTATGTCGTCGTTGAGTTTCCGGCGGGCGCCAGCAACTTCACGGGCGAGATGGCCCGCGAGCTGCTCGCGCTGGTCGACGCAGGGACGATCCGCGTGATCGACATCTTGATCCTCACCAAGAACGAGGACGGAACCGTCGATGCGACGGAGTTCTCCGAAGTGGAAGGGCTCGGAGAGCTCGAGAAGCTCGAGGCCGAGCTCGCGGAGCTGCTGGCGGAGGAGGACGTCGAGCACCTCGCCGCCGCAATGGAGCCGGGGAGCACGGCCGGAGTGCTCATCTGGGAGAACCTCTGGGCTGCGCCGTTCGCATCGGCAGCGCGGCGGTCCGGTGGCCAGCTGATCGCCAACGGACGGATTCCGATTCAGGCGATCATCGCCTCGATCGAGGCGGACGAGATCCCTGCAACCCAAGGAGCGTGAACATGCCCCTCAGAGCAGCACGTGCAGGACGAGTCGGCGTCATCGGCCACCCGGTGGCGAAGACCGCGGTCGTCGCCAAGGCCGTCACACCAGGACCGGCGCCGGTTGCGAAGACCGCCGTCGTCGCCGCGGCCGTCACACCGGGGCGGCGCCGGCGAATCTAACCTCCGCCCACCTCGCGGACACGGTGCGGCGAACCGGTCGCCGCGGGCGGTAGCGCCATCGACGCGCGGAGGCTCACGAGCGGCGTGTCGGGAACGCGGATGAGCCCGCGCGTGGGGCGGTCGAGGTCGAACGTGACGAGGAGGAGCAGCGTGACGAGGCCGGCGGCGAGGAGGACGGTG
The DNA here is from genome assembly GCA_035718485.1 of Gaiellaceae bacterium. Taxonomy (GTDB): domain Bacteria; phylum Actinomycetota; class Thermoleophilia; order Gaiellales; family Gaiellaceae; genus JACCTU01. The sequence continues at coordinate 21,238 of DASTHC010000100.1, forward strand.
ATCACGCCCCGGCCGAGCAGCGCGAGGTAGAAGGCGAGCAGTCCCAGGGCGACGGCTGCACCGACGACCTCGACCGCGAGCACGGGGCCGGGGACGCGGTTGTTCAGACCGGCCACGCGCACGGTCTGCATGTCGATCATCTCGTTGAGCGTCTCGACGTAGAGGCGCGGCGCGCTTGCGTTCGGCTGGTCGACGAGCGCCTGTCCAGCGAGGCGCCAGAGCTGACGGTGCAGCTCGTCGCCGTCGGCGATCGCCCTGCGGGACTCGGCGCTCCCCGGCACGGCGCGCGACAGCCGGATGCTCGTGTCGGTGTACCGCACCAGCCGCTCGAGGGAGCGCGTCCGAAGAGGCTCTTGCAATGTCTCGGCACGCAGGTAGGTCGTCCCGATCGCGTTGGCGTCGTCGACGACGGCCGCGCGGCGCGCCTCGTAGCGTCCGACCGCCAGCGCGAGGCCGAACGCGAGCACGAGCCCGACGAGGCCGAGCAACGCGGTTTGCAGCACTCCGACCGGCTCCCGGAGGTGCTCGGCGCGGTGCCGGACGAGTCGACCGAGCAGGATTCCCAGTGCCGTCCCGCCGAAGACGGCGACGGAGAGAATGAGCCAAAGCTCCAGGCTGCTGAGCCGGAAGAACACGCGGCGGCCAGACTACGGCAATCGCGGCGAGACCTCCTTGACGGGCGCGTAGCTCGGCGTCGAGGACGCGTGCTTCGCGTACGCCGCGACACGACGCGATGAGATCTTCGAGGACTGACCCCTAGGATGCGCCGATGGACGTCTTCAATCTCTTCGGTGAGCAGGAGTGGGACCGCAAGAAGGATCAGCCGGGATACCGGCACCGCTCGACGGTCATCGGGAACCGGCTCGGCGCGTCGCTGCTCGGCGGCAGCCTCTACGAGCTGCCGCCGGGAGAGAAGACGTGGCCGTACCACTACGAGCTCGGCTGCGAGGAGTGGCTGATCGCCGTCTCGGGCCGACCCTCGGTCCGTACCCCCGACGGTGAGCGTCAGCTCGCTCCCGGTGACGTCGTGGTCTTTCCGGAAGGGCCGGCGGGCGGCCACCTGGTCGTCAACCGCACGGACGAGGCGTGCCGTGTGCTGATCCTCTCCTCGAAGTCGCCGCTCGCCGTCGTGCACTACCCGGACAGCGGCAAGGTCGGGATCTGGACCGCGTCCGAGGGCTATCAGGCGATGCTCCCGAGCGAGCCTCAGCTCGACTACTGGGACGGCGAGTCCTAGGCGCTCAGGGCCGGCTCCCGAAGAGCCGCTTCTCCTTCCCGAGGTGCTGCGCCCAGTCGACGCGGTCGGTCCCGGCAAAGCCCAGGTAGGCGCGAAGCGCCGTGCGCATCGCGTCGACGAAGCCCTCGGCGCGCCGCGGCGCGAAGCCTTCCTCCCACCAGAGCCCGAGCACCGTCACGGCGCCGCCGTCGCGGTCGATCCGCGGCTCGATGCGGCCGACGAAGCGGTCGCCGAAGAGCACCGGCAGCACGTACCAGCCCCAACGCCGCTTGGCGGGCGGGAAGAAGAGCTCCCACACGTAGTCGAAGTCGAAGAGGGACCCGAGCAGGGCGCGGTCCCAGACCAACGGATCGAACGGTGGGAGAAAAGCGACCGATGCGTCCGGCTCCGGCGGGGCTGCGAGCAGCTCGACTTCCTCGCGGAGGACGAAGCGTTTGCCGCGCACTCCTTCGACGTCGACCGGAACGAGGTCGCCGTTTTCGACGAGCTCCTCGCGGAGCGCGGTCCGTCCCGGGTGCTCCGGCCAGCGGGAGTCCGGCTTCGCTGGGCCGAGGCCGCCGAAGATGTCGCCGCCGCCGCCGACCCCCAAGAGGCCGTGTGCGCGATACCGCGACAGGAGCTTGTGCAGGAGCTTCTCGCGAAGTGTCACTTTGCGCGCCAGGACATCGCGCGGCAGAAGCCGCTCCAGGAGGTCGTAGTAACGGCGGTTGCCGTCGCGTCGCGCGAGGCCGAGCACGCCGGTTGCGGCGTACGCCTCGAGCACGGCGCGCACGACGTTCGTCTTCACGCCGAACCAGTCGGTTGTCGCCCCGCTCGCACGCTCGAAGTCGAGCGACGAGAGCGGTCCCTCTGCGCGGATGCGTTCGACCACGGCCTCGGCGACCTCCGGGTTCTCGGCGAGAACGAGCGACGCGTTCCTGCTCAGCGTTACGCGGAACCATGGGTAGTCACTCGTCGGGACGAAGGAGAGCCCCTTGTTGAATGCCTCGAACACCTCGCGGCGTTCGTACAGACGGTCGCACCAGGCCGGCTCGTAGTCGGCGACGCGTGCGTGGAGCACGAGGTCGTGGTTCCTGCCTGCGACCGCCAGCGGGTCGAACTGGACGGAGCCGAGCCGGCGGAAGACCTCGAGGACCGCCTCGGGCCCTCCCTCCAGCGAGCGCGCCGGGGCGAGCATCTGCCGCAAGACGAGGAAACGCCGCGCGGCCTCGGGGGTGACCTTCATCGGCACGACGCTACCGGCGCCTAGTCCGCCAGCTCGAGGAAGCCGACCTCGAGCATCTGGCGCGCGAGGGAGAGACCCGTCGCTCGAGCGTCGGCCTCGACGGCCGCTGCGAGCGCCTCGTCGAGCGTTCTCGAACCGTCGAGCCCACGGATCAGTCGCGCCGTCGGTGGATCGAGCTCCGCGGAGAACGGCAAGCCGGTCTCGAGGCGGAGCGTGAGGTTCTCCGACTGCCAGCCGCCTTCGGTGAAGCGCGTGTCCTGCGTGACGACGGCGTTGTCGACGACGCGCAGTCGCCGTATGAGAAGCGCACGGTCCGACTCGAGCTCGGACAGCCGGTCGCGCGTCTCGAAGAGCTTCCGCACGTGCCGTCCCGCCGGGCGAAGCGCCGCGCGCGGCAGCTGCTGCGCCTCGAGCCAGCCGTCACCTCCGTCGCTGCGCTTCCGCATGACGAGGCAGGCGTAGCCGAGCTGCTCGATCCCGAGCTCGCGGTAGTAGACCAGCCAGCGGTCGAGCGCCTCGGCGTACGCCTCGGGCCGGTCGAGGAGATCGCGGTTCCACACGGTTGCCGTCTCGATCGGGTCGTCCGTCGAGGTGTGGAGCAGGAACGCGTCGCAGCCCGAGCCTTCGAGCCACTTGCGCGGACGTTCGGCAGGATCGTCCGGATCGAGTGCCCACGCGATCAGGACGCAGGCGAACGCGCCGGGGGCGAGCGCGGCCGGCGCCGAACGCACGACGTGTTCGGAGACTGCGTCGCCGCGCATGCCGCCGTCCCGGAACAGAAAGGCGCTTTCGGGCGAGACGACGTACGGCGGGTTCGCGACGACGAGCTCGAACTGCTCGCCCTCGACCGGCTGGAAGAAGCTGCCCGCCCGCGTCTCGATGTTGCCGACGCCGTTGAGCGCTGCGTTGAACGCGGCGTAGGCAAGCGCCCTTTCGTTCACGTCCGTCGCGACGACGTGCTCGGCGTGCGCCGCGAGCAGGATCGCCTGGATGCCGTTCCCAGTGCAGAGGTCGAGAGCGCGCTCGCCCTCGCCGCGAACGGTGAGGTGTGCGAGCGCGACCGACGGGCGGTGCACTCCCGGCACGTGGTCGGCGTGCGCTTCCGCCGCGCCTGCATGATCGGACGCGATCAGCAGCTCGTCGTGAGGAACGAGGCGGGCCGCGCCGTGGACGAGCTCGGAATCTGCGACGAGAAGGGCGGCTCCCGCGAGCCGTTCCCGGAGCTGCGGTCCCACGAGCTCGTCGAGGCGCGCGCGGGCGACGGGAACGCCGAGCAGGAAGAGTCGGAGCAGCACCGCCAGCTCGTCCGCGTCGCCGAGCCGTCGCAGGTACGACGGCAGCTCGGGCGACCGCGCGAGGAGCTGGTCGCCGGTCGCGAGCCGCTCCTGGATCCGATCCGGCTCGTATCCTGCGTCCCGCAGCAGCCGGGCGAGCTCGACAGCCGCCGGCCGGCTCTCCGCGCGCGGCGGGTCCGGACGTCCGGGCGGAGGGACGGCGCGGACGGGCTCCACGGCTTCGGCGCTAGAAGGACTTGTTCGTCTTCAGGTCGTACCTGAACTGGACGGCTGCTCCCAAGGAGCCGTCCGCCTTCTGCGGCTTGTACTCGACCTCGATCTTGGCGAAGTTGAACGACACCGAGTCGATCGGGACCGGCGCGCCCTCGGCTCCACTCGTCTGGTACGAGCTGACGAGGACGTCGTGGAACTTGAACGTGAGGTACTCCTGCTGCGCCTTGCCGGCCTTGCGGCCCGAGAGCGTGGCCATCTTGATGTGCTGCCCGGTTGCGCAGGCCTTCATCAGGCTGACGCTCGCCGTGCTCAGCGCCATCACGAAATGGAAGTCCTGCATCGAGACCTTGCCGGCGCCGGCACCACCACCAACTCCGGTGCTGCCCGCGTGCGTCTCCCCCCAGCTCCAGGCCTCGACGTCGATCTCATCCTTGTGCTTGGCATCGGTGCTCTCGCCCTTGATGCCGTCGAACTTGATGAAGTAGTCGACCGCCATCGCGTCCCCTCCCTGACCCGCTCGAGCCGATCGTACCGCCTGGCCATTCAGCGCGTGCGCTCGGGAAGAAGGACGCCGTTCCCCGCGTCGTGAGGAGAACTGCCCCTCAAGGGATGGCGAAGCTTGGTGAGAGCTCGGCCGAACAGCGATCGAGAGAAACCGACCCGGTCGGTGACACATGTCGTCGTCGCGCTGCTCGCGGCTGCGCTCCCGCTCGTCGGGCTCCTCTCGCTGCTGCTTCGATCGGAGCTCGACCCCCACTTCGAGAACTACCGCGCGCACTTCGTCGTCTTCGGGATCGTCGGCGCAGTGGCGTTCGTCCTCGGCTACGCCGCGGGCGAGGCGGCGAACCGACGTGGCGATGCGCGTGTCTTGCTCCTGTCGCTGGCGTTCATGGCGACCGGCGGCTTCCTCGGCCTGCACGCGATTGGGACGCCGGGCGTTCTCTTCTCGAAGGAATACGGCGGGTTCATGGTCGCGATTCCGGTGGGGCTCCTCGTCAGCGCGGTCTTTGCCGGAGCGTCCGCGTTCGTCGACATCCGGCCGGGGATCGGGACAGCGTTGATCCGCCGCCGGACCCTGCTGCGGGTAGCGGTGCTCGTCTCGATGGCCGCATGGTTCGCGTGGACGGTTGCCGAGCTGCCGCCGCTTCGCGCCGGTAGCGAGGCCGCCACCGACACCTTTGTTCTCGTCCTCGCGATTCTCGGGACGGTCGTGTACGCGGTCAGCGCCGCGCGCTACTGGGCGATCTTCCGACACGGGCGGAATCTGCTCCCGGGAGCGGTGATCGCCTGCTTCCTCCTGCTCGCCGAGGCGATGATCGGCGTCGCGGTCACAGGCGAGCGGAAGTGGCATGCGAGCTGGTGGGAGTGGCACGGCCTGATCGTCCTGGCGTACCTGGTGATCGGGTTCGCAGCCCGGCGCGAGTGGCGTGACGAGCGTTTTCGACATCTCTACTTGTCGACGACGCGGGAGCGTCGGCAGGACGTCAGCGTCCTCTTCGGCGACCTCGTCGGGTTCACGGGCTTCGCCGAACGCTCGACGCCGCGCGAGGTTGCCGCCGTGCTCGACGCCTACTGGGGCGTTGCTGCGCCTCTACTCACTCGTCAGTTCGGCGGCGAGGTCGAGAAGTTCATCGGGGACGGGATCGTCGCACTCTTCAACAGCCGCGGCGACCAGCCCGACCACGCCGTTCGTGCTGCGCGTGCGGCGCTGCAGCGCCGGTTTGCCGACCTTGCCGAGCAGCATCCGGACTGGCCACGGATGCGCGTCGGCGTGAACAGCGGCGAGGCGGTCGTCCACGAGGTCGGCGGCGAGGGCCACGTTGCCTATCCGCTCGTCGGCGACACGGTCAACGCGGGCGCGCGTCTGGAGAGTCTCGCCCCGGCCGGCGGGGTGCTGATCGGTGCACGGACGTACGAGCAGCTGCCCGACGGCGCGATCGTCGAGCAGCGGGCGGGACTGCGGATCAAGGGCAGGCAGAACGCGATCGACGCGTACGTCCTCTTCGCGCTTCCCTGAGCCTCCTAACCAGTCAGCGGTCACAGCGTCTTAGCTCCTGACCAAGCACGTCAGGATCGTAAGTGCCTATACCACTGACGAGGAGGGACGATGAGGAGGAAGGTCTTCGCGCTGACAGCCTCGGCTGCGGCGACGATGCTGCTCGTGATCGCACCGATGGCCGCTGCCGACAAACCGGTCGTGACCGTCACGCAACTGGACCGCACCGGGACGATCCCCGCCGGACCGTGCCCGTTCCCGTTCATGTTCCACACGGAGGGGACGCTCCACGAGACGGTGTTCTCAAGCGGCAAGGACGTCACGCACGCGGTCAGCTTCAAGGTCACCTATACGAACCCGGCGAACGGCAAGACGCTGACAACGGTGCTGGCCGGGCCGTTCATCATCGAGCCGAACGGCGACGGCACGGTGACGGTGACGATCAACGGCAACGACGGGCACTTCACGGTGCCCGGCGAGGGGTCGACCTTTGCCGCGGTCGGCAAGCTGGTCTACATCGCCGATGCCGCGGACCCGTTCACGCCGCTCACAATCGTGAAGTCGACGGGACAGCAGAACCCAAGTCAGTTCCCGGCGACCT
>DASTHC010000101.1:0-21316 GCA_035718485.1 Gaiellaceae bacterium
ACGTCGCGGTGGCGGATGCGGTCGCCGGGTGGCGCGCTGGTCGTCACGAGCACGGGCGGCCCGGCGGCGCGCCTGATCACGTAGCCGTACGTGGTCGTTCCCTTGTCCTCGAGCCCTTCGCCCGTCGAGACGAGCTGCAGCCGGAACGCGCGCTTGCCGCCGATCGTCACCTGCTCGCGGATCTCCGTCTCTGCGAAGCGCCTGTCGATCAGACCGGCCACCACGTCGTCGAACGGCTGCTGCGCGACGTCCACGCGAAGCGCCGTCCCGCCGAAGTCGGAGTTCTGCGGGACGGTGAACAGCTCGGGGTCGAAGAACCGGCAGGCGACCGCGCCCCGCGCGCTGTGCCAGTCCGACGGGTACTCGACGTCGAAGCCGCCCGCGGTGTCGACGCAGTGGCTCCAGGCCCGGGGTTCGAGGTGCTGCGAGTCGCGCAGCAGGTAGCCGCCCGCGGCAGCGAAGAACGCGAGCGCGATCGCGCCCAGGGTCGCGATAGCCGTTTTCAGGACTGGGACTCGGCCAGAGCGAGCTCTCGCCGGAGCTCGACCGGGAGACGGAACTCGACGTCCTCGTCGACGAGGCGGTAGGGCGAGACGTCGTCGACGCCCCGCTCGCGGAACCAGTCGCAGACGCGCGCGACGAGCTTCTCCGGCGCCGACGCGCCCGACGTGACGCCGACCGTCTCGACGGCGTCGAGCCACTCCTCGCTGATGTCGGTCTCGTCGTCGATCAGGTGCGCCGCGACCCCGTTGGCGCGCGCGACCTCGACGAGCCGGTTCGAGTTCGACGAGTTCCGGGACCCGATCACGAGCAGCAGCTCGATCTCGGCGAGCATCTCCTTCACCGCCCACTGGCGGTTGGACGTCGCGTAGCAGATGTCCTCACGCTTGGGCGCATAGATCGACGGGAAGCGCCGGCGGAGCACCTTGATCACCTCGCCCGTCTCGTCCACGGAGAGCGTGGTCTGGGTGATGTACGCGAGCTTCGCGTCGGCGGGCAGGTCGAGCGCCTCCGCGTCCTCGACCGACTCGATCAGGATCGTCGACTCCGGGGCCTCGCCCATCGTCCCCTCGACCTCCTCGTGGCCGGCGTGGCCGATGAGGACCACCGTGTACCCCTCGGCCGCGTAGCGCCGGGCCTGGACGTGGACCTTGGTCACGAGCGGGCAGGTCGCGTCGATCGTGTTCAGCCCGCGGAGGGCCGCGTTCTCGTGGACCACGGGGGCCACCCCGTGCGCCGAGAAGACGATCGTCGCGCCCTCGGGCGCTTCCTGCTCGCTCTCGACGAAGATCGCGCCTCGCGCCTCGAGCTCACGGACGACGTGGGCGTTGTGGACGATCTGCTTGCGGACGTAGATCGGGGCGCCGTAGTGCTCGAGCGCCAGCTCGACCGTGTCGACGGCCCGCTCGACTCCGGCGCAGTAGCCGCGGGGAGACGCCAGGAGGACGCGCTTGGGCATCGAGCTGATCGTAGCCGTGCCCTCAAAAAGGAAATGAAAAGGCCGGCTGCTTCGGGGGGGTCGGTGCAGCCGGCCTCTTCAGAGTGCTCACCGCGGACTCAAGGCCAGGTGGCCGCGGTTCGCATCGCCCAGTGACTGAGAAGCTAGCGGCCGCGTGTTCCCGGGACAATGGGCCGTTCGGCCCATCTTTTGAAGCTGGAGGAACGATCGTCAACGCCGGGAAACCGGCAAAAACGGTGATTCGCCTTCCCTATCATCTGCCTCCAGCCCAGTGACAGCCGAGCAGCAGGCCATCTATCTCAACGCAGTTCCCCTGCTCGTGCTCGGCGCGGCCTACCTCGCGGCGGGCCTCTCGCTCGTCCCGGCCCTCGTCCGCTCGCGCGGCGCGCTGCGTGAGCTCGAGCTGGCGCTCGCGCTCGTCTTCCCCTGCGGGGGGATCGCGGCGATCGTCTTCGGCGCCCTCGTCCTCCGGGATGGGGAGCCCGTCGGCGGGAGCGGCTGGCCCGGCTTCGTGGCGATCGTGCTCGCCCTCGTGCCCGTGGTCGCGTTCTTCGTGCGCTTCCGGGAGCGGACGCTCATCCTCACCGCGCCGGGCATCGCGCGCGCCGCAGAAGAGCTCGGGCGGCTCCGGAGCGCGGAAACGGTCGAGGAAGCGGCCCATGCCGTTGCCGAGCGGGCCCGGGAGCTCGCGCACGTCGAGGTCGCAGCCGTGGCGCTGATCGACGAGGGCACCCGGACCGCGCAGGGGCTCGCGATGATCGACCGGGGCGAGGAGGTGGACTGGTTCCGCGAGGTGCGGCTCGACCTCGACCGAGAGCCCTCCGGGATCGCCAGCGCCTACCACGACGCGGCTGCCTTCGCCGTCTACGACGCGCACGCGTCGAAGCGGGTCAGTCAGCGCCTCGTCGAGCGGAGCGGCGTCGAGAGCGTGGCCTACGTGCCGATGCTCGCGGCCCAGCAGGTCGTCGGCGTGATCGTCGCCGGCTCCGTCGGCCGGAAGCACGCGTTCGACAGCGACGACCTTGCCCGGCTGCAGGCGCTCGCAGCGGAGGCCGGCCCGGTCCTCGAGCGGCTTCGCGCGCGGCCACACGGGCCGCGCGAGGTCGCGGTCGCCCGCCTCGCGGAGCAGGTGCGGACGGACGCCGATCTGGACGCCGTCCTCGCCGGGACCATGGAGGAGGTCGCGACGGCCCTCGATGCCGACAGGTGCTTCGTGCGGCTCGGCAATCCCGACAGCGAGTTGACGCTCAAGGCGCAGTGGTTCGCCGCCGGGCTGGAGCCGCTCGACGGCTCGAACATCGCCCGCCTCGCCGCCTCGAACCTCGCGATGCGCCGCAACACGACGGTTGCGATCTCGGACGTCGCCACCTCGTCCGCGCTACGCGACAGCCCCGCCGGGGGCACGCAGGGCATCCTCGAGCTCGGCTCCCGCGCCGTCCTCGCCACCCCGATCGTCGTCTTCGGGGAGCTCATCGGCGTCCTCGCCGTCCATCGCACCACACCCGGCGTGTGGTCCGACGCCGACGTCTCGTTCCTCGAGGCGCTCGCCGGCGAGCTGGGCCTCGGGATCCACACGGCGCAGCTGATCGTCGAGAACGAGCGTCGGCTCGAGATCCAGCGCGGCTTCTACCGGATCGCGACCGTCCTCGGGCAGCCGCTCTCGCTCGCCGAGACGCTCGACGCGCTCGCGCAGGCGGCCGGTGAGGCGTTCGGAGGCGTCTTCTCGGCGGTCGTCATGCCGCGCGCCGGCGCGCTGCACGTCGCCGGAGCACACGAACTTCCGGACCCGCTGCGCGCCGCTCTCGAGGAAGGACTTGCCGAGGAAAGCGACGCGCTCCGGCTCGCCTCGGCGGAGCGGCGGATCCTCGCCTCGCGTGCGGTGGCCGGCGACGAGCGGTTCTCGGCCCGCTGGCGCAGCCTCGGCCCGGCGTGCGGTTTCGAGTCGCTCCTCGTGGTCCCGCTCGAGTCGCGCGAGGACACCGCGGGGCTCGTTCTCGTGTTCTTCGGCGAGGAGCGGACGCTTCGCGACGACGACGTCGAGCTCGCCCGCCACCTCGCCGGCGCAGGACGGGGGGCGCTCGAGCGGAGCGCGCTCTTCGAGGCCGAACGCACGTCGCGCTCGCTGGCGCAGCAGCTGGCACGGACCGGCAGCGTGCTCGCCACCGAGCTCGACCCCGCGGCCGTGCTGGACGAGGTCGTCGAGCAGGCGCCTGCCCTGCTCGGTACCGACGCCTGCGCGATCCGGGTCGTCGACGCCGGAGATCTCGTCGTCACAGCGGTTGCGGGCGTGGATGCCGAGACCGCCCTCGGAGTCCGCAACGATGCGGCCGGCCCGCTTTCGGGCGAGGTCGCCCAGTCGCGCCGGCCGGTCGCCGTGGCGGACGCCGCATCCGACCCTGCGCTCTTCGCGTCCGACGCGCTCCTCCCGGCCGGCTTCACCGCCTACCTCGGCGTGCCGCTCGTCGGGCCGGAGGGCGCGCTGCACGGAGTGATGTCCGTCTACGGGCGTCACCCTCGCGCCTGGCGGCCGGAAGAGATCGAGGCGCTCGTCGCGCTCGCAGTGAACACCTCCGCGGCGCTCTCGAACGCCGAGCTCTACCAGCGGGTCGCGCTCGAGAAGGAGCGGAGCGCCGCCATCCTCGAGAACATCGGCGACGGGATCGTCGCGGTCGATCGCGAGGGCGACGTCGTGCTCTGGAACCGTGCGGCCGAGGCCGCCACGGGAGTGCCGGCGAGCGAGGCGCTCGGCCGAGACGCGCAGCAGATCCTCGGGCGGAGCCTCTCGGGCTCGACGCTCGTGCCGATCCGACGGGGTGGGGGCGAAACCTGGCTCTCGGTGACCGAGGCGACGATGCGCGATCCGGCTGGCGACGTCTCGGGCCGGATCTTCGCGTTCCGCGACATCTCGGCCGACCGGTTCGTCGAGGAGATGAAGACGGAGTTCGTCTCGACGGTCTCGCACGAGCTCCGCGGCCCGCTGACCTCGATCTACGGCTTCGCCGAGACGCTCCTCCGTGAGGACGTGGCCTTCGGGGACGAGGAGCGCAAGACGTTCCTCGGCTACATCACGTCCGAGTCCGAGCGGCTGACGCGGATCGTCGACGCCCTCCTGAGCGTCGCGCGGCTCGACACGGGCGACCTCCAGGTCAACCTCGCCGCGACGGACGTGCAGCCGCTCGTCAACGACGTGGTCTCGACCGCGAGGGAGAACGGCGGCGGCGGACACCGTTTCGTGTTGGATCTCCCGACGGAACCGCTCGCAGCAGAGGCCGACGCTGAGAAACTTCGCCAGGTGCTCTCGCATCTCGTCGACAACGCCGTCAAGTATTCGCCCGAAGGAGGCCGCGTGACCGTCGCCGCACGTCGCAAGAACGACACCGTCGAGTTCCACGTCGCCGACGAGGGGCACGGCATCCCGGCTGCCGAGCGCGAGCGGATCTTCCGGAAGTTCTATCGGGCCGACGCCGACCGGGGTGGGACCGGGCTCGGCCTCTTCCTCGCGCAGGGACTCGTGAATGCGATGGGCGGAAGGATCTGGGTCGAGTCCGCCGAAGGCGAGGGCTCTCGGTTCACGTTCGAGCTTCCGGTGGCCCGGGTACTCGCGGGTGGATCCGGACCCTCATGACCAGAGTGCTCGTAATCGACGATGAGGCTCCCATCCGGCTGCTTTGCCGGGTGAACCTCGAGGCCGAGGGCATGCAGGTGTCCGAGGCAGCCGACGGGCCGAGCGGCCTCGAGAAGGCCCGTGCGGAGACGCCCGACGTGATCCTGCTCGACGTGATGATGCCGGGGCTCGACGGCTGGCGGGTCGCGGAGCAGCTGATCGACGACCCGAGCACGCGTGGCATCCCGATCGTCTTCCTCACGGCGCGCGCGGAGTTTCGCGACCGCGCGAAGGGCCTCGACATCGGCGGGGTCGACTACATCACGAAGCCGTTCAACCCGCTGGAGCTCGCGCCGCTCGTCCGCGACCTGCTCGACCGGATCGATCGAGGCGAGCGCGACCAGCTCCGCCACGAGAAGCTCGCGGACCTCCGCGCGCTGATGGAGGAGTAGCTCCTCCTAGCCGGGCCTAGCCCGCGAAGTCGGCGGTCACGACCGCCGCGCTGCCGTGTCCGGCGAACGTGCCCACGCGCCGGCCGATCCCGATCCGGCGGAACGTCGGACGAAGCAGGTTCGCGCGATGGCCCGGGCTCGCCAGCCACATCTGGACGATCCTCGACGCGCTTGCGCTCGACCCCGTCGCCCAGGCGAGGTTCTCGCCGTACATCGGGCCCTTGACGCCGAACCGAACGAGCCTCCCGCGGACGTCGCCGTGCGCGAACGTTCCGGTGCGGAGCATCTCGCTCGACTTCGCACGGGCGGCGCGCTCGAGCCGGAGGTCGAGCCGCAGCGGCGCAAGCCCGTACGGCGCGCGCGCCTGGTTGACCGCTCGAATCAGCTCGGCCTCGGGGCCCGTCGGCCGAGCCGGGGCGGGCGACGCGGCGACGCACGCCAGCAGGAGCGCTCCGAGGACGCCGGCGAGACGCGTCGCACGCGACATGCGCGGCCACGGTAAGGCATCGCGCGGACGGTGGCAACGTCGTGCGGGAGGAGTGGCCCCGGCGGGCCGCGAAGCTACACTCGCCGCGAGCGGGGCGTAGCTCAGCCTGGCTAGAGCGCTGCCTTTGGGAGGCAGAGGCCGCGAGTTCGAATCTCGCCGCCCCGACTCACGCCTGCTCTCGCGCGAAGAGCGCGAAGTAGTACGCGAACACCGCGAAGAACCCCACCGCCTCCTCGGACGACATCGTCAGTCCGGCGATCTGCTGGTCCTCGAGGGCGCTCAGGCCCCAGTGGCCGTCGTAGAAGTCGTAGACCGCCGTCGGCACGAGGGCGAGCATCAGGCCGAGCGGGCTCGCGAGGATGAACGCGGCGAAGATGAAGCCCGCCTTCGATCCCGGCGACATCGGCCCGTGCGCGATCGAGAGCCAGAACGCGCAGCCGGCCAGGAGGTACGAGAGGTGCTCGAGCTGGAGCACGGTGTTCGGGTGCTCGAGCGCCGCGTCGTAGATCGGCGGCAGGTGCCAGACGTAGTAGACGACGAGCCACAGCGGTAAGGTCGCCCAGGCAGGTGCGTGGCGGGCGAGGCGGCGGCCGAGCTCGGGCGGCAGCCCGAACATGAGGAGCGCCGGCGCCCACTCGGCGAGGACGACATTCTGGAGCAGGTGCGCGATCAAGAGCTCGAACTGCAGGTCATGGAGCGGCCCCGCGAGCGCGGCGAGCGTCAACGCCGTGCCGCCCACGAACGACGCCAGACGGCCACGGCTCCAGCTCACGCGGGCTACCCTAGGGCGTGCGCCGCGCCCGTGGTGTAGCGGCAACACGAGAGCCTTCCAAGCTCTAGTCACCGGTTCGACCCCGGTCGGGCGCTTGCAGTGATCGGCAGGTTCGTCGCGATCACTGCGTTGGTGTTCGTCGCGGCGGGGTGCTCGTTCGGGAACGACGAGTCCCCCAGCAGGCCGGAGCTCGCGTCGGGCGCGGGGCTCCCGGCAGGTTGCGCGCGGCGACTGGTCGGGCCGGACGCGACGGTCGCGTTCGTCGCGAACGGTCGTGCGTGGGCGCTCGAGCCGAGCGGTCGCGTGACGTGTCTCTTCACGGCGCGGAACGCAGGGCCGTTCGCGTGGGGACCGCGCGGCGACCGCGCGTTGCTCGCGCACCTGCAGGTGAAGGGGCTTCCGGGCGCGCCGTCACGGCCGCCGTCTGCCGTCGATCCGAGCGCATCGTCCTGGGGTCGCCCGATCGGGAAGTCGATCGTCTTCGTCGCCCGCGACGGCCGCGCGCTGCTGAAGGCGCATCCGGCGGGCGGCGGGTTCATCGACGTCACCCCTGTGCAGGGCGTGCGCTACGAGCGCGTCGTCTACCACCCGTCAGGGCTCGCGTTCGCGTTCGTCCTGCGGCGCGGCAGCCGAGAGTCCGTCTGGATCTCGACGAACCGCGGGAAGACGCCCCGGCAGCTCGTGCACGGACGTCTGCACACCGGGTTCGACGCGATCGCGTTCGGCGAAGGCGGCACGTCGCTCTACTTCGCCGCGCAGCACGTCGACGACCGCGTCGACATCCACCGCCTCGAGCTCGTCGGCGCAACGTCTGCGCCGGTGGCGTGGCGCGGCGGTCCTGCGGAGCACGTGACCGACCTCTTCCCGGGGCGCGGCCAGAACTTCGCGTTCACGGTCGGGCGCGACTGCCGGGCGAGCCGTGCGATGGTCGTGACCGCGCACCGGCCCCGCGGAGACGAGCTCCTCCCTGACGCGCCGGCGCGCGCGCTCGGCTGGCTCGACAAGGGCCACGTGCTCGTCGCGAAGGGCGGCTGCGGCGAGAAGCTCGACGTCTACTCCGTCGCGACGCAGACGCTCAAGTCGCGGCTGCTCGTCCGGGGCGTCGACGCCGCGTCGGTGCGCCGCGCCGAGCAGTACCCACCGCCGCCGCTCGCCCCTGGCGTGCTCGGGGCGCGCAGCAGCTTCGCCTGATGAGCGACGGTGCGGCCGGTCGGCCGCAACGCCCTCCTACTACTCCGCCAGCTCGACGCGCTCGATCGTGACGTCGGAGCGTGGCTTGTCGCTCGCGTCCGTGTCGACGTTCGCGATCGTGTCGACGACGTCCATGCCGCTCGTCACGCGTCCGAAGACCGTGTGCTTTCCGTCGAGCCACGGCGTCGCCTCCGCGGTGACGATGAAGAACTGCGAACCGTTCGTGTTCGGCCCGGCGTTCGCCATCGCGAGTGCTCCGCGGACGACCTTGTTGTCGTTGAACTCGTCCTCGAACGTGTAGCCGGGCCCGCCTCGGCCGGTGCCGGTCGGGTCTCCGCCCTGGATCATGAAGTCGGGAATCACCCGGTGGAAGCTGACGCCGTCGTAGAACCCGTCGCGCGCGAGCGTGACGAAGTTGTTGACGGTCTTCGGCGCGTCGTCGTCGAAGAGTTCGACCTCGATCGTGCCGTGGTTTGTGTGCATCGTTGCGTTGCTCATGGCGCCCGATGCTATCCGGCGGCCACGGCAAGCTCCGTGCCCATGGTGCCGGAGCGGATCGTCCGCTTCCGGGCGCGGACGATCCTGGCCGTGCTCGGGATCGTGCTCGCGGTCGCAGCGCTCCTGAAGCTCCTCTGGATCGCGCATCAGGTCCTGACGTGGGTCGTGATCGCCGTCTTCTTCGCGCTCGCGCTCGACCCGCTCGTGAACCTCATCATGCGCCTCGGCATCCGCCGCCGCGGGATGGCGATCGGTGTCACCTACCTCCTGATCGCGATCGTCGTCGTGGCGCTCGGCGCGACCTTCATCCCGACGCTCGTCGGCGAGATCAACGACTTCATCGACGCGGTGCCGGAGTACGTGCAGGACCTGACGGAGGGCCGCGGCCGGCTCGGCTTCCTCGAGACGGACTACCACATCGTCGAGCGCGTACGAGACGCGGCGTCGAGCACAGACATCAGCCGGATCCTCGGCGTGTCGGGCACCGCCGTCGCCGTGACGAAGGGCGTGATCACCGCGATCGTGGCGACGATCACGATCGTCGTCATGACGTTCTTCATGCTGCTCGAGGGGCCGAAGTGGATCGAGCGGTTCCTGGACGAGCTGCCCGAGGAGTCGCGGCCGCGCTGGCGCATGATCGGCAGGGACGTCTACGCGACCGTCGGCGGCTTCGTCGCGGGCGCCGTGACGATCGCGCTCGTCGCCGGGATCACGACGGCGATCGTGCTGTCGATCCTCGGCGTGAGCTACGCGTTCGCGCTCGCGCTGCTCGTCTCGTTCTTCGACCTGATCCCGCTCGCCGGCGCGACGATCGCAGCGGTTGTCGTCACGACGGTTGCGGTGCTCGACGCGGGCTGGACGATCGGGCTGATCGTCCTTGGCTGGTTCGTCGTCTACCAGCAGCTCGAGAACCACGTGCTCTATCCGCTCGTGTACTCGCGGACGGTGGCGCTGTCGCCGCTCGTGATCCTGATCGCGGTGCTGATCGGGGCCTCGGTCGCCGGCGTGATCGGCGCGCTCGGGGCGATCCCGATCGCGGGGACGATCCAGGTGCTGGTCCGCGAATGGCTGCGGACGCGCCGCGAGCGCGCGACGCCCGTCACCGACGCGCCCCTCTAGCTTCCGGCCCGAAGTGCCGATGTCGGATTCGTGCCGTTCGGCGCTCGGATCCTGCTCGCGCTCATCGTGGCGTCGCTCGCCGCGACGCCCGCGTTCGCACGTGTCGACGGCCCACAGCAGCCGGCGGCCCGCGACGGGCTCGAGGCCGGCGTGCTCGTTCAGATCAACACCGTCCGCCGGCAGCGCGGCCTGGCACCACTCCGGCTCAGCCTCCAACTGCGATCCGCGGCGAACGCGCACAGCACCTCGATGGCGACCGCTGGCTTCTTCTCCCACGAGTCGTCTGACGGAACGCTCTTCTGGAAGCGCGTCGCGCGGTACTACCCGCAGGGATCGCGTCGGTTCTGGTCGGTCGGCGAGAACCTCCTCTGGTCGTCGCCCGACGTCGATCCCGCGGGCGCAGTCCGGATGTGGATGAACAGCGCGCCGCACCGCGAGAACGTGCTCAACGCGCGCTGGCGCGAGGTCGGCCTCTCGGCGGTGCACGTCGACGTGGGGCCCGGTGTCTTCGGAAGCGACCCCGTGACGGTGCTGACCGCCGACTTCGGCGTCAGACGCTGACCCGCCTTCGCGGTTACCCTTTTCGCAGGCGCCCGTAGCTCAGTGGAAGAGCGGCGGCCTTCTAAGCCGTTGGTCGGAGGTTCGAATCCTCCCGGGCGCGTCGTTTCGATCGCCGTTCGACCGGCAATGCCTCGTTATGAGCTCGGACGAGGCGCTCGACGTCGAGCCGCTGACCGCGGAGCGCATCGCGCGGAACCAGTCGGCGTTTCGCGAGGCGAACGACCGGCTTCATCGGGCGTCCGCCGACTATTCGGCGGGGACGGACTTCCCAGTGATCTGCGAGTGTGCGGATCCGGCGTGCCGGGCGCTTCTCCGTATTCGCCCGGAGGCGTACGAGACGGTTCGCGCGAACCCACGCTGGTTCCTGACGCTCCCGGGCCATCACCGGGCGGCGCAGGGACTCGCACGAGTGGTTGCCGAGGGCGACGGATACTCGGTCGCGGAGACGATCGGCCGGGCCGGCGACGTCGCCGAGGAGCTGGCGAAGAGAGCCGAGCCCGAGGAGTAGGCTGCGGCGCGTGAGCGAACGCGAGCGGAAGCTGGGCCTCAACGAGGCGATGTTCCGGCAGGTGAACGAGCGGCTCGAGGAGCTGAACCGCACGTTCGCCGACTTCACCGATCGCCTCCAGGTCGTCTGCGAGTGCGCCGACATCGGATGCGCGGAGATGATCGACGTGCCGGCGCGCGACTACGAACGCGTTCGCGCTGAGCCGACTCACTTCATCGTGCTGCCCGGACACGAGGTTGCCGAGGTCGAGGACGTGGTCGAGGAGCAGGCGAGGTTCCACGTCGTCCGGAAGCGCGACGGTGAGCCTGCGCGCGTCGCCCGCGCGACCGATCCGCGCGACTGAGTCGGCTAGGCCGCGGCGGCGCGGCGCTGGAGGTTCTCGATCGCCTCGCCGGCGTGGGCGGCGATCTCGACGCCGAGCGCGATGTCCTCGGGCGAGAAGACACGCGTCCCCATCCGGTAGACCTCGAGCAGTCCCCAGCAGCGTCCGTCGAGCTGGAGCGGCAGCATCAGGAGCGCGTCGAAGTCCATCTCGCGGAGGAGGGCCGCCTCGCCGGGATCGACGCCCGGGTCGAAGAGCCAGACCGTCCGCGGCTCGCCGCTGTCGATCACCTCCTGCGTGACCGGGTAGTCCGGCAGGAGGTACGCGCGGCCGAGCTGGATCCGGCGTCCGTCGCGCGAGTATTCGACGAGGTCGACGAGCAGCTGCCCGATCACGCGCGAGAGGTTGCACGCCTCCGCCTCCAGCACGGTTGTCAGCTGGACGCAGGTCGTCTTGAGCACGCCGGCGATCGTCGTCTCGCGCTGGAGTGCCTCTGCCGCAGGCAGGGTCATCTGACGGGTATCGGCGTGGCGGAGCCGGAACTTGAAGCGGGTACGAGGGTGGCGGAGGGGACTCGAACCCCCGACCACCGGGACCACAACCCGGGGCTCTACCAACTGAGCTACCGCCACCTCGCGAGGCACAGGATAGCCTCGCCTCGTGCGGGTCCTCGCATCTCGACACTTTCCCGGGCCGGCGTGGGAGCGACTCGAGGATGTCGTCGTCGAGTGGCCCGTCGCGGGCGAGCGTCCCGGCGTCGAGGCGCTCGCGGTCGTCGCGGCGAAGGTCGGCGAAGAGCTCCTCGACCTGTTCCCTGACCTCCGGCTCGTTGCGAACTACGGCGTGGGATACGACGGCATCGACGTCGAGGCGTGCGCGCGGCGCGGCGTCGCGGTCACGAACACGCCGGAGGCGCTCGGGATCGCCACGGCCGACCTGACGATGGCGCTCGTCCTTGCGGTGCGGCGCCGGATCGTCGAGGGCGATCGGTTCGTACGAGAGGGACGTTGGGCCGCTGGCTGGCACGTCGGTCAGCTGATGGGAGACGAGGTCCACGGGGCAACGCTCGGGCTCGTCGGCTTCGGCCGCATCGGCCGGGCAGTCGCCGAGCGGGCGAGGGCGTTCGGCATGCGCGTGATCTACAACCGCCGCACCGACCGCGACGACGCGTTCCGTGAGCTCGACGATCTCCTTCGTGAGAGCGACGTCGTCAGCATCCATGCGCCGTTGACCGGTGAGACGCATGGGCTGATCGACGGGCGCCGCCTGGCGCTCTTGCGCGACGGTGCGGCGGTCGTGAACACGGCGCGCGGAGCGATCCTCGACGAGGACGCGCTCGTGCGCGAGCTGACGTCCGGCCGGTTGCGCGCAGGGCTCGACGTGTTCGTCCACGAGCCGAACGTGCCGGAGGCGCTGCTCGGACTTCCGAACGTCGTGCTCCAGCCGCACGTCGGGAGCGCGACCCGAGCGACGCGCGAGGCGGCGACGGCCGAGCTCGTCGCGAACATCGAAGCCGTGCTCGCGTGCCGCGAGCCCCCAAATCCCGTTCCCGGCTCGGCTACCGTGTCCTCCGAGGCCCCGTAGCTCAGTGGATAGAGCGGCAGACTTCGAATCTGCGTGCGGTGGTTCGACTCCACCCGGGGCCATACAAAGAACCCCCCGCTAAGCCAGGTTCTGTTCCAACTCTCTACAGCCATGTGGGCTGCGGGAGTACCAGGGAAGTACGAACAGGCCGCGTCGCGCTTCGCAACCTCTCAGCAGCTTTCGCCCAGTCCCGGGCTGGACACAGTGAGAGCGATCGTGCTGTGGCCCAGCGAGCAACTAGCCGAATCGGACTAGCCGAAACGGCAGTTGAAACGGCGCGTTGCCGACTGACACGATCGGCCACTGGCGTCTCCGGAGGAGGGCATAACGTGAAGTGGGCTGTCTGGTCGCTCCTAGCGCTGGTGATCGCAGCAGTCGCTGGGCCGGCAAACGCTCAACCGGTCGTGGCGTGTGGTGACACCGTCACCCACGACGTCACGTTGACCGCGTCGCTCACTGGCTGCTCGACAGGTCTTGTCGTGGGCGCCGACGGAATCACGATCGACCTCAACGGCTTCTCGATCGAAGGGGTCGGCGCCGACGGTAGTGTCGGCATCGAGGCGAACGGGCGCTCGGGCGTTGCCGTCCGGAACGGAAAGGTTCGAGGGTTCGCCACCGGCGTGCGCTACGTCAGCACCGTCCGCTCGACGATCTCAGGGCTGACGATCCGAGACACAGTCAACGGAATCTTCGTCGGCCATAGCTTCGTCCTGCCGTCAATCGACGCCAACGTCGTCAGCTGGAACATCGTCAAAGGCGGCGAGACGGGGATCACGTCGTTCGGTCAGGGAGATCAAATCCTTTGGAACAAGGTCGTCGGAGCCTCCCGCAACGGCATCTTCGTTCGCGGTTCCATCACGTTGGGCATCGCGTCGCTCGTCGCGAACAACCGAGTCAGTGAGGGTGAGGTCGGGATCTTCCAGTTCGATTGCACAGCCGACCTGGTCGAGAACACCATCACGGACAATCGAAGCGACGGGGTTCGTCAATGGGACTCCCACAGCACGCTCGTAGACAACAGAGTGACCCACAACGGCGGCAACGGCATCATCGGCGCCGATACTCATGCGCTGTACCGGCAGAACGTGACCAACTCAAACGCCGGTCACGGGCTCTTCTTCAACGATGTCTTCGGTGACCACGGCCACTTCATGGAGGTAACGCGCCACACCGCGAATGAGAACGGCGGCTACGGGATCTTCACGCCGCTTGAAGGCGTCGTCGATGGAGGCAAGAATCGAGCGCACGGGAACGGAAGTGACGTTGAGTGTGTCGGGGTCGTTTGCAAGTAGCCCGGGAGTACGCCGGGAGTACCGACTAGCCGCGCGACCCCCGAAAACGCCTCAACACGCTGCGACACGGACTCGCGGGCTTTGCAGACTCTTTCGCTTGCCGCACTCACGCGCAGTCCCACTCGGAGGACGTCGAATCTGCGTGCGGTGGTTCGACTCCACCCAGGGCTACTCCCACGAACCGCCGGCTCGCCATCGGTGGGTTGTCTACCGTTCGCGGACACAGGCATCCAGCGTCAGCAAGGGGGGACCGTGACCACACTCGAGAACCGACCGAACACCGCACTCCTCGTCATCGATGTGCAGAACGGCAACGTCGAAGGGACTCCGGAACGCGAGGCTGTCGTCGGGAACATCGGCAGCCTTGTCGACAAGGCGCGGCAGGAACAGATCCCCGTCGTCTGGGTCCAGCACAACGACGAGAACCTTGTGAGGGGAAGTGACGAATGGCGGATCGTCGCCGAGCTGAGTCCGAGCGAGGCCGAGCCGCTCGTCGAGAAGAGCTACGGCGACTCCTTCGAGGACACCGGCCTCGAAACCGTGCTGTCGGGCCTCGGCGTCGGGCGACTCGTCGTCGTCGGCGCACAGACCGATGCGTGCATCCGCTCGACGCTCCACGGCGCATTCGCCAGGGGGTATGACGCGACCCTCGTCAGCGACGCCCACACGACGGAGGATCAGACGGCCTGGGGGGCGCCTCCGCCGGACCAGGTCATCGCGCACACCAACCTGTACTGGACCTACCAGACGGCCCCGGGGCGGACTGCCGGGACGGTCGAGACCAAGGACGTCGACTTCAACGGCACGTCCTGACGCGCCGAGCGGCGCCGGCATCGGCGACGCACCGGCTGATATAGGCACGAGCGAATGTCGATCCCCTCGCGGCCCGTCCGTCGATCAGTGGTACAGGCCGACGACCGACTGAAAGGGGACCACGGTGAAGTTCATGATGCTGGTCTGCTGGGACGCGGGGGCGATGGATGCCCAGACCGAGCCCGACCCTTCCGCGCCGACCGACGAGGAGAGCTTTCCCTGGCTGGACGACGTCCAGGAGCGTGGGATCTGGGTCACGGGTGACCAGCTGGCGCCACCGCGCCGGGGGCGTTCCGTCCGCGTCCGCGACGGGAAGCCGGTCGTCAGCGACGGACCGTTCGCGGAGACGAAGGAGGCGGTCGGCGGGTTCGACATCATCGAGTGCGACAGCCTCGAGGAGGCGGTCGAGATCGCGGCCGGACATCCGGTGGCCGAGATCGGGACGATCGAGGTCCGGCCGTTCTGGGGGAGCTGATCGTCCCTCGGCCCGAAGGCGATGGGCCATCGCGTGCACGGGTACCCATGCACACCGGACGCTCCGAGGGCGGTGCGGCTCCGAATCCCCAGTCTGAGTGATAGCCGCCGCGCCGCTGGGGCGTGATCATGTGTCCAAAGCAGCGCCTGGCGATGCGGCCGTCGGCGCCCGACCGAAGGACACCATGGCCGCATCCACCCCTCCAGACTTCGGCACCGGTCTCCGCGCAGCGCTCGATGCCCGCGGCAACCTCGACGTCCCGCCCTTGCCCGTGCGGTTCGCCGAGCTGTTGCAGACGGAGTCGCAGGAGCCCAGGCCGACGCTCGCGATCGCCGCGCTCGCGACCGCGATCTAGCGTTCCGCGCCGAGGAACGCGGCGAGCGAGTCGAGCTCGCGGTCGACGGCGCGCGCCGTCGTCGCGCTAAGCGGCGCGAACGGCTCCATCGCGATCTCGACTCTGGCTCCTCGCTTCTTGTGCACCCAGACGCCGACGACGCGGCCGCGGTCGACGACCACCTGCGAGATCCAGCCGGGTCGAGCGTGCGGTCCTCCCAGAGCGCGTGCGGGAGGTCCCTCGCCCGTGGGCGCGGACGCGCGACCACAGCTGGAGGTCCGTCGCCGAGAGCACCTGCGCATGCAGCCCGCAGCGGCGCCGCGCGACGTCGACGACAGAGCCCGCGCTTCGCGCGATCCGTCAAGTGGTGTCGCTCGAGCCTTAACGCGTTGCTCACGGGCCGGACGTTACGCTCGCGCCGTGCGGGCCCTCTGGCTCACCGTCGCCGTCCTTGCACTCGCGGGCTGCGCCGGCGGAGGCGACGATGCCGCGCCGACATCGCCGACGACGACCGCATCCGGGTCGACCTCCAACCCGACGGAGACCGACGGACAGGCGTCGACGACGCCGCTCCGCGTCTACTTCGTCCGCTTCGAGCGAATGGGAACCGCGGGCCGCGACGTGCAGCCGACGACGGCAGTCGGGGCCGCTGCGCTCCGCGAGCTCCTCGCCGGACCGAGCGAGACGGACCGCGCGGCCGGCCTCGACTCGGAGATCCCGGACGGCACACGGCTCAACGGGCTTTCGATCGACAACGGCGTCGCGACCGTCGACCTCTCCGCCGCGTTCCAGTCGGGAGGCGGCAGCACGTCGATGCAGCTGCGCGTCGCACAGATCGTCTACACGCTGACCCAGTTCCCGACGGTCAAGCGCGTTCGGTTCAGCATCGACGGCCAGCCGGTCGAGGCGATCGGAGGCGAGGGCGTCGTCGTCGATCCTCCGGTCGGACGCGCGGCGTTCGAGCCCCAGACGCCGGCGATCCTCGTCGAGTCGCCGACGCCGGGGAGCATCGTGACGAGCCCTCTTCGCGTGCGCGGCACCGCCAACACGTTCGAGGCGACGCTCAACCTGCGCCTGCTCGACGCGAGCGGGAAGGTTCTCTACGACGACTTCACGACGGCGACGTCGGGGTCGGGCACGCGGGGCACCTTCGAGCAGACGATCCCCTTCACGATCTCGAAGGACGGCCCCGGAACGCTCGTCGCCTACGAGCGCTCCGCAGCCGACGGCTCCGAGATCAACGTCGTGCGGATTCCCGTCGAGCTCCGGCGCTAGCCTGTCTCGACGCCGCGCGGGCGTGGCGGAACTGGCAGACGCGACGGGTTTAGGTCCCGTTGGGCGCAAGCCCTTGGAGGTTCGACTCCTCTCGCCCGCACTCCGCCGCTAGCGCCGCTCGACCGGCAGCACGAGCTGAAAGCGCGCGCCCTGCGGGTGCGCCGGCTCGTAGATCAGATCACCGCGATGCGCCTGCGCGTACGAGCGCGCGATCGCGAGACCGAGACCCGTCCCGCCGATCCTCTCCCGTGCGCCGCGGCTTCGCGTGAAGCGCTCGAAGAGATCGGGGACGAACTCGGTCGGGACGCCTTCTCCACGATCCTCGACGGTCAGGCGGAAGTGGCGGTCGTTCTGCCGTGCCGTGACCGTGACCGGCGGCGCGCCGTAGCGGAACGCGTTGACGATCAGGTTCGAGAGGATCCGATCGAGCGCGTCGGTGTCGACGTGCGCGACGAGTCGGGGGTCGACCTCGATCTGGACGACGCCGGCGTGCGCGCCCGCCGACGCGGCGACGATCTCCTCGACCCGGGGACGGACGGCGAGCGCCGTCGGCGTGATCTCGACCGCATCGGCTTCCAGCCGCGAAAGGTCGAGCAGCTGCTCGACCAGCGTCTTCATCCGCGCGGCCTGGTCGCGGAGCACGGTCTCGAGCTCGGCCAGCTGCGCCTCGTTCAGCTCGTCGCGCCGCACCTGGATCGTCTCGACGAGCCCGTGAATCGTCGCGGCCGGCGTGCGGAGCTCGTGCGCCGCGAGCGAGATGAAGTTCGTCTTGATCTCGTCTGCGCGCTCGAGCGCGAGCCGGATTCGGCGTTCCTCCGAGAACAGACGTGCGCGGTCAAGGGCCAGCGCGGTCAGTGCGCCGAGCGTACGGACGACCGCGAGCTCGTCCGCGCCGAAGAAGGGTGTGTACGTGCTCGTCCAGAGCCTCACCCGTCCCGGCTCGGTCTCGATCGCGACGACGCGACCGTTCCCGTCGGAACGGTCGCCGTACGCGCCGAGCACGTTCCCCTTCGCGTCGCTGAGCTCGATCCCGTGTGCGCCGACCACCTCGCACATCGGCGGAAGCACGCGGTCGACCACCTGCTCGCTCGACGTGGCGCCCATGAGGTCCGCGACCGCAGCCTGAACGCGGGCGGACTCCGGCCGCCGCCAGGCGACCCTGAGCGACGCAGGCGGCACCAACCCGACGAGGAACGCGAGCGCGCTCGTCGTCGTCAGCAGGTTCGAGACCAGCGCCGCGACCGAGTCCTCGGCCGGACCGGCAGCGGCGATGATGAGCGCGAGCGTGATGGCGGACGACGCGAAGGCGAGCAGCTGCATCCGGCGCCGCGGGACGCTCGCTTCGCCACGGCCGGCCGTCCAGAGCCGGTGCGTCACGACGATCGTCAGCACCGTCCAGTGCAGCGTGAAGGCGACGACGTAGACGACGAACGAGGCGGGCCACGACTCGCCTTCGGCGGGAACCTCGGGCAGCGCGAACGTCCAGATGACCATCACGAGCGTCACCCCGCCGAGGAGGAGCGACAGGCGCCGGCTCGGCGGCCGGAAGCTGACCGCGAAGCGGAAGAGCAGGAACGGGAAGATCACGAGGCCCGCGATGAGGGCGCGGATCGCGAGTTGCTCCCAGAAGCCGTGCGGGTCGTTCGGCAGCAGCGGACCGACGTCGACGATGAACGCCAGCAGGCCGAACGAGAGGGCCGCCCAGAGCCCGGCGCCCTCGCGATGCCTGCGCCAGAGCCAAACTGCCGCGATCGCGACGATCGTGTAGAGGGCGAGATTGACGAACTGGACGAACTGAACGACGCCGTGCATCGCCCCCTCCTTTTCGGCGCAAGAGCTTAGAAGCTGAACCGGAGGGAGCCCGGTGGGGCCCGGCCGGCAGCCGACCCCCGCGCCGGCCCGAAACGCGTTCGGCACAATGACCGGGTGGAGGCCCAGGTCGAGGAGCTTGCGGACAATCGCGTCCGCCTCACAGTGGATGTGCCGCGGGCCCAGATGGAGCACGCCGTCGAGCACGCCGCATCCGACATCGCCGAGTCCGTCAAGATCCCCGGCTTCCGGCAGGGCAAGGTCCCGATGCCGGTGCTTCTTGCGCGCGTCGGCCGCGAACGCCTGCACAGCGAGGCGGTCGAGAGCCACATCGGCAGCTGGTTCATGAGCGCCGCGGCGCGGTCGCGGATCCGTCCCGTCGAGCAGCCGCAGTACGAGTACGACCTGCCGGACGACGCGGAGCAGGACTGGCGCTTCACCGCGACGGTGTCCGTGCAGCCGAAGCCCGAGCCCGCCGACTGGACGCAGCTCGAGGTGCCGGCTCCGGAGGCCGAAGTCCCAGAGGATTTGATCGAGCACGAGTTGAACGTTCTCCGCAGCTCGGTCGCCGAGCTGACGCCCGTCGAGGACCGGCCGGCACAGCCCGGCGACACCGCGGTCCTCGACCTCGTGGTCGAGGGACAGGAGCCCCAGCGCGACTACGTCGTCGAGCTCGGCGCGGCGCGTCTCGTCCCGGAGCTCGAGGAGGCGATCCTCGGGATGTCGCCGGGGGAGACGCGCGAAGTCGAGTTCCAGCGCACCGCCGAGGACACCGCGAGAGTCGAGCTCATGCTGAAGGAGCTGAAGGAGAAGGTGCTGCCGCCGGTCGACGACGACCTGGCGCGCGCCGCGAGCGAGTTCGACACGCTCGAGGACCTCCACAACGACATCGAGTCGAGGCTGCGGGAGCAGATCGAGGTCGAGGTCGAAGGCGCGGTTCGCGGGGCGGCGGTCGATGCGCTCGTGGAGGCGACCGGCGTCGAGGCCGGCGGACCGCTCGTCGACGCCCGCGCCCGGACGCTCCTGAACAACCTCGCCCGCTCGCTCGCCGCGCGGGGGATCAGCCTGGAGACCTATGTCGCGCTGTCCGGCCAGTCGCCGGAACAGCTCTCGGACCAGATCCACGCCGAGGCCGCGCAGTCCGTGGCGCGCGAGCTCGTGCTCGAGGCGGTCGCCGACAAGCTCGAGATCGACGTGCCCGACGGCGAGGTCGAGGCGCTCGTCCGCGAGGAGGCCGAAGCCGCGGGGGAAGATCCCGACGAGCTCATCCAGCGCCTGCGCGACGCCGGTACCTTCGAGGACCTCCGCGAAGACGTCCGCCTCCGCGCGGCGCTCGACCGCGTCGCGTCGGAGGTCAAGCGCATTCCGGTCGAGCTCGCGCAGGCGCGCGAGGCGATCTGGACACCTGAGAAGGAAAAACAAGACACACCGACAAAGTTGTGGACCCCCGGTAGCAAGGAGACTGCATGAGCCCGCTTGTCCCCATGGTCATCGAGCAGACGTCGCGCGGAGAGCGCGCGTTCGACATCTACTCGCGCCTGCTCAATGAGCGAATCATCTTCCTCGGAACGCCCGTCGACGACCAGATCGCGAACCTGATCGTCGCGCAGCTGCTGCACCTCGAGTCCGAGGACCCGGACAAGGACATCTCGATCTACATCAACTCGCCCGGAGGCGTGGTGTATGCCGGGCTTGCGATCTACGACACGATGCAGTTCATCAAGCCGGACGTGCAGACGATCTGCGTCGGGATGGCGATGTCGATGGGCGCCGTGATCCTGGCCGGGGGCGCCGAAGGCAAGCGGATGGCGCTGCCGCACTCCAAGATCCTGATCCACCAGGGCTCCGCCGGGTTCCACGGGCAGCCGACGGACATCGAGATCCAGGCGCGCGAGGTGATCAGCCTCAAGCGTCTAATGGAGGAGATCATGTCCCGGCACACCGGCCAGGACATCGAGAAGGTGGCGAAGGATATGGATCGCGACTACTACATGACCGCACAGGAAGCCAAGGACTATGGCGTCATCGATACCGTCGTTTTGAGTAGGGATGGGACCCGGGTCTAGCACCCGGGCCGAATTCGCGCTACAAGGAGAGGCGTCGGTGGATCGGGGAGCGGAAATCACTCGTTCGAGGGAGAACACCCGGGAGCAATTCCGGGTACTAGTGTCCCGCTGATGGCGCGCGCGAGCGAAGGCAACGAGCAGCTTCTCTGCAGCTTCTGCGGGAAGTCGCAACGGCAGGTCAAGAAGCTGATCGCCGGACCCGGCGTCTACATCTGCGACGAGTGCATCGATCTCTGCAACGAGATCATCGACGAGGAACTGACGACTCCGGCGCAGCTCGACCTCGACAACCTGCCGCGGCCGATGGACATCTACTCGGTGCTGAACGACTACGTCGTCTCGCAGGAAGAGGCGAAGCGGACGCTCGCCGTCGCGGTCTACAACCACTACAAGCGCGTGCAGATGGGCACCGAGGAGGGCGACGTCGAGCTGCAGAAGTCGAACATCCTGCTGCTCGGGCCGACCGGTTGCGGCAAGACGCTGCTCGCGCAGACGCTGGCGCGGATCCTCAACGTGCCGTTCGCGATCGCCGACGCGACCGCGCTTACGGAGGCCGGCTACGTCGGCGAGGACGTCGAGAACATCCTGCTCAAGCTGATCCAGGCCGCCGACTTCGACATCAAGAAGGCGGAGACCGGGATCATCTACATCGACGAGGTCGACAAGATCGCGCGCAAGGCGGACAACCCGTCGAT
>DASTHC010000102.1:0-8435 GCA_035718485.1 Gaiellaceae bacterium
TAAGCCGAGCGGACAACTCTGGCCGTTCAGCCAGTTGTGAGCATCGAGCGCCGCTGACTAGAAGATCTTGTGCGCGCGCGTGTCACTGCGGTGCGCGCCGTTCCTTCGCGGACGGTGCTGCTCGTCGCGACCTTCGTCGCGCTGACCGTGCTCCTCGTCGCGCGATCCTCGACCGCAGAAGGAGCCGTTCCCACGGGGTTCCAGGAGACGGTCGTCTTCAGCGGCCTCACGAACCCGACCGCGGTTCGCTTCGCGTCGGACGGACGAGTCTTCGTCGCGGAGAAGAGCGGCATCATCAAGGTCTTCGACGGTCTGAGCGATTCGACTCCGACCGTGTTCGCGGACCTCCACACGAACGTCCACAACTTCTGGGACCGCGGCCTGCTCGGGCTGGCGCTCGACCCGAACTTCCCGACGACGCCGTTCGTCTACGTCCTCTACACGTACGACAAGGAGCCGGGCAACGCGCAGGTGCCGCGCTGGGGAACGACGACGTCGATCTCGGACGGCTGCCCCACTCCGCCGGGCGCGACCGGTGACGGGTGCGTCGTGAGCGGCCGCCTTTCGCGTCTTCAGGCGAACGGCAACGTGGCCGGCCCCGAGCAGCCGCTCATCGACGACTGGTGCCAGCAGTACCCGAGCCACTCGATCGGGAGCCTCGCGTTCGGCGCGGACGGGGCGCTGTACGTCAGCGGCGGCGACGGGGCGAGCTTCAACTTCGCCGACTGGGGTCAGGACGGCGCACCGCTGAACCCGTGCGGTGACCCGCCCGGCGGCGTCGGCGCGACGCTCACACCGCCGACCGCCGAGGGCGGCGCGCTGCGGAGCCAGGACCTCCGGACGACAACCGACCCGACGAGCCTCAACGGCGCGATCCTGCGCCTCAACCCGGCGACCGGCGCGGCGATGCCGGACAACCCGCTCGCCGGCAGCAGCGACGTGAACGCGAGCCGCATCGTCGCCCACGGGCTCCGGAACCCGTTCCGCATCACCACGCGGCCCGGAACGAGTGAGGTCTGGGTCGGCGACGTCGGCTGGAACGACTGGGAGGAGATCAACCGCGTCACGACCCCGACGATCGGAGTCCTCAACTTCGGCTGGCCGTGCTACGAGGGCGCCGGCAGGCAAGGCGGCTACGACGGCGCGAACCTGAACATCTGCGAGAACCTCTACACGCAGGCGAACGCGCACACAGGCCCGTACTACACGTACAACCACGCGGCGAAGGTCGTGGCGGGCGAGACGTGCCCCAGCGGCAGCTCCTCGATCTCGGGTCTCGCCTTCTATACCGGCGGTGCCTATCCCGACGTGTACGACGGCGCGCTCTTCTTCGCCGACTACTCCCGCGACTGCATCTGGGCGATGCGCGCCGGCGGGAATGGGCTGCCGAGCACGTCGGCGATCGAGACGTTCGTGGCCGCGGCGACGAACCCCGTCGACCTCCAGCGCGGTCCCGGGGGCGACTTGTTCTACGTCGACCTCGACGGCGGCACGATCCGGCGGATCTCGTACCCGCCCGGGAACGGCGCGCCGACTGCCCTCGCGACGGCGACCCCGCAGAGCGGCGCCGCGCCGCTGAACGTCCAGTTCGACGGAACGGGGTCGACCGACCCGAACGGCGACCCGCTCACCTACGCGTGGGATCTCGACGGCGACGGTCTCTTCGACGACTCGACCTCGGCGGCACCGTCGTGGACGTACACCCAGGCAGGAACCGTCAATGCTGCGCTTCGGGTGACCGACGGGCTCGGCGCCAGCGACACGGACACCGTCGTGATCACCGTCTCGGGCACGCCGAACACGCCCCCCAGCGTCACGATCTCGAGTCCGAGCTCATCGCTGCTCTGGAGCGTCGGCGACGTCGTCTCGTTCGCCGGCAGCGCAACCGATGCGCAGGACGGCGCGCTTCCCGCGTCGGCGCTCTCGTGGCGGCTCGTCATGCAGCACTGCCCCTCGAACTGCCATAGCCACGTGCTCCAGGACTATCCGGGTGTCGCGTCCGGATCGTTCGTCGCCCCGGACCACGAGTACCCCTCGTATCTCGAGCTGACGTTGACCGCCGCCGACTCCGGGGGCAGCACGGCAAGCCAGACGGTCCGGCTCGACCCACGAACGGTCAACCTGACCTTCGCCTCGAGCCCGAGCGGGCTCCAGCTCACGGTTGGACCGACGACGGCCGTCGCGCCGTTCACGCGGACGGTGATCGTCGGCTCCTCGAACTCGGTCAGCGCGCCGACGCCTCAGACGCTCTCGGGGACGTCCTACGGTTTTGCGTCCTGGTCGGACGGCGGCGCCCAGTCGCACAACGTCGTGGCGCCCGCCACCCAGACGACGTATACGGCGACGTACGCACCTGTGCCACCGTCCGCCGGGCTCGTCGCCGCGTACTCGTTCGACGCCGGCTCCGGGTCGACGCTCGCCGACCTCTCCGGGACCGGGAACAACGGCGCGATCAGCGGGGCGACGTGGTCGACTCAAGGCCGCTACGGGGGAGCGCTCTCGTTCGACGGCGTCAACGATCTCGTCACCATCGCGGACGCGCCTTCGCTCGACCTCACGACGGGCATGACGTTGGAGGCCTGGGCTCGCCCGACGACCGTCACGAACTGGCGCACGGTATTGCTCAAGGAGCAGCCGGCCCAGCTCATCTACGCGCTCTACGCGAACAACACAGGAAACCGACCGAGCGCGCACGTCTTCGTCGGCGCAGATCAGGAACTCCGCGGGACGGCCCGCCTGACCGCGAACGTCTGGACGCACCTGGCGGCGACGTACGACGGCGCGACGTTGCGCATCTTCGTCGACGGCACGCAGGCCGCCACGCTGGCCGTGTCCGGCTCGATCTTGACGTCGAACAACCCGCTCCGCATCGGCGGCAACAGCATCTGGTCCGAGTGGTTCGGCGGCCTCATCGACGACGTTCGAATCTACAACCGCCCGCTCACGCAGGCGCAGATCCAGAGCGACATGAACACGCCCGTGGGGCCGCCCCAGCCCGGCGACTTGTCCCCGCCCACCGCGCCGGGAACGCCCTCCGTGACGACGGCGATCGGGCAGGCGAACCTCTCCTGGACGGCCGCGACGGACAACGTGGGAGTCGTGCGCTACAACGTCCACCGTTCGACGACCTCGGGCTTCACCCCGTCGCTCTCGAATCGGGTCGCGCAGCCGACCGGCACGTCGTACTCCGACACCGGACTCGCAGGCGGGACGTACTACTACAAGGTGACTGCCGAGGACGCCGCCGGCAACGTCGGAAGCCCATCCGGGCAGGCCCAGGCGAACGTGCCCGCCGACAGTCCGCCGACCGCCCCCACCGGTCTCTCGGCCGCGACCGCGATCGGCACTGCCTCGTTGACCTGGAGCGTCGCGATCGACGACGTGGCAGTCGTCCGGTACAACGTCCACCGCTCGACCGTGGCCGGCTTCACGCCGGCGCTCGCGAATCGCATCGCGCAGCCGACGGGGACGACCTACGTCGACTCGGGCCTCGCAGGAGGGACGTACTACTACAAGGTCACGGCAGAGGACACGGTAGGCCAGGTCGGCCCTGCCTCGAACCAGGCGACGGCAAACGTGCCGCCGGACCTGCCGCCGACCGTCTCGGTCACGGCGCCCGCGGGGGGCGCGACCGTCTCGGGCACGATCACCGTGACCGCGAACGCCTCCGACGACGTGCAGGTCTCCGGCGTGCAGTTCCGTGTCGACGGAGCGAACCTCGGCGCCGAGGACACGTCACCGCCCTACTCGGCTTCGTGGGCGACCACGGGCGTCGCGAACGGCTCGCACACCTTGACCGCGGTCGCTCGGGACTCGGCCGGACAGACGACGACGTCAGCCGCCGTGACTGTCACCGTCTCGAACGCGACGCCGCCGCCTCCCACCGGGCTGGCGGCCGCGTACTCGTTCAACGCGGGTAGTGGGTCGAGCGTGACCGACGCCTCCGGAAACGGGAACGCGGGAGCGATCTCAGGCGCGGCATGGTCGACTCAAGGGAAGTACGGGAGTGCACTTTCCTTCGACGGCGTCAACGACCTCGTCACCGTTCCCGATGCGAATTCGCTCGACTTCACCTCCTCGTTGACGATCGAGGCCTGGGTCTTCCCGACGGATACGAGCTCCTGGCATACGGTCGTCCTCAAGGAGCAGCCCGGCCAGCTCGTCTATGCGCTCTACGCGAGTACCGACACCCCTGGCCCTGGCGGGCACGTCTTCGTCAACGGGGACACGTGGGCGCGCGGCCCGAGCGCGCTGCCGCTCAACACGTGGACCCACCTCGCCGTGACCTACGACGGCAGCACGATCCGGCTCTACATCGGCGGTGCTCTTGCGGCGAGCCTCGGGAGCGTCGTCGGCTCGATGCCGAACTCGACCCTGCCGCTCGACATCGGCGGGAACAACGTCTGGGGCGAGTGGTTCGCCGGTCGGATCGACGAGGTGCGGATCTACAACCGCGCCCTGAGCCAGACCGAGCTCCAGACCGACATGAACACGCCGATCGGCTGAGCGCGGTCGGGGCGCCCCGGAAGGCGCCCCGACCGTCGCATTGCTAGTCGCGCGGGCTGCGGTCCCGGTCGCGTCCGCCCCGGCCACCGCCGCGGCCTCCACGGCGGTCGCGGTCGCCGCGCGGGCGCTCCTCGCGAGGCTCGCGCGGAGGCGCGTTCTTCGCGCGCTCGATCAGCTCTTCGGGCTGGACGAGCGACCCGTTCTCGTGCTTCGCGACGAGCTTGAGCCCGATGCGCCCACGGTCGCGGTCGACCTCCTGGACGATCACGTCGAGCACGTCGCCGCGACTGATCACGTCCTCGATGTGCGCGACCCGGCCCGGGCCGACGTTCGAGACGTGGAGCAGGCCGTCGGTGCCCTTCTTCAGCTCGACGAACGCACCGAAGTCGGTCGTCTTCACGACCTTCCCCGTGTACTGGTCGCCGACCTCCGGGTCCTTCGTGAGGGCGCTGATCGCGGCGATGGCCGCGTCCGCCTTTTCGCCCTCGGTCGCGTAGATGAGGATCGTGCCGTCCTCCTCGATGTCGATCTGGACGTCGTAGTCCGACTCGAGCGCGCGGATCGTCTCGCCGCCCTTGCCGATGACCATCCCGATGTACTCCGGGTTGATCTTGATCGTCGAGATGCGCGGCGCGTGGCCGCGGAGCTCCTGCCGGGGCTCCGGGATCGCCTCGAGCATCTTGTCGAGGATGAAGTCACGTGCCCGCTTCGCCTGCGCGAGCGCGTCGCGCATGATCTCCTGCGTGACGCCCGTGATCTTGATGTCCATCTGGAGCGCGGTGATCCCGTCGCGAGAGCCGGCGACCTTGAAGTCCATGTCGCCCAGGTGGTCCTCCGCACCCTGGATGTCGGTCAGGATCACGTAGTCGTCGCCCTCCTTGACGAGGCCCATCGCGATGCCCGAGACCGGCGCCTTGATCGGCACGCCGGCGTCGTAGAGCGCGAGCGTCGAGCCGCAGACGGAGCCCATCGACGACGAGCCGTTGGACTCGAGCGTCTCCGAGACGACGCGGATCGTGTACGGGAACTCGTCGGACGCCGGGATGACCGGCTCGAGCGCCCGCTGCGCGAGCGCACCGTGGCCGATGTCGCGGCGCTTCGGCCCGCGCATGAAGCCCGTCTCCCCGACCGAGTACGGCGGGAAGTTGTAGTGGTGCATGTAGCGACGCTCCTCCTCGAGGGAGAGGTCGTCGATCTTCTGCCCCTCCTTCGCGGTGCCGAGCGTGAGCAGCGTCATGATCTGCGTCTGGCCTCGCTGGAAGAGCGCCGAGCCGTGCGTCCGCGGGCTCACGCCCACCTCGCACTCGATCGGGCGGATCTCGTCCGGATCGCGACCGTCGGGTCGGCTCTTCTCGACCGCGATCTTGCGGCGGACGAGGTCCTTGTAGATCGCCTCGGCAGCGCGCTTGACGTACTGGCGCGTGAGTGAGTCCTTGACGACGGGCCCTTCGCCGTCGACGGTCGCCGGGCCGACCGGGAACGGCAGCTCGACGGTCTCCTCGATCCGGTCGAAGAGCAGGTGGCGCTTCGCCGACTTCAGCTCCTTCGAGTCCTGCTCGGCCTCGGTCAGCGTGCGCAGGTCGTGCTCGAACTGCTCGTACACCGGCCCGACGACGGCCTCGAGCCGGACCTTGTCGAGGATCAGCTGGAGGCTCGCCTTGACCTGCGTCCGCCGGATGATGTCCTCCTCGGTGGAGTCCATCGACAGTGGCGGGGCAAGCTCGTCGAGGAGCTCCTCGACGACGGCGGCCGCCTCGCGGAGGCCGGCCTCGCCGATCCTCGCGCGGACGCGGTCCGCGACCTGCGCCTCGAGCTCCGACGTGACGTCGACGTCGAGGAACTTCGGCTTGCCGATCTGGCGGCGCAGGTCCTCCTGCGCCTCGCAGATCTTCACGATCTCGCGGTGGGCGAGCTCGAACGCCTCGAGGATCTCGTCCTCCGGGATCTCCTGGCCACCGGCCTCGATCATCGTCAGGCCGTCCTTCGTCCCGACCACGATCAGGTCGAGCGTCGTCGAGTCCTCGATGTCGCGCAGGTTCGGGTTGACGACGAGGTTGCCGTCGATTCGGCCGATGCGCACGGCGCCGACCGGCCCGAGGAACGGGAGCGACGAGACCATCAGCGCCGCCGAGGCGCCGTTGATGCAGAGGATGTCGTGCGGGTTGACGAGATCGGCCGAGAGGACCGTCGCGATCACCTGCACCTCGTTCTTGAAGCCCTTCGGCCAGAGCGGCCGGATCGGGCGGTCGATCATCCGAGCGGTGAGGATCGCGCGCTCGCTCGGCCTACCTTCGCGCTTGAAGAAGCCGCCCGGGATCTTGCCCGCGGCGTACATCCGCTCCTCGACGTCAACCGTGAGCGGGAAGAAGTCCGCGCCCTCGCGCGCCTCCATCCGCCCCACGGCGGTCGCGAGGATCATCGTGTCGCCCGAGCGGACGACGACGGATCCGTCGGCCTGCTTCGCGAGCTTTCCGCTCTCGAACGTCATCTCGGCGTCGCCGACCGTGACCGACACGGTCGCAACGCGCTGAGCCAACGTACTCACTGTGGTACCTCCATCCATCGAGGAAGGTGGAGGTTTGAGTCAGCGCCTCGCCGGGGCGCTCGCTCAAACTTCCACCCTCCGGTTCGCGTTCGGCCTACCTTCTGAGGCCCAACTCCTTGATCAGTGCGCGGTATCCCTCCAAATCGGTCCGCTGCATGTAGTTGAGGAACCGGCGCCGGCGGCCGACGAGCTTCAGGAGCCCGCGCCGCGAGTGGTGGTCGTGGGAGTGGGTGCGCAGGTGCTCCGTGAGCTGGTTGATGCGCTCCGTGAGCATGGCCACCTGGACGCGCGTCGAGCCGGTGTCGCCCGCGTCCGCGCCGAACTTCTCGATCAGTTCCTGCTTCGCTTCCTTCGTGAGAGCCACGATGTTCTCCCTCCGTAGACGACTCCGCGGTCCCAGTACGTCGCGCGGAAGCTGCGCGCACGACCGAGGCCGCGGTCGGCGCATAGGGTAGCGAAACGATGCGAGCGGGCGTTGCCGCCGGTCATCCCGCGACCTGCGAGGCCGGTGTCGAGATTCTCGAAGACGGCGGGGCCGCGGCGGACGCGGCGGTCGCCGCCTGTCTCGCCTCGTGCGTCGCCGAGACGGTGATGACCGGGCTGCTCGGCGGCGGCCACGCGATCTACTGGGACGCCGCGGCGGGTCGCGCGCGCAACCTCGACTGCTTCGTCGTGGTTCCGTCGGGTCCGCGCGGCGCCATGACGGAGCTCCAGGTGCCGTTCGGCGAGGAGCTCGTGCACTACGCGGTCGGAGCGGCGTCGTGCGGCGTGCCCGGCCTACCGGCCGGGCTCGACGTGCTCTGGCGAGAGCACGGGCGCATGCCGTGGGCCCGGCTCGTCGAGCCGGCGCTCCGACTCGCGTCGGCTGGCGTCCCGATGCCGCCGGCGCACGTCCGCTGTCTCGAGATGCTTGCGCCGGTGCTGACGCTCGATGCGGGCGCGCGCATCTACTCGCCCGGCGGACGGTTGCTGCGCGACGGCGAGCTGCTCGACCAGCCCGGGCTCGTCCGTGCGCTCGAGCTCGTGCGGGACGAGGGCGCGGGCACGGTGTACCGCGGGACGATCGCGGAGCTTCTACTCGCGTTCTGCGACTCCCGCGGCGGCTCGTTGACGCGGACCGACCTCGGGTTGTACGGGGCCCGGTGGACGGAGCCGGTCGAGGTGCAGGTCCGCGGGAGGTCGTTCCTGACGCGCGGCGGGCTGTCGGGCGTCGCGGCGACGCTTCGACGCCTGCCCGAGTCCGACGGCGAGCGCGACCGCGTGCTCGCACTCGTGCGGACGCTGGACGCGCCGGCCGACGTCTGTGGCGACACGACGAACCTCACGGTCGTCGACCGCGACGGGAACGCGTGCGTCGTGACGACGAGCCTCGGCCTCGGGTCCG
>DASTHC010000103.1:0-15386 GCA_035718485.1 Gaiellaceae bacterium
GCGCGCGACCGTCCCGGCCATCACCCACGCCGGCACGCGTCCGAGCAACGGCACGACGAGGAGCAGCACGAGCGCGATCGGCTTGAGCGTCGCGAGCAGCAGCACCCCCGTGCAGACGAGGCGCGCGACCCCTACGCCGACCAGCGCCTTCCCGGCCGTGAGCAGACGCGAGTCGGGCGAGGCCTTCGCGAAGAGCGCGAGCCGGACCGCGTCGCCCGCGTGCGCGGGTGCGAGCGAGTTCACGAGTGACCCGACGCCGTAGCGCGCGCACGCATCGACGCGGTCGGGCAGGTGCGTCGCCGCCCGCCACGCGCAGCCCGCACAGATGAGCCCGGCGCCGAACGCGGCCGCAGCCACCCAGAGCCAGCCCGCGTTCGCGTCCTCGAGCGTCGCGAGCGCCTCGAGCACCTGCCGCTGGAAGAGCTGCGGCGAGAGGATGAGCACGGCCAGGGTGGCCATGCCGAGAGCGGCAAGGAGAATCGTGCGCTTGTCGAGAGTCTGGCGGAGCATCGTGGGGGAGATCGAAGCGACGGGACGGGAGCGGGAGGCGTCGACCGCCTCTTCCCCCGGCGCTCAGCGACTCGTACCTACGGTAGCGCGACTTTCTCGAGACTGCGGACCAGGACGATTCCCACACTCGTCCTATCGGCACGTAGGCTCGATTCATGAAGGGCGCGATCGCCGCCGGCCACCCGCTCACGGCCGAGATCGGGGCCCGCGTTCTCGAGCGCGGCGGGAACGCCGTCGACGCCTGTGTCGCGTCGGGCTTCGCCTCGTGGGCGACCGAGAGCCCGCTCACCGGGCCGGGCGGAGCGGGATTCATGCTCGTCCACACCGCTCGCGACCGCCGCACCAGAGTCCTCGACTTCTTCGCGACCGTCCCGAGCGGACCGCGAGAAGAACCGACGGACGTCACGATCGTCTTCGAGGGCTCGCAGACCCAGCTCTTTCACGTCGGAACCGGGACGTGCGCCATCCCGGGGAGCACGGCGGGGCTCGAAGCGGCGCATCGGTCGTACGGCTCGCTGCCGTGGCCCGAGCTCGTGCGGCCGGCCGTCGAGCTCGCCCGCGACGGCTTCGAGGTCTCCGAGTCGCAGGCGTACCTCCACACGATCCTCGCGCCGGTGCTGTCCGAGACGCCTGCGGCAGGGCTGACGACCGGCGCCCGGCTTGCCTGGCCGGAGCTCGCGGGCACCCTCGAGCGGATCGCGAAGCGCGGCGCCTCAGCGGTCTACTCAGGCGCCACCGCACGCGCGATCACGCGGACCGTCCCGGCGATCCGCCTCGCAGACCTCGAGCGATACCGGGTCGTCCGCCGTCGGCCCGTGACCAGCCCCTACCGCGGCGGCGAGTTCCTCTCGAACCCACCACCGTCGTCCGGCGGCGTGCTCATCGGGTTCGGCCTGCGCCGCCTCGACCGCCCTGGGCGCTTCGGCTCGACCGCCGCGGTAGCGCGGCTCGCGCGCGTGATGGACGAGCAGACGCGGGCGCGCGAGCACCGGCTCACGCGCCGCCTCGTCACGGCGGGGACGACGCACATCAGCGTGGTCGACGTCGCCGGCAACGCCGCCTCGCTCTCGGTCTCGACCGGCGGCGGCGGCTCGGGCGTCGTGGTGCCGGACACCGGCATCCACCTGAACAACATGCTCGGCGAGCTCGACCTGATGGTCGGCGCGCCGCGACCGGGCGAGCGCCTCACGAGCATGATGGCCCCGTCGCTCGTCCTCGAGCGCGGGCAGCCGCGGCTCGTCCTCGGCAGCGCCGGATCGAACCGGCTCCGCGGCGCGATCATGCAGGTCGCGGTCAACGTGCTCGCGCATCGGATGGACGTCGCCACTGCCATCGCGTCGCCGCGCGTGCACCTCGAGGACGGCGTCCTGCACCTCGAGCCTCCGCTCGAGCCCGGGCGCGTTCCGTACGAGGCGTCCCACTGGCGCACGCGCAACCTGTTCTTCGGCGGTGTCGCCGCCGTCGAGCGGCTCCCCGACGGCACGCTCGCCGCGGCCGGCGACCCGCGTCGCGGGGGAGCCGGTGTCGTCGTGGGTTGATCACCCGAAGGGGCGCTCCAGCGAACGCCCGCGAGCGCCGATTCTCACGTCGTGGCGTACGACGTCGAGACGCGGCCCGCGACGTTTGCAGCAGCACGCGCGAGCACCCACGCGCGACGCTCGCTCGCGCTCGTCGCGCTGTTCGTCGGCGTGGGGGCGCTGCCGCTCGTGCTCTCCCAGGCGTTCGAGGTCCCGCTCGTCGCCTCGGCGGTGATCGTCACGCTGATGGTCGCGCTCTACCACGCGGCCGACGGCGAGAGCGCGCTGATGGAGCGCTGGCTCAAGGGCAGCACGGCGGAGGCCGCGGTCGGCGAGACGCTCGAGGCACTGCGCTGGGAGCGCTACATCGTCATGCACGACATGCCGCAGCGCGGTGAGGGGAACATCGACCACGTTGTCAGCGGGCCGAACGGCGTCTACCTCGTCGAGACGAAGTTCGCGCGTTACCTGCCGGTGCACCTGAAGAAGGCGAGGCGGCAGGCCGCGCGGCTGCACGACGAGCTCGGCGTCTGGGTGACGCCGGTCGTCTGCCTCGCGACCCGCGACACGAGGTCGTACCGCCGCGAGGGGGTCTGGGTCGTCAGTCGCGCCGAGCTGGCCGACTGGATCCGCGCGCAGCAGAACGAACCGGTCGACTTCGACCGGCTCGCGCGTTTCGCCGAATCGCTCTAGCGTTCCGGCCGTGCGTGGCGAGTTTCGGATCCGTCCGGCCGAGCCGGGCGATGCGGGTGCGCTCGTTGCCCTCGCGACCGCGGTCGGATCGGAGCCGGAGGGCTGGCTGATCACCACCTCGAACTGGCGCAGCGTCGGGGACGAGCGGCGCTACATCCGCTCGCTCCGCCGCTACGCGCACGCAGCCGTCTTCGTCGCCGAGGCGCCGGAGGGGATCGTGGGGCGCCTCTCCGTCGGGCGGGACCCGCACCCCGCGAGCCACCACGTCGCCGACCTCGGGCTGATGGTCGCGATGAGCCACCGCCGCCGGGGCGTCGGCTGGGCGCTGCTCGAGGCGGCCGCCGACTGGGCCCGCACGCAAGGCGTCCAGAAGCTCGAGCTGCACGTCTTCCCGCACAACGTCGGCGCGATCCGGCTCTACGAGCGCTTCGGCTTCGAGCGGGAGGGCTATCGGAAGCGCCACTACCGCCGGCCCGACGGCTACGTCGACGCGATCCTGATGGCCTACGAGGTCTCGCCGCGCAGGAAGTCCGCGTAGACCTGCATCAGCCGGACCCAGGCGCGCCGCTCCCAGGTCTCGTACTCGTCGGGCGGCAGGCGCTCGAGCCCGCGGTGCTCGAGCGTGACGCGCGTGCCGCCCGCGATCGGCTCGAACCGGACCTCGACCTCCGTGCCGTCGATCGGGAGGTGCACGCTCCGGTACGCGAAGGCGAGGCGCCGACCCGGCTCCCACGCGGTGACGCGGCCCATCTCGTAGGGCTCGCCCTCCTCGTAGACCTCGAGCAGCCGACCGGCTTCGAACCGGATCGCAACCGCCCGGGCGGGGTCGTTCCAGCTGTAGGGCCCGCGTTCGTACCACGCGTTGATCTCGTCGGTGAAGACAGAGAACGCCGTCGCCTGATCGACCGCGACCTCGACCGTGCGGACGACGCTCATCGATCCTCGGCGTGGGCCTTGAACGCGTCGAGCTGCCCGCCCCAGAACGAGTCGAGCCACTGCTGGAGCGCGCGGAGCCGCTCGGGCCTGAGCCGGTAGACGCGCGCCCGCGCGTCGTCCTCGGAAACGTCCGCCTCGACGATCCCGGTCGAGCGCAGCAGCCGAAGGTGCCTGCTCATTGCGGGTGCGCTCGTCCGGGCTTGGGCGGCGAGCTCGCTGGCGCGTCGCGGGCGCTCGCGCAACAGGTCGACGACCTGCCGCCTGGTGGGATCGGCGAGCGCCGAGAGGGTGGAGTCCAAGTGCTTCATCGTCTGGTCAATGATTAACGAGTGTGTTAATCTTACCCCATGCAGACGACGGTTCCCATGCTCACCTACGAAGACGTCGGCGCCGCCGCCGACTGGCTCTGCTCAGCCTTCGGCTTCCGCGAGAGCGGCGAGCGATACACCGACGACGAGGGCCGCATCACCCACGCCGAGCTCGCGTTCGGCGACGGCGAGGTCATGCTCGGCTTCGCGAGCCCGCACTACCGGAGCCCGCGCCGCCACGCCGCGGAGTGCGAGCACGCCGCCCGCTGGCTCGACAACCCGTACGTCGTCGACGGCGTGCTCGTCCACGTCGACGAGCTCGACGCGCACCTCGAGCGGGCACGCGCGGCCGGTGCGGACATTCTGCGCGGCCCCGACGACCAGCCGTTCGGCCGCCTCTACGCCGCGGCCGATGTCGAAGGCCACCGCTGGATGTTCGTCCAACCTTGATTCCCGCAAAGAGCGCAGGATTTCGTTCGTGCTCCTCTTGTACGGACCCTTGCGCTCGACTACGTTCACGCGTGCGCCGAGCACGGCGCGCGACTAGGACGAAGCTGATCCGGTCGGCTGTACGCGCAAGCGGAACGTCAGCCGGATGAGTGGACGAAAGCGCGACCGGCTCGGCGAATTTTTTTGGTCCAGAACACCTTCCGCTTCTGCCCGGCCTGCGGTGCCGAGCTCCCGGGCCCGCCGCCTGTCACCTGCACCTCGTGCGGGTCGCGCCACTGGCTGAATGCGAAGCCCGGCGCCGGCGCGCTCGTCGTGCGCGACGGCCGGCTGCTCCTCGTCCGCCGCGCCCACGAGCCGTGGCTCGGCCTGTGGTGCGCGCCCGGCGGGTTCTGCGAGCCGGACGAGCACCCGGCGGACGCCGCGGCTCGCGAGGCCCTCGAGGAGACGGGCGTCGCGGTTCGGATCACGGGCTACCTCGGGATCTGGATCTCGCGCTACGACGGCGACTGGATCAGCGTCGCCTACTACCACGCGGTTCCCGAGGGCGACGTGGGGGAGCCCGATGCCGAGGTGGACGACGTTCGCTGGGTTGCGCCCGCCGAGCTGCCGACCGAGGTCGCGCCGCCGGGCACGTTCGAGCGCGTGCTCGAGGCATGGGGCCGCGCGGTCGCCGAGGGCCGCACGGAGACGCCGCTCGACGATCGCTAACGGCGGGCGATCACGCTCACGTACGCGATGTGCCCGAAGAACCGACCACTCGCGACGCGCGCGTGGGCTTCGGCCTTGAGGGCCTCGGCGCCCCGGGCATCGACCACGCCCGCGGCGGCCAGCTCGTCGGCGCCCCGTTCCACGATCGTCGTCATGTAGGCCGAGCCGGTCGTCGTGTACGCGTGTCCCTCGATCCGTACGAGCTCGAAGGCTGCGTCCTGGATCAGTCGAGGCAGCCACCGCATCAACCAGGGGTCGTGCACCAGGCCGGCGATCGCCGCGTCGATGCAGGCCTGGAGCGGATCGTCTTCGGTGGTCGCGACGGTCGCGGTCGCGTAGTCCCCGTCGAACACGGCCAGCAGGCCGCCCGGCCGGGTGACGCGATGCGCCTCCGC
Source organism: Gaiellaceae bacterium (assembly GCA_035718485.1). GTDB lineage: Bacteria > Actinomycetota > Thermoleophilia > Gaiellales > Gaiellaceae > JACCTU01. The sequence goes on from DASTHC010000103.1 coordinate 5,518, forward strand.
GAGCGCGCGCCCGACGCCGTCGACGTGGCTCAGGACGGTGTGAAAGACGACAGCGTCGACCGACGCGTTGAGCAGCGGCAGCTCACGAGCATCGCCGACCTGGAACGAGATCCTCGGGTCGTTCGCAAGCGAGCCTGCCCGCTCGACGAACACGGGCGAGGGGTCGACGCCGACCACCGTCGCGACGCCGGGCAGGGTCGCGAGGTAGCGGCTGACGGCGCCCGTGCCGGACCCGACGTCGAGGACGCGAGCGTCCGGGCCGAGGTCGAGCTCGGCGGTGTACCGCTCGAGCATCGCCCGCTGGTCGGGATCGGCCGCGCGGAGCTCGAGGATCTCGGCGAGACGCTCCTGCGTCTCGGTGTCAGCCGAGGCGATCGTCAGGTAGACGTCGGGCATCGGTGTCCACGAATCGTCGCGCTGTTCGCGCACGCGTTTCGGTGACCACTCGCAATTTGCGAGAACTTTCGTCGGACACGCTCTTGCCGGACCCCTTGCAACCGGATACGTTCCCCATGCGCCGAGCACGGAGTGTGACTAGGTCGAAGTTGATCCGGGCGGCTGTACGCGGAAGCGGAAAGTCAGTCGGATGAACGGACGAAAGCACAACCGGCTCGGCGAATTTTTTTGGTCCGAGGCGCGCGCGGCCACCAGCTGAGGTCGCCGACGAGCGAGATCAGCGCCGGGATCAGGAGCGCACGGATCACGAAGGCGTCGAGCAGGACGCCCACGGCCATCGCGAACGCGAACTCGCGGAACTGGCGCAGGTCGATCAGCGCGAGAGCCGCGAACGAGCAGGCGAGCGCGAGGCCCGCGACGCCGATCGCGCGCGAGGCGCGCGGGGCAGCGGTCGCGACCGCCTCCCGCAGCGGCATCTGCTCGGCGGTCTGCCAGATCCGGCCGACGACGAAGACGTTGTAGTCCGAGCCGAGCGAGAGCAGCAGCACGGCGACGGCGAACGGGACGAAGTACGTCAGCTCGTCGTGGCCGAGGAAGCCCTGAAAGACGAGGGTCGTCAGGCCGATGCTCGCCGCGAGGGCGAGCGTGCTCGCGAGGACGAGGTAGAGCGGGGCGACGAGCGAGCGCAGGAACAGCGCGAGCAGGAGGAAGTTGACGAGGAAGGCGGCGAGGCCGATGCGCACGAGGTCGTGGGTGATCGTGTCGACCGTCTCCGCCGCGAGCGCGGTGTCGCCCGCGTACGAGACCCGTGCGTCGGGGAGCCCGGACCGTTCGAGGAGCGACGGCATCCGGCTGCGCAGGCGATCCACCGTGTCGATCGCCGGGCCGCCGTGGGGCTCGTGGTCGAGGACGACGAGGTAGCGCGCGGCCGGCGCCTTTCCCGAGAGCACGAGCCCGGGCACCTCGCGCGCGGCCGCGCTGCCAGGACCGACCGTCGCCGCAACGCCGGGCTCGTCGTCCAGCAACCGGCCGAGCCGGACGAGTCCAGGGAGGTCGAGTCGCCTGTCGACACCCTCGACGAGGACGACGGCCGGCGCGACGATGCCTGGCGCGAAGCCGGCCGCCGCGGCGCGCTCTGCGACGCGCGGCTCGGAGTCGTGCGGAAGGCCCACGATCTGGGTGAGCCCGAGGTTCGTCTCGGCGAGCCCGCGGGCGGCGAGCGCGAGGCCGGCGAGCGAGAGCGCGGCGATCACGAGCGCGACCGGCCGCGCGGTCGCGAAGCGCGCGAGTGCGCTCGGCCGCTCGCGCGGCGGCTCGAGGCGGCGCGACGGCCAGAAGAGCGCGCGACCGAGGATCGCCATCGTCGCCGGCACGAGCGTCACCGCCACGAGCAGGCTGATCAGCACGGTGAGCGCCATCCCGGGGCCGAACGCGCGGAAGAAGTCGAGCCGACCGGCGACGAGCGCGGCCGTGCCGCCGGCGACGATCAGACCGGCGGTGAGGACGATCGGCAGGTTGTCGGCCGTCGCCCGCTGCGCAGCCGCAACGCGCTCGTCGCCTTCGGCGAGGCGCTCGCGCATCCCGTGGAGGAAGAAGATCGCGTAGTCGGTCACGACCCCGAGCAGGAGGACGACGAGCACGGGCTCCGCGTCGCGCGGGATCGAGACGTCGAGGTGCGAGCCGATCACGCCCACCGTCCGCAGCGAGACGACGTACGAGACACCGGCGGCGAAGAGCGTTACGAGCGGTGCGACCGGCGATCGGAAGTGGATGCCGAGGATCAGCGCGATCAGCGCGATCGTCGCGACGGTCACCCACGGAAGCCCGGCCGCGATCTGTCGCCACTCTTCCATCCGCGCAGGGACGACACCTGTCACCCCGACGAGCCCGTCGTCGGGAAAGCGGACGTACTTCTCCGCGAAGCGGTGCGCGAGCTCGTCCTGGTCGTCGAGGTCGGTCTTCGACGGGTCGAAGTGGAGGAAGGTGATCGCGGTCGTGCCCGACTCGCGCGAGCCGGGGAAGACGTTCTCGAGGTTCACGATCGGAAGCGCGGCCTCGATCTCGCGCAGCTCGGGGTCCTGCCCGTCGGCGATCCGCTTCGCGCGCAGCGCGATGCGCTGGAGGGCAGGTCTCGACAGACCGTCGGGATCGCGTTGCACGACGGCGGTCTCCGCGATCACGGGCACCGAGAAGAGCTCGGTCGACCGGACGCCGGCGGCGAGCGCCTCGGCGTTGTCGGGCACGAGGCCGAGCAGCTCCTGCTGGTCGCCGGACTGATGGAGGTCCGGCAGGTAGGCGACCGCCGCGACCGCCGCGACGAGCCAGGCCGCGACGATCGCGAGTCTGAGCCGGACGATGATCCAGGCGAGCGCGGCCACGCCGTTGGCTTCGCCGTAGCCAACCGGTCGAAAACCTGCGCGGTGTTACCTGTCCGCGAGCACCGGGTTCGGATTGCGCGGTGCGTCGATGCCGAAGCGCTCGCGCCAGAGCTGCGGGATCGTCACGCGCGCCCCGCGGCGCGGAGGACGCGCAACGCGTTCAGCGTGAGCATCTCGCTCGGTCCGCCGCGTCCCCAGTCGACGACCTCGACGTTGCTCCCGTTCGAGCCAGGCCTCAGCCACCAGTACCCGTTCGGGCGCCAGCGCCCGTCGGGGAGACGTCGCGCCTCGACCTCGTCGAGGGCGTCGGCGGCGCGCGGGTCGCGGACGAGCCCGAGCCGCGCGAGCACGAGCAGTGCCTGAAGCACGTCGTAGTGCCAGAACGGCGGGTAGCGGAGGTCGAGGTAGCTTCGGCGAAGCACCTCGCCGGTGCGGGGTGAGCGGAAGAGGCGCTTCGCAAGGAACATCTCTGCCGCCCGGTTTGCTGCATCGCGCGCCCACTCGGCGCCCGTCGCGACGGCGTACTCGTGGAGGCCCCACATCGGCGGAAGCGACTCGTGGAACGACGAGCTCCGCCCGCTTGCCTTCTTGTCGCAGTTCCACCCGCCGTCCGGCCACTGCCACTCCACGAGCGACCGTGCCAGGAGCTCGACGCGGTCGTCACCGGCGAGACCGAGCCGAACGCACACGGCGATCGCGTTGCCCTCCTGTGAGGCGCATCGCCGCGCCAGCCCGTCGATGATCCGGACGCTGCGGCGGTGTGCGTCACTGCAGAGCCAGTCGAGCACGGGCTCGGTGGCTGCGACGGCGCGCGGCTCGCCCGGCGGCACCGCGAGCTCGACGAGCGAGACCAACCGCCAGTGAGCGCCGGTCCACTTCTTGTAGGGATGGCCGTCGCTCGGGGCGTCGAGCAGTGTGCGGACGATCGGGCCCTCGAGGATGCGCGCGGCATCGTCGTGCGCGTCCTCCTCGAGGAGGTCGCGGCGGGTGAGGTACCTGACGGCCGGTTCGCTCGACGCGAGCAGCCAGTCGACCGCGGTGCGCTCCGCAACGCTCATCGCGTGACCGTCTTACCCGCCAGCGCTTGAGCCAGTCGCGCGAGACCGAGCTCGAACACTTCGTCCGTCACGGCGAGGGAGATCCTCGCCCAGCCGGCGCCGTGCGGTCCGAACCCGTCGCCGGGCGCGAGCGCAAGCCGGTGCTCGGTGAGCAGCTGCTCGGCCGTCACGTCGTCGGGCAGCCTGATCCAAACGTAGAACGTGCCTTCGCTGACGGCCGGAACGGCCAGCGCCGCGAGCACGCGGTCGCGGCGTTCCTCGTACCGGGCGCGCCGCTCCTCGACGGAGGCCTGCGGTCCGCTCAGCGCGGCGAGGCCGGCCTCCTGCACGCCGCGGAAGACGCCCGCTCGGTTGTGATCCTGGAGCAGGTTGATCCGCTCGACGATCTCCGCGTTCCCTACGACGAACCCGAGCCGCCACCCGGCCATCCCGTACGACTTGGACATCGAGAACATCTCGACGCCGACCTGCTTCGCGCCGTCGGTCGCAAGGAAGCTCTCCGGCGCGCGGCGGTGGAAGACGAGGTCGCCGTAGGCGAAGTCGTGGACGATCGCCGCGCCGTGCCGTTCGGCCCAGGCGACGGCGGACGCGAAGACGCCGGGCGGCGCCGCGACCGCGCAGGGATTCGACGGGAAGTTGAGGTAGGCGACGCGTGCGGCGTCCGCCGCGTCGAAGTCCGGCGTCCAGTCGGGCGCTTCGAGCGGCAGCGCGCCGAGCTCAGCGCCCGCGAGCGCGACGCCCGACGTGTAGTCCGGATAGCCCGGGTCGGGCAGCAGCACCCGCTCGCCATGCTCCGCGAGGACGAGGCAGAGCTCGACGAGCGCCGTCTTCGTCCCGGGAACGACCGCGACCTCGCTCCCGGGGTCGAGCTCGACGCCGTAGAGGTCGCGGTATCGCGCCGCGACGGCCTCCTTCAGCTCGGGCATGCCGCGGAACTCCGGATAGCCGTGCGACCGCTCGTCCGCGACTGCGCGTTGCGCAGCCTCGATCACGTGCGGTGGAGGACCGACCTCCGGATTGCCTCGGCCGAAGTTGACGAGCGGCTCGCCGTCCTTCGCCGCCTCGGCGACGACGCGTCCGAGCAGTGCGGTGAAGTACTGCTGCGGCAGCCGCTCGAGCCGGTCGGGACGTCCGCCGGCGGCTATGACTCGAGCACTCGCTTGAGGTTCTCGAGCGCGCCGACCTCGCCGTTCATCGAGTTCGTGTGCTTCGCGTGCGCCATCGTCGATCGAAGTTTGACACCGACGCGATCCATGGCATACTCCGCGAGCGCCGAGAACGGCGCGGCGAAGAGTTCAGCCCAACGGATCAAGCCGCAAGGCAAGGTCAGTCGGGCGGAACACGGAGCCGCGACGGACTCGGCGTTTTTTTGTTGCAGAGTCGGCACACGGTGTTCGCCTGCCGTGCGCTTCCATGAACGGAGATGGAAGCTCCAGCCCGGCTCGGGGACCGAAGGCCGACCGTCCGCCAGGTGTACGCCCTCGCGGCGGCGTTGTGCGAGCGACTGGGCGAGGAGTTTCCGACCTCGGGCGCGGACGCCTCGGAGCTGATCGAGCGGCTCCGCCGCGCGAACGGCCACCCCGCGCCCGCGCTCGAGGACGCGATCCGAACAGCGCGCGGCCGCCGTGACGGAGCACGTGACGTGACGATCCCGTGCAGCTGACCGGACATCCGAACCTGCGCATCTGTCCGCGCGGACCGCCGCGGCGCTTCAGCGATCACCTCGCCGTGCCGAGGAACAACCAATGCGAACGGATGACCGCACCGGAAACCGGTCGGAGCTCGCGGACGAGATCGTCCAGGCACTCGAGGAGCGCGGGTTGCCGCCGGGCGCCTGGCTGATTGACGTCGCGCGCGTGCGGCGGTCGCTTCACGAGGCGGACGACCTGCTCCGCCGCCTCGAGGACGCGATCATTCGCGCCGCGGAGACAGCTCCTCTCGACGACCGCTGATCCCGGCAACGCGCTCGCGCTGTGCGTCGATCAGTCGGAGGAGCTCGTCGTGCCGTCGAGTGGCCTCGTCGGCCGACTCCCGCAAGCGTGCCCTGAGCTCGCGGAGCTCGGTGTTGACCGCACGCGGCAGCTCGCCCGGAGGCGACGGCACGAGCTGCACCCCGACGGCGTCGAGCACCCGCATCAGCATCGAGCCCGCGGGGTCGTGGCCGTCGACCTCCCAGCGCCGGATGTTGCGCCGATCGGTGCCGACGGCGTGCGCCAACTGCTCCTGCGTCAGGCCGGCCCGCTCGCGGAGCTCGCGGAGCCAGTGCCGGAACGCAGGATCGGTCTTCGCCGCAGAACCCCGATCCGCCGCCACGTCTCGGAGCGAACGTAGAACGCCGCGGCGTGCTTGTCCAGTCCAGACTTGTGGCCCGGAAGGCTGGGGAGTAGCGTCGATCGCCGAGCGTGTCCGCCAGACGCGACCTTCCTGCGGGAACCGTCACCTTCCTGTTCACGGACATCGAGGGGTCAACGCGTGTCCTCGAGGAGCTCGGCCGCGACCGCTACGAGGACACGCTCTCGTTCCACAACGCGCTCGTCCGCTCGGTGCTCGCGGAGCACGGCGGAATCGAGGTCGACCGCCACGGGAGCGGGTTCTTCGCCGTGTTCGAGCGGGCCGCGGACGCGATCGCCGCGGCAGTCGAGCTGCGCCGCGCCGCCGAGGCATCGGACTGGCCGCACGACGCCTCCTTGCGCGTGTGTCTCGGCATTCACACCGGCGACGCGGACGTCGGCGACAGCGGGTACGTCGGGCTCGCTGTGCACGAGGCCGCGCGGCTCGCGCAGACCGCGGACGGCGGGCACATCCTTCTCTCGGCGACGACGGCCGCCCTCGTGGGCGACGACCTCGAGGAGACGCTCCGGTTGAACGACCTCGGGGAGTGGCCGCTCGCGGGGTTCGAAGGACGCCGCCGGCTCTACTCGCTCACCGCCGACCCCGACCACACCGTTGTGATGCCCTCGCGACTGCGCGCGACCGGCGACCCGCGGCTCGCCTTGCTCGAACGTGAGCGGGAGATCGCGACGATCGAGGCGCTCGTTCGCGATCAGCTGACCGAGGGGTTCGTCGTGCTCGAGGGCCGCGCCGGCATCGGCAAGACGCGCCTCGTCCTCGCCGCGCGCGACGCCGCGGCCGACGCGGGGCTGCAGGTGCTCTTCGCACGCGGCGCGGAGCTCGAGCAGGACTTCGGCTACGGCGTGGTCCGGCAGCTGTTCGAGCCGGTGCTCGCGACTGCGACGGCGACCGAGCGCGCCGACCTGCTCGCGGGTCCGGCCGCGTTCGCCGAACGACTCTTCGACGAGTCCGAGCTCGCTGCGGCGCTGAACGCGGGCGAGGACGTGAGCTTCGCGATGCTGCACGGCCTCTACTGGCTCGCCGCGAACGTCGGCGCGCGCACACCGACGCTGCTCGTCGTCGACGACCTCCACTGGGCCGACGCGGCGACGCTGCGCTGGCTCTGCTATCTCGCGCCGCGGCTGGAGGGCGTGTCGCTTCGCGTCTTCGTCGCGTCGCGACCCGCCGCGCAGGGACGCGAGCCGGACCTCCTGACCCAGATCCTCACCGACCCGACGGCGCTCCCGCTCAAACCCGGGCCGCTGACGAAGCGCGCCGCGGCGACGCTCGCGCGCGAGGTGCTCGCCGGCGAGCCCGAGGAGGCGTTCCTCGACGCGGCGTGCGCGGCGACCGGCGGCAACCCGCTCTTCCTCCGTGCGCTGCTCGACACGCTCGCGCAGGAGGGTGCCGCGCCGACCGCCGCAATGGCCTCGCACGTGCACGAGATCGGGCCGGAAGCGGTGTCGCGAGCGGTCAGCCTGCGCCTCTCGCGCCTCGGTCCCGCCACGGGACGGCTCGCATCGGCCATCGCCGTGCTCGGCGTCGACGCCGAGATCGACCAGGTCGCCGAGCTCGCAGAGATCGACCGCAGCGAAGCGCACGCGGCGGCGGCCGAGCTGGCCCGCGTGGATCTCGTCCGCATCGGCCGGCCGCTCCAGTTCGTGCACCCGGTCGTGCGCGCCTCGGTCTACGAGCAGATCCCGCACCCTGCACGCCCTGGCTCGCACCGGCGCGCGGCAGACATCGTCGCCGCGACCGGGGGCTCGCCCGAGCGGATCGCCGCGCACCTTCTCCTCAGCGATCCGGCGGGCGATCCGTTCGTCGTGGCGACGCTCCGCGAGGCCGCGGCGCGCTCGCTCGCGCAAGGGGTGTCCGACACCGCGGTCTCGTACCTCCGGCGCGCGGCCGAGGAGCCGCCGACGCAGGAGGAGCGTCCGCGCGTGCTCTTCGAGCTCGGCTCGGCCGAGCTTCGGATCGACGGCCGCGCGGCCTCCGAGCACCTCCGAGAGGCGACCGAGCTCGAGCACGATCCGACGGCGCGCGCGGAGTGCGCGCTCGAGTACGGACGCGCGCTCTGGTACACCGGCGACCACGTCACGGCGCTCGACGTGTTCAGGGACGCGATCGAAGGCCTTCCCGAAGACGCCCGCGACCTCCGCGAGCGACTCGAGGCGGAGGTGATCAGCTCCGCGTGGTGGGAGCCCGAGTTTCTCCCGATCGCGGTCGAGCATCTCGAGCGCATCCGAGTCGACGAGCTCTCCGGCGGCCTCGGCAGCCGGATGCTGCTGGCCAGCCTCGGCTTCATGGGCGCGCGCCGAGGGCTCGACCGCGTGGCGTCCGTCGAATACGCCCGACGCTCGCTCGACGGCGGGATCCTCCAGCGCGGCAACACGGTCGCGTTCCACTACGCGGCGTTCACGCTGGCGATGGCCGACCACTTCAACGACGCGATCGAGGCGTACGACGCGTCGCTCGCCGAGGCCCGCCGCCGCGGCGATCCGTTCACGGCGGCGCCCGTGCACGTGTTCCGCGGCTACACGAAGGTGCGCCTGGGCGACCTTCGAGAGGCGATCGACGACCTGCGTCAGGCGGTCGAGCTCGCGCGGACGGTCGAGAATCAAGCTGCGTACCCGTACGCCACGGCGTTCCTGGCTCAGGCGCTGCTGGACGCCGGCGACGTCGAGGCTGCCGACGAGGCGCTCGGTCTGCTGCCGGTCCCGCAGGACGTCACGACCAGCGGACACTTCTTCTTCTACCGAACCTCGCGCGGGTCGATCCGCATCGCGAAGGGCGAACGGGAGGAGGGCCTGAACGAGCTGCTCGAGCTCGGGCGCCACATCCAAGCGCTGCACGTCGGCAACAGCGCGTGGGGGTCGTGGCGCGTCCACGCCGCGCGAACGCTGCTCGAGCTCGGCGACCGCGAGCGTGCGCTCGAGCTCGCGCGCGAGGAGCTCGAAGCGCAGAGGAGCTGGGGCGCGCCGCGTGCGCTCGGAATCGCGCTCACGACGCTCGGCGTCGTCGTCGGCGGCGTGGAAGGCGAGCCGCACCTCCACGAGGCGCTCGCGATCCTCGAGGGGTCGCCCGCGAAGCTCGCGCGGGCGCGTGCGCTCTACGAGCTCGGTGCGTCGCTGCGCCGGCGCAACCAGCGCGCCGAGGGCCGCGACCACCTGCGCCGTGCGCTCGAGCTCGCGACCGCGTGCGGTGCGACCGGGCTCGCCGAGCAGGCAAGGGAGGAGTTGCTCGCGAGCGGCGCACGACCGAGAACGACCGCCGTCTCCGGCGCGGAGTCGCTCACCCCGAGCGAGTCACGCGTCGCCCGGATGGCCGCGGAAGGATTGACGAACCGCGAGATCGCGCAAGCTCTCTTCGTGACGCCGAAGACGGTCGAAGTCCACCTGGGCAGCGCATATCGCAAGCTCGGCATCTCCTCGAGGATGCAGCTCGCCGAAGCGATGGCCGCGCCGGCGGCATGACGGACCGCGTCGCGGTCGTCACCGGCGCGAACAAGGGCATCGGCCGCGCCGTCGCCGAGCGTCTGCTGCGCGACGGCTACGCGCTCGGCCTCGTCACGCACAGCGAGGACACGCAGACCGCCGACGAGCTGCGCGAGCACGGCACGCTGCACCCCGTCTGGGGCGACCTCGCCGAACCTGAAGCGCCGACGCGCATCGTCGGCGACGTCGCGGACCACTACGGCCGCCTCGAC
>DASTHC010000104.1:0-6302 GCA_035718485.1 Gaiellaceae bacterium
GGCGTCTCGCCGAGGTTCAGGAGGTACGCGCCCCTGCCCACCGAACCAGCGTACCCGGATGGATCTTCTGGCCGCGATGCCGTTCGCCGTCGAGTTGGGCGTCGAGCTCGTCGACGCATCGCCGGACGAGGTGCGCGCGCGACTCACCTGGGACGCGCGGCGCTGCACGGCGGGCGGGATCCTCCACGGCGGCGCATTGATGACGCTCGCGGACTCGACCGGCGCAATTCTCGCCTATCTCAACCTCCCGGAAGGCGCGAGCGCCACGGCGACGATCGAGTCGAAGACGAACTTCTTCCGGCCGGTCGCCTCGGGCCACGTCGAGGCCGCCTCGCGCGTACTCCACAAGGGCCGAACGACGATCGTCGTCGAGACGGACCTGCGCGACGCCGACGGGAAGCACGTCGCCCGTGTCACGCAGACGCAGGCCGTGCTCGGCGGCTAGCCCCGCGCGGCCTCCGCGATCTCGCCCTTCGCACCCGCCTCGCACAGCGCCCGCTGCTCGACGCGCGCGAGCCCGCGGCAGAGCGCCGCGGCCCGCTGCGCGTCGTGGCCGACGGCGAGCGCAGCGACGATCCCGACGTTGTCGAAGCAGAGCTCCGTGAGCGGCTTTGAGCCGGCGACCGCGGCACAACCCCGCTCCGACGCTGCGGCGAACCGCTTCGATTCCGAGTATCGGAGGCTGTTCTCCATCATTACGCCGGCGAGACACGACGGCGCCGAGAGTGCGTAGCGCTCGTCCGCCTCGCGACATCCCGCGACGGAGACTCGAAGGTCGTTCGCGGTCCGCAGCATCAGTGCGTGCCCGAAGCCGTGGGCGCATGCGCGCTGCTGCACCGGATTGCGGAAGCGGCCGCACGCGGGCACCGCGACTCCCCGCACGGAGCGGGCCGACGTCGTCGCTGTCGCGCCCGACGCTTCGACAGCGCCGTGCAGATAGCCGAAGCGGCACTGCGGCCCGCCGAGCAGGAACGTGCGCTCCACGTCGCCGAGGTCGCGGTAGACCGCGTGGGCGAGTCGGTGCGCCTCGAGATGGCAGTCCCCGCCGCGCTGCTCGAGCGCGTCGAGCACCTGGACGACCTCGCCGCGCTCGACGGCGTCGTTGTACACGGCACGCAGGCACGCCGCGCGATCCCCGCAACGCTCGATTCGCCGACCCGCGCTCTCGGTGCCGTCGTCGCGCAGGAGCACGAACGCGACGATCGCGAGCGCCGCTGCCGCGGCGACCGCGGCTAGTAGTCCGACTCGCCCCAGGTCTCGAGCTTCTTGCGCAGGTCGCGCAGGAACCGGCCGGCGAGCGCGCCGTCGATCAGGCGATGGTCGTACGTGAGCGTCAGGTTCATGATCGGCCGGATCGCGATCACGTCCTGGCCAATCTCGTCCTGGACGACCCACGGCCGCTTCACGAGCGCGTACGTGCCGAGGATCGCCGCCTGCGGCTGGCTGATCACGGGCGTGCCGTGGAACGTGCCGTAGCCGCCCGGGTTCGTGATCGTGAACGTCCCGCCTTGCACCTCGTCGGGGTTGAGCTTCTTGTCGCGGGCGCGCTGCGCGATATCGGCGACGCCCTTTGCGATCCCGAGCAGGTTGAGAGTCTCCGCGTTCTTCAGCACGGGGACGATGAGGCCCTTGCCGTCGGTGAGCTCGACCGCGAACCCGAGGTTGACGTACGGCCGCGTCACGATCTGGTCGCCGCGGATCTCGCCGTTCACCCACGGGTACTCGCGAAGCGTGTCGACGACGGCGCGCGCCACGAACGCGAGGTACGTCGGGTTGACGCCGTAGTCGCGCTGGATCTCCTTCTTCAGCTTCTCCCGGATCGGGACGACGCGCGACATGTCGACCTCGATCGCGCTCGTGACGTGCGCCGACGTGTCGAGCGACCGGCGCATGTGCTCGGCGATGCCGCGGCGCATCGCGTTCATCGGCTCGAGCTTCTCGCCGACCTGCGCGGTCACCGGTGCGGGCGCCGCGGGCGCAGGAGCCTTCGCTGCGGGAGCGGGCGCCGGAGCGGCCGGCTCGGCCGCGGGTGCAGGTGCGGGTGCGGGCGGTGCAGCGGGCGGTGCGGGCGGTGCAGGAGCAGCCGGCGCCACCTGAGCGGGCGCGCCCCGCTGGATGAAGTCCAGGATGTCCTTCTTCGTCACGCGACCGCCACGGCCGGTGCCCTCGACCTGGCCAGGATCGACGTTGTGCTCCGACGCGATGCGCGCCACCACCGGCGAGACGAAGCTCTTGCCGTTGCCGCTCGCGTCGGTCGTCGTCTCGGACGCAACGGCCGGCGCGGGTCGCGCCTCCTCGACCGTCTCGGCCGTCGGCGTCGTCGTGGGTGCGTCGCTCGCGGCATTGGCCTCGGCCGCCGCCTGCGCGGTCGCGGGCTCCGGCACGCCGCCGTCGCTCGGCGCGGGCGCCGGCGCGACCTCGGCGCCCTCGGGCGCGATCACGGCAAGCTTCGTGCCGACCTCGACCGTCTCACCCTCCGGGACGAGGATCTCGGCGAGGACGCCCGTCGCGGGCGAGGGCACCTCGGTGTCGACCTTGTCCGTCGAGATCTCGAGCAGACTCTCGTCGGCGTTGATCGTCTCGCCGACCTGCTTGAGCCACTTCGTGATCGTCCCCTCGGAGACGGAGACGCCCATCTGGGGCATGACGACGTCTGTTGCGCCTGCAACGGCCATCAGTAATCCACCAACTCCTTGAGTTCTTTCGCGACGCCTTCGACCTGCGGGATGAACGCCTTCTCGAGCGGCGGCGAGAACGGGACCGGCGTGTCCGGCGCGGCGATGCGCTTCACCGGCGCGTCGAGATCCTCGAACGCCTCCTCGGCGATCGTGGCCGCGATCTCGGCGCCGAAGCCGCCCGTACGCGTGTCCTCGTGCAGCACGAGCACCTTCGACGTCTTCCGGACCGACTCGAGCACGGCCTGCTTGTCCCACGGCAGGATCGAGCGGAGGTCGAGGATCTCGACCGAGACGTCGTCGAGCTGCTTCGCCGCCTCCTCCGCCGTGTAGACCATCGCGCCCCAGGTGACGACGGTGACGTCCTCGCCTTCCCGGTGCGTGCGCGCCTTCCCGATCGGAACCGTGTAGCGCTCTTCCGGCACCTCGGCTTTGATCCGCCGGTAGAGGTGCTTGTGCTCCATGTAGAGCACAGGGTTCGGGTCCTCGATCGCCGAGACGAGGAGGCCCTTCGCGTCCTCCGGGGTCGCGGGGCAAACCACCTTGAGGCCTGGGATGTGCGCGAACGACGACTCGGGGTTCTGCGAGTGGAACGGCCCGCCCGAGAAGCCGCCGCCCGACGGGCAGCGGATGACGATCGGCACAGGCGTCCCGACGCGCCAGTTCTGCTTCGCGGCGACGGTCACGAGCTGGTCCCACGCGCACGACACGAAGTCCGCGAATTGCATCTCCGCGACCGGGCGCAGTCCCATGATCGCCGCGCCGGTGCACGAGCCGACGATCGCGGTCTCCGCGAGCGGCGCGTCGATCACGCGCCACGGCCCGAACTCCTCCTGGAAGCCGAGCGTGACCTTGAACGCGCCGCCGTAGACGCCGACGTCCTCGCCGATCACGTACACGCGCTTGTCGCGCCGCATCTCCTGCCGGAGCCCGTCGCTGATTGCCTGGAGGTACGTGCGCTCTGCCACTGTCACTTGTGGTGCGGCGTGTCGAGGTCTTCGGGCGTGGCGTAGACGCCCTCGAGCAGCTCGGACGGATCCGGCAGCGGCGACTCCTCCGCGCGCTGGAGCGCCTCGTTCAGGAGCCGCTTGACGCCGGCGGCGATCTCTTCCTCTTCCTCCGTCGTCATGTTCGCGTGCTCCTGGAGCCAGATCCGGAAGCGCTCGAGCGGATCGCGCTTCGCCCACTCCTCGAAGAGCTCCTTCGGCACGTAGAACGCGTCGTCGTGGACGGCGTGCCCCTCCATGCGCAGCGTCTGACACTCGAGGAGCGTCGGCCCGCCGCCGCCGCGCGCCTTCTCGATCGCGCGCTTCGCCTCGCGGTAGACCGCGAGCACGTCGGTGCCGTCGACGACGACGCCGTCGAAGCCGTAGGCGGACGCGCGGTCCGCGACGTGCTCCGTCGCGTACTCGAGGTGCGTCGGCGTCGAGTAGGCCCACTGGTTGTTGTCGCAGACGAAGACGACCGGCAGCCGGCGTGTGCCGGCGAACGTCATCGACTCGTGCGTGTCGCCGCGCGCCGAGGCTCCTTCACCGAACCAGCCGACCGCGACGCGTCGCTCTTCACGAATGCGAAACGCGAGCGCGCAGCCCGTCGCGACGGGGAGCATCGCGGGGAGGTGGCTGACCATCGCGATCATCCCGAGGCGCGCGTCGGCCATGTGGACGTTGCCGTCCTTGCCCTTCGTCGGCCCGTCGCGCCGGCCCATGTACTGCGCGAAGATCCGCCACGGCTCGACGCCGCGGGTCACGTGAACGCCCATGTCGCGATGGAGCGGCGTCCCGACGTCCTCGGCGGTCATCGCCATCGCGACCCCGATGGACGCGGCCTCGTTGCCGCGGCCCGTGTAGAAGGACCCGGGGATCTTGCCCTGGCGGTAGAGGATGTGGCCGCGCTCCTCGATCCCGCGTGTGAGCACCATGTTGCGGTAGATCTGGAGGAGGTCCTCGTGGTCGAGGCCCGCCTCTCGTACTTCGTTCAGCGAGGCGACCGGCTCGGCCTCTCTGATTGCCATGCGCAAACCCCCGTCGATGGACTGGTCGGAAAGACTCTAACGACTAGCCTGAGCCGGATGAGAGCACGACGGCCGCCCGACTGGCTGATCGAGGAGCGTCGAAACACGCTCGGTCACTGGGCCGCGTTCTGCCTTCGGTGCGGGCACGCGCTCCGCTACTTCGAGGAGCTCGAGCAGGAGCTCCCGACGGAGTGCCCGCAATGCGGCGGGCCTGTCCTCTCCGAGTGCCCCGCCTGTAGTGCCCGGTTCACGTCCGCCTTCGCGACCCACTGCGAGACGTGCGACGCCGCACTGCGGCCTGACGATCTCCTGGGACTGCGGATCAGGCGAGACGGCTAACGATCTGCGAGAACCGGATCACGGTCACCGTGCTCTCCGGCGCGACCTCCCGGTTGTAGAGCTGCGACAGGAACGTCGCCATCTCCTCCGGGCGGCGGATCTCGGGGTTGTCGTGCTCGATCTCGCGGGGTGACAGATCCTGGAGCTGCTTGACCTCGACCTTGTCGATCACCGCGTCGAAGACCTTCTCCCGCGGCCCGAACCGCACCCCGGTCAGGACCGAGACGACCATCCCCTTCTTGTACTTCGAGGACTTGTCCCCGAGGCGGATGGTGGCCGTCTTGCGATGGCTCCGCAGCTGGTCGGCGACCATCGGCGAGTAGAAGTTGAGTGCATACATGGTGTTCACGAAGGGTCGCCGGCCGCGAGCATCATAAGCGCTTTCTGCGCCATTTCCTTCTCGCCCTTGTAGGCCAGGAGCCTCGGCGCGTCCTCCAGCGGGAGCCACCGGGCCTCCGCCACCTCGTGTCGGTGCTCGGGCGGGATGTCGCCGATCCGGCCGCGCCGGTAGCGGACGAGGAAGAAGCTGACGATCTTGAAGATGCGCTCGCCGTCCCAGGTGTAGACGTAGCGCACATCGCCGAGCTTCCCCACCGGCTCTCCCTCGAGCCCCGTCTCCTCCGCGACCTCCCGGAGCGCGGTCTGCTGAGCGCCCTCGCCCGGGTCGATCAGCCCTTTCGGGAGCGCCCAGACGCCTTCCGGCTTCCCTCCCGGCCGCACCGCTGCGAGCCACTGCCGGCCCGCCATCGAGCGGACGAGGACGCCGCCGGCCGAGAACTCACGCTTCATCGTGCGCTTGTAACACGGTAGTACCCGTCGCTTGCGGAATCCCCTCGAGGCCGGTTAGAATGGGCTGGCACTCAAGCCTAGAGAGTGCCGAAGGTGTCACAAAGTCGCCAAAGACGGAGGGAAAGCGTATGAATCTCCAGCCGCTCGGTGACCGCTTGATCGTCGAGGTCCTCGATGAAGAGGAGACGACGGCGAGCGGGATCGTGCTGCCGGACACGGCCAAGGAAAAGCCCCAGCGCGGTCGCGTGCTGGCGGTCGGGCCGGGCCCGCGGGACGAAGACGGCGAGTACATCAAGATGGACGTGGACGAGGGTGACGAGGTCATCTTCTCCAAGTACGGGGGGACCGAGATCAAGCTCGGCTCCGACGAGGTCCTGATCCTGCGCGAGTCGGACGTCCTGGCCAAGGTCGTCGGCGACCGCGAGATGGCAAACGCGTAGGTAGGGAGGGAAAGGATCGAATGGCTCACAAGGAGTTGAAGTTCA
>DASTHC010000105.1:0-3199 GCA_035718485.1 Gaiellaceae bacterium
GAGCAGCGGATCGTGGTCGCGGGCCGGAGTTTGTGGCTCTGAGCCACTTACTCCCGGCACGGCGAGCGCTTCCGCCTGGTGGCCGGTGGCGCCCGCAAGGTCGGCGTACTCGTCCTCGACGAGGAAGAGCGCCGGCTCCGCATCGGTGAGCTGATAGGCGAGCTCCGGCGCCGAAAGGCGCCAGCTGAGCGGCGCGAGGATCAGGCCGAGCTTCGCGCACGCGAAGAACACCGCGACGTGCTCCGGTGTGTTCCCGGTCAGCGTCGCGACGCGGTCACCGCGCGACAGCCCACGCGCCGCGAACGACGCCGCGAACCGGCCGGCCATGTCCTCGAGCTCGGCGTACGCCACCTCCCGGTCGTGGTAGTCGACGGCGACGCGCTCGGGCGTCGTGCGCGCACGATCGGTGAGCCACCGCGCGAGCGTCAGCCGGTCGCTCACGACAGGAACTCCTCGACGACGCGCGCGAAGCGCTCGGGCTGCTCCCAGAAGCAGAGGTGTCCGCACCCTTCGAGGAGTTCGACGCGTGCGTTTGGAATCAGCGTCCCGAGCAGCTCCGCGTTCCGTGTGTCGACGACGTTGTCGTCGGTGCCGTGCACGACGAGCGTCGGCGTGGAGATCTCGCGCGCACGCCCGGCGCCGTCGTAGGTCGTCCCCGCGGCCGCCTGCGCCTGCCAGCCGGCCGGATCCGGCGGGTTTGCGAGCCGCCACCGGAAGATCTCCTCGACGAGCTCGTCCGGCGCGCCGTCGCTCAGCGAGTTCGCGACGAACTTCCGCAGCGCCACCTCCGGCGCAAGCGTCGGCGCCTCGGCGAACAGCGCGAGCGTCGGCGCCGGGAGCGGGTACGCGTCCGCGCCGCCCGGCGTCGTGCAGGCGAGCACGAGCCTGTCGACGCGCTCCGGGAAGCCGATCGCCAGCTCCTGCGCCGCCATCCCGCCGAGGCTCGCACCGACGACGTGCGCACGCGCCTCGCCGACCGCGTCGAGCACGGCGACGGCGTCGTCGGCGAGATCGCGCGCCGTGTACGGCCCGGCGGGCTTGTCGCTCTCGCCGATCCCGCGGTTGTCGTAGAACGTCACGCGGAAGGACGACGCGAGCTGCTCGATCGCCGGCCCCCAGCCGCGCCGCGCGTACCCGAGCCCCTGCATCAGCAGCAAGGGCGGGCCGTCGCCGACCGTCTCGTACGCGATCGCGACGTCGCCGCTCCGGGCGTGCGCGACGGTGCTCATGCTCCCGCCTCCGCCTCGCGGCCGACGCGCGACTCCAGCATCCGCAGCCCGCGCCGACGCCCGCGGCGCCCGATCCCGGCGAGGCCGCCGGGTAGGAAGAACACGATCAGGATGAAGAGCGACCCGAGGACGAACAGCGGCTCCGAGAGCGGGACGCGCAGGACGCTCGGCAGGTCGTGGATCCGCGGGTTGTCGACGAACGCGGGGAGCCGCTGGTCGAGGAACGTGTAGAGGAACGCGCCGAGCACCGGCCCCCACGCCGTCCCGGTTCCGCCGATCACGACCATCACGAGCAGCGAGAGCGTGAACGACGCCGCCACGACCTGCGGGGACGCGCCGGTGCCGAGCAGCAGCAGGTAGACGACTCCGCCGGCCGTCGCGAGGAACGCGGCGAGCACGAACGACATCAGCTTGAAGCGGAACGGCGGCAGGCCGATCACCTCGACGCGCTGTTCGTTCTCGCGGATCGCGTGCCACACGTGCCCGGGCGACGACGCGAGCGCCCAGCGCGTCGCGAGCACGGCGACGACCAGGTAGCCGAGCGCGAGCCAGTAGAGGTGCTTGGTGTTGACCACACCGACGAGCGAGCTCGGCAGCTTCTCGTACGCGAGCGGCAGCCCCTCCTCCCCGCCCGTGAGGTTGTTCGGGTTCTTCTGCACGAGCACGGCACCAGCCTGCGCGAACGCGAGCGTCACCATCGCGAAGGCGATCCCGCCGACGCGGAGGCTGATCGCGCCGACGACCACCGGCAGCGCGATTCCGACGAGCGCCGTGACCGCGAGCGACTGCCAGAGCGACCAGCGGTCGAGCGCCATGGCCATCACGTAGACGCCGGCGGCGAAGTAGAGCGCGTGCCCGAACGAGAGCAGGCCCGTGTGGCCGAACAGCAGGTCGTAGCTCATGGCGACCCCGGAGAAGATCAGGCAAAGCCCGAGCACCGTCAGCGTCCCGGGGCTGTCGAGCGTCGACGAGAAGAGCCCGTGCGTGTCCCACGAGAGCCTCGGCACGAGCGCGAGGAAGACGAGCACCGCGAGCGGCACGACGATCCCGACAACGCGTCTCAATGCGCCACCTGCCACTTCCCGGCGAAGCCGCTCGGACGAATCAGCAGCGTGAGCGCGAGCAGTGCGATCACCGCAAGGTCGCCGACGCCCGACGACGCATAGTAGTTCGCGTACTGCTGCGTCAGCCCGACGACGACGGCCGCGACCGCCGAGCCGGTGATCGAGCCGAGCCCGCCGATCACGACCACGATGAACGCGAAGATGAGGAGCGAGGTGCCGCGCTCCGGGTCGATCGCGCCGAAGTAGACGCCCGAGAGCACACCGGCGAGCGCAGCGGCGATCCCGCCGAGCGCGAAGACGAGCGTGAACGCCTTGCGCACGTCGATCCCGAGCGCCGTCACCATCGCGCGGTTCTCGACGCCCGCACGGATGATCAGCCCGTAGCGCGTGTAGCGGAGGAAGCCGAGCAGCCCGAGGAGCACGAGCACCGCGACGCCGATCTCGACGAAGCGGTCGTTCGGGACCTGCGCGCCGAGGACCGTCGTCGTCTCGTACATCCAGCCGGGCACGTCGAAGATCCGCTCCGTCGGCCCCCAGATTCCCTGCAGGAGCGCGACGAGCACGAGCGAGAGGCCGACCGTCACGAGCACCTGCTCGATGTGCCGTAGGTAGAGCGGTCGGATGAGCACGAGCTCGACGAGCACGGCGAGCACCGCGCCCACGACGAGCCCCAGCGCGCTCGATACGAGAAAGCGGACCCAGCTCGCGCCGATCGTCCCGCTCAGCTGGTCCGAGAACCACCACGCCGCGTAGGCCCCGACGCTGAGGAACGCGCCGTGCGCGAAGTTGAGGACGCCCATCAGGCCGTAGATGAGCGAGAGCCCGCTCGCGATCAGGAAGTACATCGCGCCGAGCCCGAGGCCCGTGATCGTGAGCAGGACGAACGTGCTCACTCTGCTCCCGCGA
>DASTHC010000106.1:0-13446 GCA_035718485.1 Gaiellaceae bacterium
ACGAAGGCCGAGGCCTTCGCGAAGCGGGAGCTCGAGCCGAAGTGGGCGAAGCTCCTCTACGACGGGCTCTGGTTCAGCCCGCTGCGCCCCGCATACGACGCCTTCTTCGAGGTGACGCAGACGCTCGTCACGGGCGAGGTGTGACTCGCACTGCAGCCGGGTGGCGCCGTCGTGACCGGCCGCCGTTCCGAGCACGCGCTCTACGCCGAGACGCTCGCGTCGTACGGCACCGGCGAGACGTTCCCGCACGAGGCGTCGGAGGGCTTCATCCGGATCGCCGCGCTCGAGGTCGAGCTCGCCGCGGCACGCGAACGGAAGCTCGCGCACGCATGACGCTCTGGTCCGGTCGCGTCGGGACGGGCCTCGCGCGCGAGGTCGAGGAGCTGCTGCGCGCGGACGACGCCGAGCTCTTCCTCTACGACGTCGAGGGGACGCGGCTGCACGTCCGACGGCTCGCCGCGGCGGGGATCCTGACCGCCGACGAGCTCCGCGAGGTCGAGCGGCAGCTCGACGGGCTCGCGTGGGAGCCCGGGCACGAGGACGTGCACACCGCGATCGAGGTGCAACTGGGAGAGCTTGGACGGAAGATCCAGGCCGGCCGGTCGCGGAACGACCAGGTCGCGACCGCGTTCCGGCTCTACGTCGCCGACGCGTGCGCCGAGGCCGTCGAGACCATCGAGCGGTTCGTCAACGTGATGCTCGACCGTGCGGAGCAGGAGGCCGACACCCCGCTTCCCGGCTACACGCACCTGCAGCGTGCGCAGCCCGTGACCGTCGGCCACCACTTGCTCGCGTGGGTCGAGATGCTCGACCGCGACCGCACGCGGTTCCGGTTCGCGGGCGAGCAGGCGAAGCCGCTGCCGCTCGGCGCGGCGGCGCTCGCCGGGTCGACGCTCGACCTTCCTGCTGCGTCGGGTGAGCAGATGCGGAACTCGCTCGACGCCGTCGCGGACCGCGACTTCGCGCTCGACTACCTCTACGCGTGCGCGCTCCTCGCGTCGCACCTCTCCCGAATCGGCGAGGAGATCGTCCTCTGGTCGACGAGCGAGTTCGCCTTCGTCCGCCTCCCCGAGTCGGCGGCGACGGGCTCGTCGGCGATGCCGCAGAAGCTCAACCCCGACGTCGCCGAGCTCGTGCGCGGGAAGGCGGGCACGGCGCTCGGCCGGCTCACGGGGCTGCTCGCGACCGTCAAGGGGCTCCCGCTCTCCTACAACCGCGACCTGCAGGAGGACAAGCCGCCCGTGTTCGCCGCGCGGCGCGACGCGCTGCTCAGCCTCGAGGCGCTCCGCGTGCTCGTGGCCGAGCTGACGTTCGACCGCGGGCGGCTCGCCGCTGCGTGCGCCGATCCGCTGCTCCTCGCGACCGACGCTGCAGAAGCGCTCGTTCGCGAAGGCGTTCCGTTTCGCGACGCCCACGAGCGGATCGCGGCGTCGGTCCGCGACGGAAGCTTCGAGCCTCCGGCCGACGCGGGCACGCGTGCTGCCCCCGGGCCAGGCGGCGTCGCGGCGGCGCTCGAGAACGCGCGCCGCCGCTTCGCCTAGTCGAACCTCAGTGGCCGTGCACCGGCTTGAGCTCGTGGCTCGACGTCCAGTTCGCAACCTTCTTGCCGAGCCAGGCGGCCTGCTCGTCCGCCGTCCGGAAGTGGATCCCGGCCCAGATGCGTGAGGACACGATTTCGTCGATCACGTCCGTGAAGCGCTCGAACCGGCGTTCGGTCCCCGGGAACCTCGAGCTCTTCGCGACGACGCCGCCCTTCGGCTTGTCAGTGCCGAAGAAGTCGCGCATCGCGTTCATAGCCGCGCTCCCGAGCGAGTTGTGGCCCGACGGGACGTCCGGGTACGGAGGCGTGATCAGCCCCGCCGTTGCGAGGTCGCTATACGGCTTGCCCGGCAGCGCCCGGAGCAGCTCCTGGTCGAAGAGCGGCCACCAGCTCGGATTCGCGACGGTGTCCGGGTTCCCGTCGCTCCCGGCGTTCCGAATCGCCTCGATCGGCCGCCAGAACCGCCAGTGGTACTTGTTGATCCAGGCGCCGATTGCCGCGTCGGCGGTCGAGAGACCGACGAGCGCGAGCAGCCTGGCGTTCTCGGCAGGCGAGAGGCCGTACCGAGTTGAGAGGTCGAGCGCGATGTCGCTCCACAGCACGATCGGCTGAACGTTCCAGAACATCGCCCCAACGGTCTCGTACTCGGTGCGCGTGGAGTTGGAGAACGCACCGAGGGACTTCACCTCGTTGAAGTCCTTCGTGTACTGGTCGCTCGTGAGCGCCGGCGGACCGTCCGTGATCAGCATCTGCATGTTTCGGACGACGAACGGCTTCACGAGCGCGACCCACCACGAGGGGTCCGCGGCGGGCGTACCCGCCGAGTTCGGCGACACGCGCCACTGGCCCGTCAGGGTTCCGACGACGAACGGATCGACGAACGGGAACGGCTGCCCGACCCGCTCGCGCCCGTCGTTCGCCCGCGCGGTGAGCATCGCATCGGCCGCAGCGTTTCCGGCTGCGATGCCGTTGGTCTTCGCGGCTCCGGGCGGAATCAGACCGATGTCCGTCGCGTATTTCGCGTTGACCGTCGCTCCCGACCAGGGTGCGATCGAGTTCAGCACACGCCAGGCCGCAGTCGCCACGGCGGCGTTCATCGAGTCGAGCGGGCTCGCCGGATCGTTCTCGAGCAGGTACGGCTCGTGACCGCCGTCGACGGCGTTCGCCGCGTCGTACATGGCGCCCGAGAGCACCGCGAAGCTGAGCATCGCCGCGTTCGGTGCTGGTGGCGGCGTGCTGGCCAGGATCGCGCCTCGCCCGGTCTGGAACCAGTCGGTGACGACGTCGGCCTGAGCGGTTCCCGGCATCACGAATGCTGCGACGATCGCCGCGAGGACGATCAGGGGCCGGGATCGTCTGTTTTGCATGGATCGACTCCCTTCGTTCGGGAGGCGATGGAGAGTCCAGGAGCGTGACGGAAGCGCAGCTGGCTCGACCACCACCTCGCCCGGCCGTGCCCTCACGGGCGCGGGCAGCACGGAACTGACCAGGACAGTCTCTTCCCGTACGGCGCCGTATTCAAGAGCGCTCGACCGGCAACCCGAGCGTTTCCCACTGGCTCCACGAGCCGGGGTAGAGGCGTGCGTCGCGGCCGGCGAGCCACAGCCGGTGGATCGTCACGCAGGACGTCACGCCGGAGCCGCAGTACGCGGCGACCTCGCCGTCGGGCAGCGTCGGCAGCGGCTCGTTCCACGGTGCGTTCCGCGCTCCCGGGATCCGGCCGGGCACCGTGTCGATCGGGTTCTCCTCGCCGCGGAAGCGCGACGGGATGCGCGAGTCGACGACCACGAGCTCCACGCTCCGCTCCATGATCTCGTCCGCGCCGATCGTGTCGCCGCTCCGCTCCTTCGGGACGAAGAACGCCGAGTCGATCTCCTCCTCGCCGGCGCGAAGCGAGCCGCCCCAGCTCTCGATGCCGCCGAGGAGCACTGCGCAATCGTCGTGTCCGAAGTGGCGGAGGAGCCACCACAGCCGCTCGGCGCCTCCCATGCTCCCGTAGGCCACGACGAGCACTCCCTCCTCGATCCCGGCGCGCGAGGCCGCTGCGGCGAAGCCCATCGGGCTCGGCAGCGGATGCCGCCCCGCGCCGGCGACCGAGAGGTCCGCGAGCTCCTCGTCGACGTCGAGGAACGACGCTCCGGGGATGTGCCCCGCCCGGTAGAGCTGGCGCCCCCGTCCGGGCTCGCCGAGATCCCAGCGGCAGTCGACGAACTGGACGCGCATCGCGTAGCGAGCGTAGACGACGTGACGAGATCGGCCGTCGGCGGCGTAGGTCGGTCATGAACCCTCTTCGCATCGCCGCCCTGGCGGCACTCGTGGCTGTTGCCGTCGCACTCGCAGGAGTGGGCCTTCCCGAACGGGCCCGCGGACAGGAAGCGGACGGCGGGCAGCGATCGATCAGCGCGACCGGCAGCGGCACGGTGAACGCCGTGCCCGACCGCGCGCAGTTCTCGTTCGGCGTCCAGTCGCAGGCGCGGACGGCGAGCGCCGCGATCCAGACGGCCGATGCCGCGCTGCAGCGCATCGTCGCGGCGCTCCGCCAGGCCGGCGTCGCTGCCGCCGACATCCAGACGGAGCAGCTGTCGCTCTCGCCGCGAACGAACGACGAGGGTGTCGAGATCCTCGGCTACACGGCGGTCAGCTCGGTCTCGGTGCGGGTCCGCGACCTCGACCGGGCGGGTGCCGTCGTCGACGCGGCCGTCGGCGCGGGCGCGAACCAGGTCTACGGCCCGTCGCTCGTCCGCTCGAATCAGGACGCGCTCTACCGCAACGCGCTCCGTGCGGCCTACGCCGACGCGCGCGCGAAGGCGCAGGCGCTCGCGGACGCTGCCGGCGTCCAGCTCGGCGCGATGACGTCGACGGTCGAAGGCGGAGGCGGCGCAATCCCGCTTGCCGCGGGCCGGATGGAGGACACGAAGGCCGCGTCGATCGAGCCGGGCACCCAGGAGATCCAGGCGACGGTGACGGTGACGTTCGCGGTCAGCTAGGCACGACGAGCACGTCGCAGCGGGCCCGCCGCACGATGCGCCGCGCGACCGACCGGTGGAGCACGTGGCGCGGGCCGCCGGTCCCGACCACGAGCAGCTGCGCGTCGAGCGCCTCCGCGGCCGAGAGGATCTCGAACACCGGGTCCCCCGCAGCCTCGAGCACGTCGCTGCGGAGGCCTCGTCTCCTGAGCACCGCCCTGGCGTCACGCAGCAGCCGCCGCTGACGGACACGATCCATTTCGGAGACTGTCTCGAGCCGCGCGCTCACCGACTGCGCAGGCACGACGTTGACGATCACCATCCGGGCGGACGGCGAGGCGAGCTCGGCTGCGTGCTCGAGCGCGCGACGTCCCGTTTCCGACCCGTCGTAGGCGACGACGATCGTCATCGCAGGTGGTATGGGACGCTCGAGAGGATCACGCGCTCCTCGAAGAGGAGGAGCCGCTTCACGTAGAGCGCGCGCTGGTTGTGCAGGACACGGTGCCAGCCGGAGACGACGAGCTCAGGCATGACGACGGACACGGCGAGTCCAGGGTCGGCAGTGAGGCCGCGGAGATAACCGCGCAGCGGCTCGCCGAGATCGCGATAGCGCGCCTCGACGACGTCGAGCGGGATGCCGAGGTCTTCGCGCTCCCACGCCCGCGTCACCGCGCGAGTCTCCTCTTCGTCGAACGCGAAGAAGACGGCCCGCGTGTCCGGGATGCCGAGCGTCTGCGCGTACGTCAGCGCCCGCAAAGACGCCGCATGGACGCCGGAGACGAGGATGCGGGCCGCAAGCTCCTGCGGCTGTCCGGCGCCGGCCAGGACCGGCACGTTCGCGACGACGATCCCCGGCTCCCCGAGCAGGCGCAGCTTGAGGCTGAAGGTCGGCCGACGCGTGATCGCGGCGCGGAGCGAGGGCCGCTCGAAGAACTCCGGCACGACGACGGTCAGGAACGAGGACTCGCTGCGCGGCTGCGCCCAGATGTAATCGAGCACCGTCTCCACGACGTTCTCGTTCGCCGGCAGGCTCTCGATCGGGACGCCGCCGCCGCTGAAGTCCCACCAGCGGCCGCGTGGGTCCGCTCGCCCGTTGTCTCGCACCCAGATCGCGCGGTACTGCGTGCCGGCGATGCGCCTGGCGTACCAGGCGGCCTCGCGTGCGGCCGGGTCGAGCGCCTCGACACTGACGACGACGCTGTTCTTCGCGGGAGGCGCCGCGCGCACCGCGGCAGATCCCGCGCGTAGGCGGCGCGTCACTGAGCGGTAGTGCCGGTTCACGGCGAGGAAGCAGACAACGAGCACCGGGATCGCGACGAGCACCATCCACGCACCCTGCGTGAACTTCGTCTGGACGACGAGAAGCGTCACGACTCCCGTTGCCACCGCTCCGATCCCGTTGATCACGGCGCTCCGCTTCCAGCCGGGCTCGCGGAGCTGCAGCCAGTGTCGGACCATCCCCGTCTGCGAGAGCGTGAACGCGGTGAAGACGCCGATCACGTAGAGGTGGATGAGGGAGTTCACGTCTGCGCGGAAGACGACGATCAGGAGCGACGCGACGAGGGCGAGGATCACGATCCCGTTCGAGTAGACGAGGCGATCGCCGAGGTTCACGAACTGCCGCGGGAAGTAGCCGTCGCGGGCGAGCACGGCGCCGAGGCGTGGAAACCCCTGGTAGGACGTGTTCGCGGCCAGAACGAGGATCCCGAGCGTGAGCGCTTGCACGGCGTAGTAGAGGAACGAGACGGGCGACGAGGACGGGAACACTCCGCGCGCGAGCTCGGAGACGACGGACACGCTTCCGCTCGGTCGGGCGTGCATCTCGACCGCGAGGTAGGAGACGCCGATGAACAGCGCGATCGCGATCGCGCCCATCACCGCGAGCGTCGTGGCCGCGTTCCGTGCCTGCGGCGGGCGGAACGCATTGACGCCGTTCGAGATCGCCTCCACGCCGGTCAGCGCAGCGGCTCCGGAGGCAAATGCCCGGAGCACGACGATCACTCCGACAGCGCCGACGCCGGCCGCGAGCGGATCAGGCACCGTCGCCTGAGGGCACGCGCCGGTCGCGCACTTTGCGACCCCGGTTCCGATGAGCGCGAACATCGCGACGATGAAACCGTAGGTCGGAAGGGCGAACAGGAGACCCGACTCCCGGACGCCTCGAAGGTTCACCACCGTCAGCACCAGGATGAACGCGAGCGAGATCGCCACGCGATGCCGGTCGAGCGACGGCGCCGCCGACACCAGCGCGAGGACGCCGGCGGCGACGGAGACCGCGACGGTCAGCACGTAGTCGACGAGCAGCGCTGCGGCCGCGACGAGACTCGGCACCTTCCCGAGGTTCTCGCGCGCGACGACGTACGCGCCTCCGCTCGTGCTGTACGCGCGCACCGTCTGGCGGTACGAGAGCACCACGATCCCGAGCAGGAGGGCGATCGCGATCGAAACCGGAAGGACGAGGTGCGCCGCGGTCGCGGACGCCGTGACGAGGACGACGAGCGCGGCCTCGGTCGCGTAGGCGACGGACGAGAGCGGGTCCGAGGCGAAGATCGGCAGCGCCAGCGTCTTCGAGAGGAGCGTCTCGTGAACCTGGTCCGACGCGCGCGGCGGGCCGATGATCGCGCGCTTGACTGCCACCGGGAGCGGCGCGGGCGGCGGCAGGCCTGGCTCACGGGCGTGATCGGTCACGCTTCGACGGTAGGCGCGCGCCGCTCAGCCGCGGCTCAAGATGTCCGGTGAGAGCCTCAGGAAGTGCTCAAGGGATCCACCAGGCGGTAGCCGGCGCCGGCCTCCGTGAGCAGGTATCGGGGCCGAGCGGGATCGGGCTCGATCTTTCGCCGCAGTTGCGACACGTAGACGTGGAGGTAGTGCGACTCGCTCGAGTATGCGGGCCCCCAGACCGCCTTGAGGATCGCGCGATGCGTGAGGAGCTTGCCCTCGTTCTGCGCGAAGAGCGCGAGCATGTCGAACTCGTTCGGCGTCAGCGAGACGCGCTCGCCGCGGACGACCAGGCTGCGCTTCTCGAGGTCGACTTCGAGCTCGCCGATCTTCACCTTGGGCTCGCCGGACGGGTGTGTGCGCCGCAGCGCCGCACGGACGCGGGCGAGGAGCTCGTCGATCCCGAACGGCTTCGTTACGTAGTCGTCCGCGCCGGCGTCGAGGGCCGCGACCTTCTCGCGCTCGTCCTCGACGACGGACAGGACGATGATCGGCGCCGTGCTCCAGCGCCGGAGCTCCCTGCTGACCTCGACGCCGCTGCCGTCGGGGAGCACGAGGTCGAGGATGACGACGTCGGGGCGCCCGGCCGCGGCGGCGGCGAGCGCCTCCGCGGCGGTCGACGCGGAGCGGACGTCGTAGCCCGCCCCGGCGAGCGTCGTCTCGAGTGCGCGCAGGATCTGCGGCTCGTCGTCGACGACGAGGACGCGCGCCGCGCTCACGACGAGATCGACGCCGGGAGCTCGGACACCGGGAGCGTCAGCACGAACCTCGCGCCCCCCGACGTGCGCGGCTCTGCCGTCACGGTCCCGCCGTTCGCGCCGGCGAACCCCCTCGCGATCGCGAGGCCGAGGCCCGTCCCGCTGCGCGACGAGGTCTGGTCGCCGCGCTCGAACGGCTCGAAGACGCGTTCACGATCGGCCAGGCGGACGCCGGGGCCGTGGTCCTCGACCGCGACAACGAGCGTGTCCTCGTACCGCGACGCGCCGAGCTCGACCGGATCAGCGGGAGACGAGAACGCCAGCGCGTTCTCGAGCAGGTTCACGAGCACGTGCTCGATCTGAGTGCCGTCGACGGTGACGGGGGGCAGGTCCGGGTCGAGCGAGACCTCCACTCTGGCACCGTCGGCGCCGAGCTCCTCGAGCGCGCGGCCCACGAGGTCGTCGACGGTCCAGAGCTCGGGGCGCGGCGTCGCCGCGCCGACCTCGAGGCGCGAGAGGTCGAGGAGGTTCGCGACGAGCCGCTCGAGGCGGCGCGTCTCGGTCCTGATCGTCGCCACGAGCGATTCCTCGTCCTCGGGGCTCAGCTCGACGTCTCGGCTCTCCAGCCCTTCGGCGGCCGCCCGGATCGCGGTCAACGGCGAGCGGAGGTCGTGGCTGACGGCCCTGAGGATCGCCGTCTTGAGCGCATCGCTGCGACGGAGCGTCTCCGCCTCGACCGCTTCGGCGGCCAGCCGCTCCCGTTCCGAGGCGGCCTCGGCGAGCGACGCCGCGCGGCGGCGCGAGCGGCTCGCGAGCTCGCTCACCACGATCGCCGTGGTCAGGTAGACGGCGAGAGCGACCCAGTTCTCCGACTCCGAGAGCCGCAGTGTGTGCACCGGCTCGAGGAAGAAGAAGTTGTAAGCGAGCATGCTCGCGACCGAGACGCCGATCGCGTAGCGGAGGCCCCACGCGATCGCGACGGGAAGCACGGCGAAGAGGTAGAGGACCCCGAGGCTCAGGACCGGGGCGACCGGCCGCAGCGCGTAGATCGCGACCGTCACCGCAGCGACGGCCGCCAAGCTTGCGAGCAGTCGCGAGAGTCTCATTCCGGGGTCGTCCACAGGATAGGTCGGCGCCCTTGAACGCCGTCTGGCGGTGGGAGTAAGGTGGGCGACTTCATGGGCCGCGCGACGAAGACGCTTTCGATGACCAACGTCTTTACGCGCGTCCTTACGCGCTAGCCGGCGCCCCGCTCCCCGCCGCCGCCGGCTAGGTCGAATCGCAACAGGCGGGCGTTCTCTTCTCATTCGAAAGGGCCCCTCAGTGGCTCGACCCGCGCTTCCCACTGAACGCGACTCCTGCGGAATCGGCTTCGTCGCCGACGTGGCCGCTCGGCCGTCGCGTGCGGTCCTCGACGCTGCGCTCGAGGGGCTCGCGCGGATGCGCCACCGGGGTGCGTACGCGGCGGACGGCAAGACGGGAGACGGCGCCGGCGTGCTGCTCCCGATCCCTGCCTCGCTCGTGCCGGGGCCCTGGTGCGGGCTCGCGATGGTGTTTCTGCGCGACGAGGACGCTCGCGCCGGGGTCGAGGCGGCCTGCAAGGCGGAGGGCATTCGCACCGCCGGCTGGCGCCGCGTTCCCGTGGACGAGGACGCCATCGGCGAGACGGCCCGCGCCACGCAGCCCCGGATCGAGCAGCTCGTGCTGCTGCGGCCGTTCGGGATCGGCGGCGACGAAGCAGAGCGCCGCGCGTACCGGGCACGCCGCCGGGCCGAAGTCGTTCCCGGCGCGTACGTCGCGTCGCTCTCGTTCCGAACGGTGACCTACAAGGCGCTCTGCGCCGCGGACCAGCTGGCGGCGTTCTACGCGGACCTCCGCGACCCGTGGCTCGCCGTGCCGTTCGCGATCTTCCACCAGCGCTTCTCGACGAATACGTCGCCGTCCTGGGAGCGCGCGCAGCCGTTCCGGCTGCTCTGCCACAACGGCGAGATCAACGCGCTCGCGGGCAACGTCGCGGCGATGCGTGCGCGCGCGGCGGGGCTCGAGGAGCCGGAGCTCGGGCCCGTCCTCGACGAGCGTGGCTCCGACTCGGCGATGCTCGACAACGCGCTCGAGCTGCTCGTCCGCGGCGGACGCGACGTCCGGCACGCGCTGTCGATGCTCGTGCCGCCGGCCTGGCAGGGGAACGATGAGCTCGAGCCGGAGGTGCGTGCGTTCTTCGCGTACCACGCGGGCCTCGTCGAGCCGTGGGACGGGCCGGCGGCGGTCGTCTTCACCGACGGGCGCGTCGTCGGAGCGGCGCTCGATCGGAACGGACTGCGTCCGCTGCGCTGGGCCGTGACCGACGGCGGCCTCGTGACCTGCGCGTCGGAGGCCGGAGCGGTGCCGCTGCCGGAAGGCTCACGCGTGCGTCGCGGACGCCTCGGGCCGGGCGAGATGCTCGCCGTGGACGCCTCCGGCGGTGGCTTCGAGCTGGACGCCGCGATCAAGCACCGCCTCGCCCGGCGCCGGCCGTACACGCGCTGGCTCGCCACTGGCCGCACGGTGCGCGACGCCGGCGAGCCGGTGCTGCCGGGGAGCTCGGACCTGCGGCCGCGCCAGGTCGTCGCCGCTTGGACCCGCGAGGACCTCTCGCTGTTCCTGCGTCCCGCCGCGTCGGGCGGTCGCGAGCCGGTCTCGTCGATGGGCGACGACACCGCGCTGCCGCCGCTCGCGGGCCGCGCGCGGCCGCTCTGGACGTACTTCCGCCAGCGGTTCGCGCAGGTGACGAACCCGCCGATCGACCACCTGCGCGAGCGCGAGGTGATGTCGCTCAGGACGCTCCTCGGGCCGCGCGGCGCGCTGCTCGGCGACGGGCCGGCGGCGGCCCGGCTCGTCGAGCTCGACTCGTTCTTCCTCTACCCCTCCATCCTCCCCGCGCTCCGGGCCTTCACCCTCGACACGACGCTCGACGAGGGTGAGGGCCTGGCGGCGTCGTGCGGGCGGCTCGCCTCGGCGGCGGAGGAGGCGGTGAGGGGAGGGGCTGCGATGCTCGTGCTCAGCGACGCCCGTGTGGCCGACGGGCGTGCGGTGGCGCCCATCCTGCTCTGTGTCGCGGCCGTGCAGCGACGTCTCGTCGACGCGGGGCTCCGCACGAAGACGTCCCTGCTCGTCGACAGCGACGAGCCGCGCGAGTCGCACCACTTCGCGTGCCTGATCGGGTACGGCGCCGACGCGATCTGCCCGCGGCTCTCGCTCGAGACCGTCGCGCAGCTCGCCGCGGACGACAAGCTCGGCGGCGACCACCCGAGCGCCGACGAGGCGCAGCGGCGCTACCGCGCCTCGGTCGAGGAAGGAGTGCTCAAGGTGGTGTCGCGCCTCGGGATCTCCGACCTCGACTCGTATCGCGGCGCGGCGCTCTTCGAGGTGATCGGGCTCGCACCCGACGTCCTCGGCGCCTGCTTCCCCGAGACGCCCGCGCTCGAAGGTGCGGTCGGCTTCGCCGAGCTCGAGCGCGACGCGCGCGGACGTCGCAGCGCCGAGGAACTCGAGAACCCCGGCTACGTCAAGTTCCGCAAGGGCGGCGAGCCGCACGCGACTGGGACCGACGTGGTCGCCGCGGCGCACGCGCTCCGCAAGGCGGTGCGCGGCGAGGATCGCGAGCGGTACGACCGGTTCGCCGAGCTCGTCAACGCGAGGGAGCCGCTCGAGCTGCGCGACCTGCTCGAGCCCGTGCCGGCGGTTGATCCCGTCCCGCTCGACGAGGTCGAGCCGGTCGAGTCGATCGTGCGCCGGTTCTCCGGCGGCGCGATGTCGCACGGCTCGCTTTCCGCTGAGGCGCACGAGACCGTCGCGATCGCGCTGAACCGGCTCGGCGCGCGCTCGAACTCCGGTGAGGGCGGTGAGGATCCGGCGCGATACGGCACCGAGCGCGGCTCGCGGATCAAGCAGATCGCCTCGGGACGGTTCGGCGTCAGCGCGGCGTACGCAGCGTCGGCCGACGAGCTCCAGATCAAGATGGCGCAGGGCTCGAAGCCCGGCGAGGGCGGCCAGCTCCCCGGGCACAAGGTCACCGACGAGATCGCCGCGCTCCGGTACACGCGCGCCGGGGTCGGGCTGATCTCGCCGCCGCCGCATCACGACATCTACTCGATCGAGGATCTCGCGCAGCTCGTGTTCGACCTGAAGCAGGTGAACCCGCGCGCGGACGTCTCCGTCAAGCTCGTCGCCGAGGCGGGCGTCGGGCTCGTCGCGGCCGGCGTGGCGAAGGCGCTCGCGGACGTCGTGCACGTCGCCGGCGCGGACGGCGGCACCGGCGCGAGCCCGCTCTCGTCGATCAAGAACGTCGGCGCGCCCTGGGAGCTCGGCCTCGCCGAAACGCAGCGCACGCTCGTCGCTGAAGGCCTGCGCGGCCGCGTCCGCCTGCGCGTGGACGGCGGGATCAAGACGGGCCGCGACGTCGTCGTCGCGGCGCTGCTCGGCGCTGACGAGGTCTCGTTCGGGACCGCGCTGCTGCTCGCCGAGGGCTGCCTGCTCGTCCGCTCGTGCCACCTTGACACCTGCCCTGTCGGCATCGCCACCCAACGGCCGGAGCTTCGCGCGAAGTTCGACGCGACCCCCGAGCAGGTCGAGGCGTACCTGCGCTTCGTCGCCGAGGAGGTGCGCGAGCACCTCGCGGCGCTCGGGCTGCGGCGGTTCGACGATGCCGTCGGGCGCGCCGACCTGTTGCGGTCGCGGGCGTCCGCTGCGCTCGACACTTCGGCGATCCTCGCGGCCCGCGGCGGCGGCTACGTCGGCGGCCGGCAGCCCGTCGCCGAGGGCGGCGCGCTGGGAGAGCAGCTCGCGCTCGACGCTGCGCCTGCGCTCGCGGATGCCCGGCTCGTCGAGCTGTCGTACGAGATCTCGAACCGCGACAGGGCCGTCGGCGCCAGGCTCGGCGGGCTGCTCGCCGGCGAGAAGCCGCCGGGCCGCGTCCGCGCGACCTTCACGGGATCCGCGGGTCAGAGCTTCGGCGCGTTCCTCACGTCGGGCGTCCGCCTGACGCTCCTCGGCGAGGCGAACGACTACGTCGGCAAGTCGATGTCGGGCGGCCGCATCTCGATCCGCCCTCCGGAGGACGACGCCGGCGATCCGGTGCTCCTCGGCAACGCGGCGCTCTACGGCGCCACCGGCGGCCAGCTCTTCGCGGCGGGCCGCGCGGGCGAGCGGTTCGCCGTGCGGAACTCCGGCGCGGTCGCGGTCGTCGAGGGCGCCGGCGCGCACTTGTGCGAATACATGACCGGCGGGTTCGTGGTGGTCCTCGGCGAGGTGGGGCGCAACGTCGGCGCGGGGATGAGCGGCGGCGAGCTCGTCGTCTTCGATCCGGACGAGAGACTCGCGCGGCGACTCGTCGTCGGCGTCCCCCACCTCACGCAGCTGCAAGAGCTGCTCGAGAAGCACGTGCGCGAGACCGACTCACGCCGCGGCACCGAGATCCTCGAGACCTGGACGCGATCGGCTCTAGCGTTCCGGCTGATCGCGCCGCAGGGAGCGGGGGAGGCTGTGC
>DASTHC010000107.1:0-2334 GCA_035718485.1 Gaiellaceae bacterium
GAGACCGGCGCGCCCTCCTTCGGCCGCACCGAGTAGACCGACGCGATCGTCTTGCCCTCGCCGTTCTGGTTCGCGTCGATGAGGACGCCTCGCCGCTTCGACCTCGTCCACTCCGTCGTGACGAGGTCGCGGTGGGTCGACGCCAGCGCGCGGGCGATGATCTCGGCGAACTGGCGCGTGTCGTCGTAGGAGTGCCGCCGCTGGATCGGCACGAGCACGTGGATCCCGTCGGCGCCGCTCGTCTTCGGGAACGACTGGAGCTCGAGCGCGTCGAGCGCCTCCTTGACGAGCAGCGCGACCTGCACCGTCTCGCGGAAGCCGACGTCGGGCGAGGGGTCGAGGTCGAAGAGCACGAAGTCGGGCCGGTCGAGCTTGTCGACGCGCGAGTACCACGTGTTCAGGTCGATGCAGCCCATGTTCACCATCCAGAGCAGCGCGAGCTCGTCGTTCACGAGCGGCGCGTCGATCCGCCGCCGCTGCCGCGGCCGGTCGCGCGTCGTCACCTCGATGTCGACGGTCGGGATCCAGTCGGGCATCCCCCGCGGCTTGTCCTTCTGGAAGAAGAACTTCCCCTGCCAGCCGTCGGGGTAGCGCTTCATCGTGAACGGCCGGTCGCGCACGTGCGGAATCACCACCGCCGCCACATCGCGGTAGTACGCGAGCAGGTCGCCCTTGGTGATCCCCTCGTCCGGCCAGAACGGCTTGTCGAGGTTCGAGAGCCGCAGGATGTGGCTGCTCTTGCGGATCACGTCCGGGATCGCCGCCGTTTCCTGGCCCGGGATCTCCTTGCGCACCTCCTGCGCGTCCTTGTCCTCGCGCAGTCCGAGGTACACCGGCGCGCGGAGTCGGCCGTCGTGCGTCCACTCGGCGAACGACACCTCCGCCACGAGCTTCGGCTCGACCCAGACGACATCGTCCTTTCGGACGCGCGGCATCTTCGGGGTCGTCGGGAACGGCGAGGTCTTCCGCTCGAGTGGCCGCAGCTTCTTCAGCAACCGGTCGATCTCCGCGTCGTCGAAGCCGGTGCCGACGTTGCCGACCCACTCGAGACCGTCCGGGCCGTACGCTCCGAGCACGAGCGAGCCGAACGACCACTCGCGCCGGCCCTTGCCGCGCGTGTAGCCGGCGATCACGAGCTCCTGCTCGCCGTGGGTCTTGAACTTGAGCCAGTCCCGCGAGCGCTTGCCTGGCAGGTAGCGCGAGTCGACGCGCTTGCCCATGATCCCCTCGAGGCGCTGCTGCTTCGCGGCCTCGTACAGCGCCCGCCCGTCGTCGAACGGCTGCGAGAACTGGACGGTGTGGTTGCGACCGTCCAGCAGCTTCCTCAGCCGCGCCCGCCGCTCCGACAGCGGCAGCTCGATGATCGGCTCACCGTCGACCTCGAGCAGGTCGAACACGTAGTACACGATCGGCGTCCCGGCCTTCGCCTGCTGCATCGCAGAGAAGCTCGGCCTCCCCGCCTCGTCGAGCGCGCAGACTTCGCCGTCGACCACGCAGTCCGGGGTCTTGAGCGCCTTGACGAGCTCCCTCGCGACGTTCGAAAAGCGCTCCGTGTAGTCCTGGTCCCTGCGCGTGCGCAGCTCGGCTTCGCCGCCGGCCACGCGCGAGACGATGCGGTAGCCATCCCACTTGATCTCGTACTCCCAGCCGTCGCCGCGCGGCATCTCCTTCGGGTCGGAGAGCGTTGCGAGCATCGGCGCGTACGTGCGCCGTGAGAACGTGCGCGCCGGCGCGGCGTCCTCGCGCTTGCGGAGGATCAGCCAGTTCTTCTCGTCGCCGCTCAGGTGCGCAGGGACGAGCGACCACGTGCCCTCGAGCCTCTTGCCGTGGAGGCGAACCGTGAGGCCCCCGTTGGGTTTCTCCTCGACGAGCTCGTACGTCCCCGAGTCCCAGATCTCGACGGTGCCCGCACCGTACTCGCCCTTCGGAATCTCGCCTTCGAAGGTCGCGTAGTCGAGCGGGTGGTCCTCGACGTGCACGGCCAGGTGCTGCTGGCCGGGCTCGAGCGGGACACCCTTGGGGACCGCCCAGCTCGCGAGGGCGCCGTCGCGTTCGAGCCGGAAGTCGTAGTGGAGGCTCCGCGCGTCGTGGCGCTGGACGACGAAGATCGGCTGCTCGCCGCCGGGCTTGCCGCCGAACGGCTCGGGGGTCTTCCGGCGGTCGCGTTTTCGGTCGTACTCGCGGAGGCTCACGACACTGTTCTAGCGGACATCAGCTGCACGTACGCCGCGCGCAGTGGTTTGCGCCATCCCGCGATCGGTAATACGATCTTCAACTCGAGGCCGTACTTCTGAAAAAGCTTCTCCACCTAACGGGGGGTTAGGGTCGGGGGGG
>DASTHC010000108.1:0-33305 GCA_035718485.1 Gaiellaceae bacterium
TCGGAGCGGTCAACCCGGCGCTCACGGCGATGGCGAACGCGCTTCGCGTCGGTGACCACGTGCTGGAGCGCCTCGGCGCACGGGAGCTGGCTGCGCGGGCCTGACCCGATACCGCCGTCCGGCCGGCAGCACGAGATCGCGATCGGCGGCCAGCGGGCGGTCGTGGTCGAGGTCGGCGGCGGGCTGCGCGAGTACGCGCACGAGGGGCGCGCGGTCCTCGACGGCTACGCCGTCGACGAGATGTGCTCGTCGGGCCGCGGTCAGCTGCTCGTCCCCTGGCCCAACCGGCTCCGTGAAGGCGTATACGAGTTCGACGGACGGCGGCACCAGCTTCCGCTGACCGAGCCAGAGAACGGCAACGCGATCCACGGGCTCGTCCGTCGCGCGGCGTGGACTGTCGCCGAGCAGGAGCCGCACCGCCTCGTGATGGCGCACACGCTCCACCCGCAACCGGGGTACCCCTTCGCGCTCGCGATCCGCGTCGAGTACGCCCTCTCGCCCGACGGGCTGTCGACCCGCACTGTCGCGACGAACGTCGGGCGCGACGCGTCCCCGTACGGCGCCGGCGCGCATCCCTACTTGACGCTCGGAACCCCCGTGGTCGATCCGCTGGAGCTGAGGATCCCCGCGTCGACCGTGCTGCACCCCGACGAGGGCGGCGTCGCGACGCGCCGGGCGCCGGTCGACGGGACGGAGCACGACTTCCGTCGCGGGCGCGCGATCGGTGCGACGACGCTCGACAACGCCTTCACCGACCTCGACCGGGGCGACGACGGCCTCGCGCGCGTGGAGCTGCGCCACGGTGACTCGGGGCTCGTCGTCTGGATGGATGAGAGCTACGGGTACGTCATGGTCTTCACCGGCGACCCGCTGCCTGACGTGAACCGACGCAGCCTCGCGGTCGAGCCGATGACATGTCCGCCGAACGCCTTCCGAAGCGGCGTCGATCTGGTCACGATCGAGCCGGGACAGTCGTTCGAGAGCAGCTGGGGCATCTCGTTCATCCCCTCCGGGTGATGATCGACCAGGTTCGCGGAGCGATGGTGGCTACGGCGCGATGAGCACGAACGGCACCAAACACGTCGTCGTGATCGGTGGGGGGTTCGCGGGCGTCGCGTGCGCCAAGCGCCTCGCCGGCAAGGACGGCGTCCAGGTCACACTCGTCGACAGGAACGGCTACCACCAGTTCCAGCCGCTGCTGTACCAGGTGGCGACCGCCGAGCTGACACCGCGCGACATTCAGTTCGACCTCGACACGATCTTCGAGGGCGCCGCGAACGTCGAGGTCAGGAAGGCCGAGGTCGTCGCGGCTGACCCCGAGGTCGGGTCGGTCACGCTCGACGACGACACGTCGATCGCGGGCGACGTCATCGTCCTCGCCGCGGGCTCGCAGCCGAACTTCTTCAACACGCCCGGCGCGGCCGAGTACGCCTACCCGCTCTACTCACTCGAAGACGCCGAGCGCATTCGCGCGCGTGTGCTGCAGCTCTACCGCGACACGAGCGAGAACACGAACCTGCTCGACCAGGGCTCGCTGACCTTCGTCGTGATCGGCGGCGGCGCGACGGGCGTCGAGTCCGCCGGCGCACTCGGCGAGCTCGCGCACGACGTGATGCCGCACGTCTACGAGAACCCTGCGCTCGCGCACGGGCGGATCGTGCTCGTCGACCTCGGCCACGCCGTTCTCGCGCCGTTCTCCGACGAGGCGCACGAGTACGCCGCGAGGCAGCTCAAGAGGAGGGGCGTCGAGATCAGGCTCGGCGTCTCCGCGAAGGAGATCGGGTCCGACCACGTGACACTCAGCGACGGAACGACGATCGACACGCATCTGACGGTGTGGGGCGGCGGGCTGAAGGCCGCGCGCATTGGCGCTCACTCAGGACTGACCCAGGGGCGCGGCGGACGGATCGACGTCGAGCCCGACCTGACCGTCGAAGGCCACCCGAACGTCTACGCGCTCGGCGACTTCGCGAACGTGCCTTCCGGCGACGAGCCCGTGCTGCCACAGCTCGGGAGCGTCGCGCAGCAATCAGGCGACTGGGCGGCGAAGAACATCCTCGCCGATCTGCAGGGCGAGAGCCGTCAGCCGTTCCGCTATCGGGACAAGGGGATCATGGCGATGATCGGCCGCAAGGCGGCAGTCGCCGAAGTGGGCGCGCATCGGCATGAGATGAACGGCCGGCTCGCGTTCGCCGCGTGGCTCGGCGTGCATGCGCAGCTGCTCGCGAACGCAGGCGCGGAGATGAATGCGTTCCTCGCGTGGGCCGATGACTTCTACCTCCGCCCGCACCATCGCTCGGCCGAGCTCCTCGATCCTGCGAAGGTCGACGCGCCGCGCATCGACTGGAACGACGGCTGAGCGAGGTCGACTCCGTGAGCGCGCTCGCCGTCACGTCCGTCGATCTCGCGCGCATCCAGTTCGCAACCACTTCGATCTACCACTTCTTCTTCGTGCCGCTGACGCTCGGGCTGGGGCCGATCGTCGCGGTCATGCAGACCATCTGGCACCGGACGCGGGACGAGCGCTGGCTGCGGCTGACGCACTTCTTCGGCACGCTCTTCCTGATCAACTTCGCGATCGGCGTCGCCACCGGCCTCGTCCAGGAGTTCCAGTTCGGGATGAACTGGTCGGTGTACTCGAAGTTCGTCGGCAACGTCTTTGGCGCACCGCTCGCGATCGAGGGGCTCGCAGCGTTCATGCTCGAGGCGACGTTCCTCGGTCTCTGGATCTTCGGCTGGAACCGCCTGTCGCCGCGCGTGCATCTGGCGACGCTGTGGATCGCCGTGGCTGGATCGTGGCTGTCTGCGTACTTCATCCTCGTCGCGAACTCGTGGATGCAGCACCCCGTCGGGTACAAGATCGTGAACGGCGAGGCGCAGCTGACGAGCGTGTGGGATCTGCTGACGAGTCGCTGGGCGTACTGGGCCTGGGGGCACACGATCATGGCCGGCCTCACCGCCGGGTCGGCCGTCGTCTTCGGGGTCTGCTGCTGGCACTTCGCCCGGGGCCGCAACCAGGAGCTGTTCCGGCCGGCCGCGAAGCTGGCGCTGATCGTGCTCGTCCCGATCGCAGGGTTCAACCTCTGGTTCGGCAGCCACTTCGGCATCCTCGTCACGGAGCTCCAGCCGATGAAGATCTCGGCGGCCGAAGCGCAGTGGGACGACTGCTCCAAGTGTGCGTTCTCGCTCTTCCAGCTCGGCGGCTTCACCGAGGATGACCAGACGCCGAGCTTCTCCATCCAGGTTCCCGACCTGCTCTCGTACCTCTCGACCGGCTCGCTCGACGGCAAGGTCGCCGGCCTAACCGAGCTCAACCAGCAGTACGAAGCGACGTTCGGGCCCGGCAACTACATCCCGCCCGTCCGCACGATCTACTGGAGCATGCGCGTGATGGCGTACGCCGGCAGCCTGGTGGCGCTGGTCTCGCTCGTCGGCGCGTTCCTGCTTTGGAAGCGGCGGCTCGAGCGGCTCAAGTGGTTCCTGTGGCTCGGCGTCGTCACGGCGTTTCTGCCGTTCGTCGCCATCACGGCCGGCTGGATTCTGACCGAGGTGGGTCGGCAGCCTTGGATCGTGCAGGGCCTGCTCAAGACCGCCGGCGCGCACTCGCCGGCGGTCTCCTCGACCATGCTCGTGTTCAGCCTCGCCGCCTTCGTCTGCCTCTACCTGCTGCTGCTCGTGCTCGACATCTGGCTGATGCGCCGCTACGCGAAGCTCGACCCGCCCGAGCTCGACCGCGACGAGACCGGAGAGACCCCGATGCCTGCGATCGGATACTGAGATGGACCTCCAAGATCTCTGGTTCTGCCTGGTCGGCTTCTTCTTCGCCGGCTACTTCGTGCTCGAGGGGTTCGACTTCGGCGTCGGGCTGCTGCTGCCGTTCCTGCCGCGCAACCAGGAGGAGCGCAGCACGATGCTCCGCACGATCGGCCCCGTGTGGGACGGCAACGAGGTCTGGCTCGTGGTCGCCGGCGCCGCGATGTTCGCGGCCTTCCCGGCCTGGTACGCGACGATGTTCTCCGGCTTTTACATCGCGCTGCTGCTGCTGCTGGGCTTCCTGATCGTGCGCGTGCTCTCATTCGATTGGCGCGAGCGCTACGAGGACTCGCGCTGGCTCGGCCTCTGGGCCTGGGCGAACACGATCGGCAGCGTCGGCGCCGCGCTGATCTGGGGTATCGCGTTCTCGAACCTGCTCTACGGCGTGCCCATCAACTCCAGCGGCGACTTCGCCGGCAGCTTCTGGGATCTCTTCAACCTCTACACCATCCTCGGAGGCATCGCTGTCGTGCTGTTGTTCGCGTTCCACGGCGCGACCTACCTCACGTTGCGCACGACCGGCGAGCTGTGCCGGCGCGCGGCGGCGGCGGCAGGTCGGCTCTCGATCGCGACGGCCGTCGTCGGAGCGGGCTTCCTGATCTGGACCGTCGCGGTCGCGGTCGACCGCAACGACAAGGACGTCTTCCCGCCGGTGCTGCCCGCGCTGCTCGCGATCGCCTCACTGCTCGGCGCCGCCGTCTGCATCCGGCTCGCCCGCAGCGGCTGGGCGTTCGTGCTCACCGCAGCCGGCGCCTTCCTCGTCGTGGCGACGATCTTCACGAGCCTCTACCCGCGCGTCATGGTCGCCAGCAACGACTTCGCCAACAGCCTCACCGTCGACAACGCCTCCTCGGCCCACTACACGCTCAAGGTGATGAGCGTCGTTGCGCTGATCGTCGCGCCGATCGTCCTGCTCTACCAGGGCTGGACGTACTACGTCTTCCGCCAGCGCGTGAGCG
This sequence comes from Gaiellaceae bacterium, assembly GCA_035718485.1. GTDB lineage: Bacteria > Actinomycetota > Thermoleophilia > Gaiellales > Gaiellaceae > JACCTU01. Next base: position 4,773 of record DASTHC010000108.1, read on the forward strand.
GCGAGGAGGTCGCGGGGCCCGTCGAACTCGTGGCGCAGAAGCCCGAAGCGTAGGTCGTGCCGATCCTCGATCCGCGTCTCGTTCGCCGGGCGCGCCCCGTGCGCCACATGCTCGTCGCCGACGCGGTGCTCGGCGTCGTTGCGGCACTCCTCGTGCTCGCGCAGGCGGTGCTGCTCGCACGGGTCGCGGCGCGGTCGTTCGACGGAGTGGAGCTCTCCGTCATCTGGCCGTCGATCGCGCTGTTCGCCGCAGCAACGTTCGGCCGCGCGGCAGCAGCCTGGGGATTCGAGGTCGTCGGACGGCGCGCCGCGACGGACGTCCTCGCTGAACTGCGGCTCGAGGTGGTGGACGGAGATCTCGACGCTGAGTCGAGCGCCGACGTCGCGACGCTCGCGGTCGGCGGGGTCGACGCGCTCGAAACGTCGTTCGCGCGGTACCTGCCGCAGGTCGTGCTGGCGCTTGTCGTGCCGCTTGCCGTGCTCACGCTCGTCGCAGCGATCGATCCGGTCTCGGCCGGGATCATGCTCCTCACGCTGCCGCTCGTGCCCGTGTTCATGTGGCTCGTCGGGCGCTCCACGGCGAGGCGCGCACAAGAGCGCTGGCGCGCGCTGTCGATCCTGGCGACGCATTTCCTCGACGTCGTGCGAGGGCTGCCGACGTTGCGCGCGTTCAACCGGAGCGAGGCGCAGGTCGAGCGAATCGCGGACGTGAGCGACCGCTACCGCGTCGCGACGATGGGAACGCTCCGGGTCGCATTCCTCTCGAGCGCGGTGCTCGAGCTCGCAGCCACGCTCGGGATCGCCCTCGTCGCGGTGACGGTCGGCGTGCGGCTCGTCGACGGCGGCATCGGGTTCGAGTCGGCGCTGGTCGTGCTCGTGCTCGCGCCCGAGCTCTACCTACCGCTGCGGAACCTCGCGGCGCAGTTCCACGCGAGCGCCGACGGCCGCGCCGTTGCGGAACGCCTCCTCGAGCTCGCCGATCGGCGCAGAGAAGCCGCCCAGGGGACGCTCTCGCCGCCTCGTGCGAGCGAGGTCGTGGTCCGGCTCGACGGCGTCTCGGTCACCTACCCGTCCCGCCCGACGGCGGCACTCGCGGATGTCGATCTCGAGCTCCTTCCAGGCGAGACGGTCGCGCTCGTGGGGGAGAGCGGTGCGGGCAAGAGCACGCTCGCCGCGCTCCTGCTCGGGCTCGTGACACCGGACGCCGGCGTCGTCAGCGTGGGTGGGCTGGACCTGTCGGAGTGCGACCTCGAGGCTTGGCGGGCCCGGCTCGCGTGGGTGCCCCAACGCCCGACGCTCTTTCGGGGGACGATCGCCGACAACATCCGCCTCGGCGATCCCGGAGCCGCCATCGCACGGGTGCGCGACGCGGCAGAGCTCGCCGGTGTGTGTCGGTTCGTCGAGGCATTGCCGGACGGGTACGAGACGATCGTGGGCGACGGCGGCCGACCGGTCTCGGCCGGCCAGCTGCAGAGGATCGCGCTCGCACGCGCGTTTCTCCGCGACGCCGATCTCGCGATCCTCGACGAGCCGACCGCGAACCTGGATCCGGCGAGCGTCGAGCTCGTCCTGGACGCGATCGAGGCGGCGCGCTCCGAGCTCACGATCCTGCTGATCACCCACGACGCGCTCCTTGCGTCCGTTGCGGACCGGGTCGTCCGGCTGGAACGTGGCCGCGTCGTCCGGCTCACCGTGGAGGCCGCATGACGACGCTCCGCAGGCTCGTCGGGCTCGCGGGGGTTCCGGCGGGTCGTCTCGCAACGGCGCTCCTGCTGGGCGTATGCGCGCTCGCGTTCGCCGTCGCGTTGATGACGAGCGCCGGCTACCTCATCTCCCGGGCCGCGGAGCAGCCGCCGATCCTGTCGCTGACGGTCGCGATCGTCGCGGTCCGTTTCTTCGGGCTCGCCCGTCCGGTCGCGCGCTACTTCGAACGGCTCGCGTCGCACGACCATGCGCTCCGGTCGCTCGGCAGGATCCGCGGGCGTTTCTACGCGCGGATCGAGCCGCTTGCACCGACGGAGCTCGAGAGCTTCCGCCGCGGCGAGCTGCTCGGAAGGATGGTCGACGATGTCGACGCGCTGCAGGGACTGTTCGTTCGCGCGCTCGGGCCGCCTCTAGTCGCGCTCGTCGTCGCAGCAGGGTGTGTCGCCGTCACAGCGGTGTTTTCGCCCGATGCCGCGGTCGCGCTGGCCGTCGGGCTCCTCGTCGGTGGTGTCGCCGTGCCTGCTCTGTCGTCGCTCGTCGTCGGCCGCGCCGCGCGGCGCCAGGCGCCCGCCCGGGCCGAGCTGACGGCCGAGCTCGTCGAGGCGATTCGCGGCGCGGACGAGCTCGCCGTCTACGGACGGCGTGACGAGATTCGGTCGCGCGTCGGCCGACGGAGTCGCGAGCTCGCTCGGCTCGGCCGTCGAGACGCGCTTGCGACCGGGCTCGGCGACGCGCTTGCGATCCTCGTCGCGGGGCTGACAGTCGCGGCCGTGCTCGCGATCGTCATCACGGAGCGTGAGGCCGGCCTGCTCGACCCGGTGCTCGTCGCCACGCTCGCGCTGCTGGCGCTCGCGTCGTTCGATGCGGTGACCCCGCTGCCGGGCGCCGGGCGGGAGCTGTCGCGGACGCTCGTCTCCGGCAGGCGTGTGCTCGACTTGATCGACCGCGAGCCGACGATCGTCGACCCCGCCGAGCCTGTCCCACGGCCGCCGGCGCACGCGCCCATCGAGCTCGAGCGGGTCATCGCGCGCTATCCGGGCCAGCCGACGTCTGCCCTCTCCCGGCTCAGCCTCCGCCTCGAACCGGGCGAGCGCGTCGCGCTGCTCGGCCCTGCCGGCTCCGGCAAGACGACCGTCACGAAGCTACTGCTGCGCTTCCTCGACCCGGTCGCCGGTCGCGTGACGGTCGCGGGCAGGGACGTGCGCGAGTATCGGCAGAGCGACGTGCGCCGCACGTTCGCGCTCGCCGGCCAGGACTCGCACGTCTTCCACGCGACGATCCGCGCGAACCTGGCGCTCGCGCGTCCCGACGCGACGGAGGCCGACCTCTGGCACGCGCTCGACCGTGCGCGCCTCGGCGACTGGGTCGCGTCGCTCCCGGGCGGGCTCGACACGCTGGTCGGCGAGGAAGGGACCGAGCTCTCGGGCGGAGAGCGTCAGCGGCTGACGGTCGCGCGGGCGCTGCTCGCAGACTCGCCCGTGCTGCTGCTCGACGAGCCGACGGCTCACCTCGACGCCGAGACAGCCGAGGAGCTCGTGCGAGACGTGTTCACGGCGACGCGCGGCAAGACCGTGCTCCTCATCACGCACCGCCCGGAAGGCCTGGAGCTGGCAGACCGGGTTCTGGAGCTTCCTGCGGCTTGACGGCCGGCGTCGTGCTGACGGCGTCCTCGGATTGATATCGCTCCAGCAGGGCCAGCTCCTCCTCGTGCTTCGGGAAGAGGAAGAACACGAGTGCGCCGCCGATCAAGATCGCGACGACGCCTGCGGTGTACGCCCACTGGTCGCCCTGGAGGAACGACTCCTTCGCGCCCGCGGTGATCTGCGTCGCGTACTGCGGGTATTGCTGCCCGACCGCCTCGGCGCTCGAGAACGACTTCTGCAGCTCGGCCTGGACGTCGTCTGTGACCTTGGCGCCGTTCGGCGCGCCGGCGATCGCGGTTGCGACGGCGGCCGCGTAGCCAGCGGTCAGGAGCGCGCCGAGGATCGACTGCATGATCGCGCCGCCGAGGTCGCGCTGGAGATCTGCCGTTCCCGACGCCATCCCGGCGCGCCGCACGGGGACGGCGCTCGTCAGCGAGTGTGACGCAGGGGTCCCCGCGAACCCGACGCCGATGCCGATGAACGCGTAGCCCAGCCCGACCTTCCAGTACGAGATGCTCTCCTTCCAGAGGAGCAGCATCGTGAGGAACCCGAGGAGGCAGAAGACGTAGCCGACGAGCAGGGTGAACCTCGCGCCGCGCGCTTCGACAAACCCGGCCGAACGGGGCGCGACGAGCACCATGAACGCCACCGCGGGGAGGATCGCGAGCCCCGCGTCGAGCGTCGAATAGCCCAGCACGTTCTGGAGGAACTGCTGCCCGATGAACATCGCGGCCATCAGCGAGCCGAAGACGATGATCCCTGCGCAGGCCGCGACCCAGAAGATGCGTCGCGACGCGATCTCGAGGTCGTAGAGCGGGTTTCGCGCACGTCGCTGCCGGATGACGAACGCAATCGCCGCGGCGAGGGCGATCGCGGCGAGCCCGACGACGAGCGTCGTGTCGTTCGGGACCGGCGCGAAGTTGATCGAGAGCACGAGCGACGCGACGAGCACCACCGAGAGAATCCCGCCGAGGTTGTCGACGGGGTCGGTCCCTTCGTTCACGTGGCTCGGGACGAGAACGAGCGCGAGCACGAACGCGACGACGGCGAGCGGCAGCGTGATCAGGAACACCGAGCCCCACCAGAAGTGCTCCAGCAGCAGCCCGGAGAGGAGAGGCCCGAGCGCCGAGATCCCGCCTCCGAGCGCCGACCAGAGCGCGATCGACTTCGTGCGTGCCGGCCCCGACCACAGCGCCGTGATGAGCGCCAACGTGGTCGGGAACGCCATGCCCGCCGCCACGCCGCCGAAGACCCGGGCGGCGATGAGCACTTCTTCGGACGGCGCATATGCAGCAAGGAGGCACGCCGGGACCGAGAGCGCGATCCCGAGCAGGAGCAGCAGCTTTCGTCCGTAGCGGTCGCCGACGGCGCCGAGGTAGAGCACCGATGCAGCGAGCCCGAGCGAGTACCCGACTGCGATCAGGTTGAGCGAGGTCTGGGATGCGTCGAACGCCTTGCCGATGTCCGGCAGGGCGACGTTCGCGACCGCGAGGTTGAGGTTGGCGACAGCCGCACCGAGGATGAGCGCAACGAGGACGAGCCCCGCACGTTCCGGGGCCGTCGACTCGTTCGTGCTCATGCAGGGACTCTCGCTTGCGCCCCTACGCGGGCACCTCCTCCGCCGACGCGACGCCCACCGCGATCAAGTCGGTCGCGTGAATCCACTCGTCGACGAGCGGGATGCCGCCGGCGCGAGCGATCGCGTCGCGGAGCGGAATCGCCCACCGGTGCTCGATGAGAGCGACTCCAGCGGCCGTCCCGTTCGGGATCGCGTCCGCGGCGTACCACACCTGGTCGTCGTCGAAGACCTGGCCGTCGGCCATGGCTTCCGCGCCCGCCATCGCGCCCGCTTCTGCGCCTTCCTCGCCGTCCGCGCCGAGCCCGATCAGGGCACCGGCGACCGCGCCGAACTCGAGCGCCTCGTCACCGGTCAGATCGCTCGTGTGCACCGTTTCGATGTTCCCGTCGTCGTCTTTCTTGACGACCACGAGGTCGATCAGTCGGATGATGTCCGCATCCTTGAGCCGGGTCAGCTCCTCGAGGATCTCGCCCCTGAACTCCGGCCCCTCGAAGCCGACGACCAGCATCTGCACCGGTCCAATCGCCATCGGTTTCGTCACCTCCTTCTCGTCGTCACATTCCCTGCAGGATCTTCTGCTTCTGCACCTCGAACTCCGCATCGGTCAGTACGCCCTGCGTGTGCAGGTCGGCGAGCTGCTTCAGCTGGTCCATCTGGGCCTGCGACATCCCGCCTCCGCCGGCGGGCGCCGGCGCGGCCGCGGGCGCCGCCTGCTGGGCCTCGAGCTCCGCGATCCGAGCCTGCTCCTCGGCTTCGCGCTCGTTTCCCGCCTGGACGTGCTTGCCCGCGACGTAGGCGGTGCCGCCGACCATCGCGGCTCGCGCCAGCGGTCGTCTCCGCATCAAAGGCATCTCTTCGCTCCTTCCTGTGGACTCTCGGCCCAATCAAACAACCGCCGGGAGTGGGGCTTCATCACCCTGTTCGAGTGAACCGACCGTGCCGGTGAATCACTCGGATCGGGTGATGCGTCGTGTTCATGCGCCTTTGGAGGATTGGCGCGGCCACGAGCGCCCATGACCGATCTCGCCGCGACACCGTGAACCTCTTCCTCGCAGCCGCGGTTGTGGCCGTGGCAACGGGTGTCGCGGTCGGCGCGATGCTCCTCGTCCGCCGGCGCGCTCCGGAGGGCAGCTTCTTCGAGGACGGCGACCGCGCGTCCGGCGTCTTCGGCGTGCTCGCGACCGGCTTCTCGGTGCTGCTCGGCTTCGTCGTCTTCCTCGCCTTCTCGACCTACGACGCGTCACGTGCCGGCGCCGAACAAGAGGCACTGACCGTCGTTCAGCAGGTCGAAACGGCGCAGTTCTTCCCGCCCGCGGCCGCCGGCGCCCTCACCGGCGAGCTCGTGTGTTACGGGCGCTACGTCGTGCACCAGGCGTGGCCTCGCATGGAGGCAGGGACGCTCGGCGACGCCGTCAACCCGTGGGCGCTTCGGATGTTCCGAACCGTGAAGGGAGTCGAGCCCAGGACGGCCAGCGAGCAAGCCGCCTACGGGAAGTTCCTCGACCAGACGTCCGAACGCGAGGCAGGGCGGCTCGATCGGATCCACGGCGCGAACGGCGTGATCCCGACGCCGCTCTGGATCGTCATCTTCTTCACGTCGGTCCTGATCTTCATCTACATGCTTTTCTTCGCCGACAGCGGCGAGCGGGCAAAGGTGCAGGCGCTCCTGATGGGCGCGGTGGTGGCGGTGATCGTCGCGATGCTGCTCCTCCTCCGCTTCCTGGACAACCCGTACAACGGCGGCGTCGGCAGCCTCAAACCCGTCGCGATGGAGCGGAGCCTGCGCATCCTCGACGAGGTGCTGCCCGTCGAGCGACCCGATCTTCGGGTGCCGTGTGACGATGCCGGGACGCCGTGAGCGAGGGAGACGCGGCTCGCCGGTCAGCGTGTCGGTGTGAACGGCCGGAGCTCGTCGACACCCGGCTGCACGATCCCCACGTGCGACTCCGGAACCTCGTTCCAGGCGCCGGCGAGGTCGCCGAGCGGCTCCGAGACGACGACCCGTGTCTCGTCCGAGAGCCCCGCGAGCTCCGCGCTCTCCGGATAGAGCGCCTTGAGGGCGTCCATCCGCGTGCTGAAGTAGAGCGACCGCGAGTTGCCTTCGCTCGAGTAGCGGAAGGCCCAGATCGTGCGGCCGTCGGTCGTCGCGACGGTCATCTGGATGGGTAGCCCGATGCCGTGCTTCGCTCCGGTCTCCTCGATCAGGCCGACGGTTCGCTCGACCGCGCGGACCGGGTCGTCCTCGAGACCGAAGGTCAGCGCGAGATAGAACATCGCCTCGGAGTCGGTCGTGCCCTCGATGGATGTATAGAGCGAGTCGTCGATCGCGAGGACGAGCTCGCGCTTGACCTGGGCGAACTCGCGAATCAGACCGTTGTGCATCCAGAGCCAACGTCCGTAGCGGAACGGGTGCGTGTTCGTCTCCTGGATCGCCGTCCCCGTGGACGCCCGGATGTGGGCGAAGAAGAGCGGGGAGGAGATCCCGGCGGCGAGCTCGCGGAGGTTCCGGTCGTTCCACGCGGGGTGGGTGCTCCGGTAGACCCGCGGCGTCTCGTCGTCCCCGTACCAGCCGACGCCGAAGCCGTCGCCGTTCGTCGTCGTTGCGCCTTGCCGGGAGTGGAGGCTCTGGTCGATCAGCGAACGGTCCCGCTTGACGAGGAGCTCCTCGAGGCGGATCGGCGATCCGGAGTACGCGAGCCAGCGGCACATTTACGACGTCCTCTCCGCCGCACCGGGCGGCTTCGTCGGGATGGCTTGGGCGAGGAAGAGGGCGAGCAGCGCGAGCAGGGCGAGGATCGCGAGGGCCGATTTGAGCCCGTCGATCCGGGCGTCTGCGTACGCGTCGAGCGCGGCGTCGGTGGTCTTCGGATCGACCTGGTTCTCGTCGAGCGCTGCCTCGAGGTCGGCATCGGAGACGAACGGAACGCCGCCGGCGAGCTCCACCTGCGCCTGCTCCGTGGCGCTCGGCGGGATCGCGGGATTCTGGTCGACGTTCGTCAGGAACGACGAGGTCAGCGTCGCGATCAGCAGCGAGCCTGCGAGCGCGGTTCCGAGCGACGCGCCGAGGTTCGTCATCGTGTTCTGCAGGCCGCCGACCTCCGGGCTCTGGTCGTCGGGCACCGCCGACACGGTGACGGCGCCGAGCTGTGAGGCGAGGGCGCCGATCCCGAGGCCGATCAGGAGCATCGGGACGAAGACGATCTCGGCGCCCGCATCCGGATCGAGGGCCGCGAGCAGCACGACGGTGCCTGCGAGCAGCGACAGCAAACCTGCGCGGACCACGAGCCGCGGCGACACGTTGGAGAAGAAACGCGGGATCCCGATCGCCGCCGCAAGCAAGGTGATCGAGAGCGGCAGCAGCCGAACCCCGGTGTCGATGGCGGACAGGCCGAGCGCGACCGAGAGGTAGAGCGGGACCACGAAGAAGAAGCCCGCCTGCACGAGGTACTGGAAAAAGAACATCGTCAGGCCGCCGGTCAACTGCCGGTTGCCGAGCATCGCAACACGCACGAGCGGCTCTTCGCCCCGCGACTCGCGACGGGCCTGCCAGCGGAAAAAGACCCAGATCACGAACAGCCCACCGAGGATGAGCCAGATCGTCGGCGAGAGGCCGGCCCACGAGGGCCCGCCCTCCTTCGGCTGGATCCATCCCCACTCACCGGAGCGGAGCACACCGAAGACGAGCAGCGCGAGGCCGAGTGCCGAGAGCACCGCGCCGACGACGTCGAGCTGTGGGCGCTCCTCGACCGGCGCATCCGCGATCCGACGCGCGAGCAGCAGGATCGCGAACACGATCACGACCTCGCCGGCGAAGACCCAGCGCCACGAGAAGTACGTCGTGCAGAAGCCGCCGATCAGCGGCCCGACTGCCACCGCGACGGCGCCGGCGGCGGCGACGAGCCCGTATGCGGCGGGGCGGCGCTCGGCCGGGAAGTTCCCGGCCACGAGCGCGACGATCGCGGGCAGGATCAGCGCCGCGCCGACGCCCTCGAGGAACGACCAGCCGAACAGCAGCACCGGCAGGCTCGGCGCGATCGCGGTCGTGAACGAGCCGCAGCCGTAGATCACGCAGCCGATCGCGAACGCGCGCTTCCGCCCGATGATCGCCCCGACCTTCGCGCCAGTGATCATCAGCGCGGCCATCACCAGCGTGTAGGCCGTGATCGCTCCCTGGATCCCGGTCACCGTCGTCCCGACGTCCTTCGCGACCGTCGCGATCGACACGTTCATCACCGAGCTGTCGAGCGTCATCAGGAACTGTCCCGCGGCCAGCGTGAGGAGGACGAGCGTCGCGCCGCTCGCCCGTGCCGACGTCGGGGCCACAGCTGTCGAGCCGCTCGTCATCGCGCGGCGAGCTCGATCCCGGCCGCATCGCGGGCGACGATGGTGCCCGCCTCGCCTCGGAGCAGTGCCGGCGTGTCGGCGATCGAGCCGATCGCGGCGAGGCCGCCGGTCTGCTCGACGAAGGAGCACGCGGCCCGCACCTTCGGCCCCATCGAGCCCTCCGCGAACTCGGTCTCGAGGAGCGCCTCCGGGGTCGCGCGCCGGATCGGCCGCTGCTGCGACGTGCCCCAGTCGACGTAGACCGCGTCGACGTCGGTGACGATCGCGAGCGCATCCGCCTGCAGGTCTGTGGCGAGCAGTGCGCTCGCGAGATCCTTGTCGATCACGGCTTCGACCCCGACCAGCCGCCGGCCCGCGGGCGCCGGCTCGTCCGTATACGTGACCGGGATCCCGCCGCCGCCGGCGCAGATCACGACCGAGCCGTGTCCGAGGAGCCACTCGACGGGCTCGAGCCCGAAGATCCGCCGCGGCAGCGGGGACGGCACGACTCGTCGGAAGCCGTCGCCGTCCGGCTTGAACGCCCAGGCCTTCTCCTCGGCGAGCCGGGTCGACTCTTCCTCCGTGTACGTCGGGCCGATCGGCTTCGTCGGCTCGCCGAAGGCCGGGTCGTCCCGGTCGACCTCGATCATCGTCAGGAGCGAGGCGAGCCGCCTCTCGTATGGGAGCTCATTCCCGAGCTCCTGCTGGATGAGGTACCCGATCATCCCCTCGGTCTGCGCGCCGAGCAGGTCGAGCGGATACGGGTCGACCTCCTCGTACGCAGAGCCCTGAAGGGCGAGGAGGCCGACCTGAGGCCCGTTGCCGTGCGAGATCACGAGCTCGTGCTCGAGCGCAACGGGGGCGAGCGCCCGGCAGGCGACCCGCACGTTCGCACGCTGATTCTCCGCGGTCAGCGGCTCGCCCCGCCGGAGCAGGGCATTCCCGCCGAGTGCGACGACGACCCGCACGACAGCGCGCAGTATCGCGGGCGCCCCGGCCCGGGCCTACGTGCCGAACGCGCGTTTGCGCCGGCGCTAGCTCGCGAGCGCCTTCGCCTTGATGGCGTCGTACTCCGACTGCGTGATCGCGCCGCTGTCGAGGAGCTTCTTCGCCTTGTCGATCTCGGCCGCTGCCCCGCCGGGCGACGCGACCGATTGGACATAGTCGTTGAACTGCGCCTGTGAGGCTTGCGCGCGTTCCATATCCCGCTGGGCCATGCCGTCGCCGTTGGCGATGATGTAGGCGAACGCGCCGATGAACGGCACGAAGAGGATGAAGATCAGCCAGATGACCTTCTTGAAGCCGCTCGCGTCGTGCCGGCGGAAGATGTCGGCGATGATCTTGATCAGCAGCCAGAACCAGAGCACCCACAGGAAGAAGACGAGCAACGTCCACAGGGCATCCAAGAACGTGTAATCCGCTACGGGCACCGGGCCTCCTTGAAAGTCGGGTTCGAGGGGGCCAGCCTCTCGCATCCGGTGTCGCACGGGCATCACTCCAATCGGGTGATTCGGCTGTTCACCCGACCGGGGTGACCGTCCACCACCCTCGGCGGCGAGACGATCGGCTCATGGATGAGAAGCCGAGTTACGGCTGGGCGCTGCTCGCCACGTTCACCGGCGCGATCTTCGCCGCGATCATCATGGCGGTACCGCACTGGCTCTGGACGGACCTCGTTCTCGATCAGCAGTTCAGCTCGGTCGTCGGCCGGGCGGAAGATCTCTCGACGTGGGATCGGATCTTTCTCTACGCGGGTGATCTGCTCATCGTCTTCGCCGGGCTCGCGGTCTGGGCCTGGACGACGCGGAGCATGTACAACGTCTTCGAGGACCGGGAGCTCAACTTCTGGGACGTCTTCCTCGCGCTTGCGACGACGGGCATCCTCGCCGCGATCGTCGGGTACTTCTTCCCGTTCGTCGGGCTCCTGATCGTGGTCTTTCTCACGCCGGCCGTGGTCAACTCGTGGGGCGGCGGCTACGCCGCGGAGACGAGCGTCGGCGACCGTGGGGCACCCCGTGATCAGCCGATGACTGCGCTCAGGCCCTACTGAGTCGCCACAGCAAGCGCGCGACCACCACGCCGGAGAGGGTCGTGGCGGTTACGCGTGCCCTGCGCGAGCGGGGTTTGCGACGAAGCATCGGCCCATGATCACGGACCGGTTGGTCCGTGGGCATCGCACGAACAGGGTGATCCTGCCGTGTTCACCCGAGGCGGGTGACGATTCCTCACACTTGCAGGGACGACGCTCACTCGGAGGACGACAGCCGGGAGCATGTGACGGCACGCTACGAGATCCACATCCGAGGACGCGTCGGCCCGGAGCTGGCCGAGGTCTTCGACGGACTGAGCGCCGAGGTGCAGCCGGTCGAGACCGTGCTGCACGGCGAGCTCGTCGATCAGGCCGCCCTGCACGGCGTGCTCGACCGGGTCCGGGCGCTGGGCCTCGAGCTGATGGAGGTGCGGCGGCTGCCGGAGAACGGTGCCGTCGAGCCCTCGGGCTAGTCGTCCTCGAGCTCGGCGATCCGGCGCTCGAGCCCGTCCAACTCGTCCGGCGCGTGCGGCCGGCCACCGGTGCGTGCGACGAGCGCAGAGGCGACGATGCCGGTGATGACCGAGAGGAACGCGAAGCCGGTGAGCATCATCACCGAAGCGAAGAACCGCCCGACGGCGGTCGTCGGCGCGACGTCGCCGTAGCCGACCGTCGTGACGGTCTGCGTCGCGAACCAGAGCGCCTCGCCGTAGCTTTGGTAGTCCTTTCGGTCGACGAGCCACATCACCGCGGCGAACCCGAAGTCGATGATGATCATCACGAAGAGGAGCGGCGGGAGGATGCGGCCGGTCCTCAACCCCTTCTCGAAGCGCCTCATCACGAAGCGCTCGAACTGCGCCTCTCTACTCATCCGTGAAGGCCTCTCCGGGACTCAGCACGTGCACATCCACCTCAGGCGCCTTGGTTCGCGCGGCCCGCACGAACTCCTCGACCGGCCGGCGGAGGAACTCCGAGCGCCTGCTGCGGTAAAGCGGGACGAAGGTGCCCCAATGGATCGGGATCGCGACGCGCGGCTTGAGCAGCGCCAGGGCCTCTGCGGCGCGCGGCGGATCGAGATGGCCGGGGCCGAGCGACGCCCCCCAGCCCCAAACCGGGATCAACGCCAGGTCGAGGTCGGGCACGAGCCCTTCCATCTCGGGGAACAGATCCGTGTCGCCGGCGAAGTACACGCGGCGGCTGCCGACGAGCGCGTAGCCGAGCGCGGAGGCTCGACGGACGAGCGGGGGACGGCTGCCGGCGTGGACCGCATGCGTGGCCCGGACCGTGAGCGCACCGATCGTCACTTCGTCGCCCTCGGTGACCTCGACGACGTGCTCGAACCTCAGGCGCCTCAGCACCACGCCGACGCCTCGCGGGACGACGATCCTCGTCGCTCGGTCGAGCCGCTGGAGCGACCGGAGGTCGAGGTGGTCGTAGTGCGCGTGCGACACCAGAACCGCGTCGAGGCGTCCGAGCTCGCCGGTGACCGGAGGTGCGGCACGGCGCAGGTGTGCGACCCGTCTTCGGAGCAGGGGATCGGTCAGCAGGCGGGCACCGTCGATCTCGGCGAGCACGGTGGCGTGGCCGAGGTACTCGATGCGCACTTGCTCAACTGCCGGAGCGGCTGCGCGAGAGACGCTCGCGCGTGTACGTGCCGAGCTCGACGCTCGCCGCGTCCGGGTGCTCGCGCAGCACCTGGCGGCGCAGGAGCTCCACGCCGAGCGCGAGCACGATCGCAGCGGCGAGCATGAGCGGAACGCGCGTCGTCTGCACCGTCGGCGCCCAGAGCAGGAGCAGCAGGAAGAGCGCTGCCGCGACGCCGTAGGAGATCTCCCACCGGGCGATGTACGGAGCGAGCTCGGTCCGCGTCGTGGTCGCGATCCGTCCCTCGCCCGCGAGCCATCCCGCGAAGAGCACGATCGCGCCGAGCCCGATCAGCGTCCATCCGCCGTCGGCGAGCTGCTGCGTCAGGATGTCCCACGCGTCCTGCGCGGCCGGACGCACCGACTCGGTCGGGACGAGCGAGTCGACGACGTAGCCGCCGCCCAGATGCCGGACGACGAGGACGAGCAGGCCCGCGAGGATCGAGGTGAACGCGATCATGGACAGGATCGCTCGCCGGCGGCCGCGCGCCAGTGCGAGGGCAGCGGCCCAGAACAGGATCGGCACGACCCAGAGCCAACTGCCGACGGTCTTCGCGATCCTGGTCAGGTCCTGCGCGGTCTCGAGCTGGTTGGCCTCGATGATCTTGATCCGGCCGGAGTCGTTCGGGAGCTGCTGAGCGACGCGGGCGACGATGGCGACCTGGTCGCCGAGCTGGATGATCAGCGGCCTAAGGTCGAGGAACACTGCGCCGTTCTCGGTGGTCGTTCCCTTGACGTCGTCCTCCAGCACGTTCAGCAGCTGTTGGTGGGAGAACGCGATGGTGTTGACCCAGACGACCTGGGCGCGCGGCCGCTCGAGCAGCCGCTGCGACGCCCGGTAGGCGAACTCGCGAACCCCCGCCGCGATCGGGCCGGCGAGCCCCTGCTGGTCCGGCGGCAGCCGCTGTCCCAGTGCCGCCGCGACGTCCACGTTCGCGTAGAGCTGGTCGACGAGCGAGGTCGCGATCTGGTCGCGCACGGCATCGTCCTGGATCAGCTGTCCGGCCGTGTCGCGCACCGTTGCGTTGTCGAGTGCCTGGAAGCGAACGTAGCCGGCGATCAGACTGAGGACGACGAACAGCCCGCCGAGGATGACGAGCGTGCGTGCCGCGATCATCCGACCGCGCGAGGCGGCCGCAGCGTCCGGTGTCTGCGCCACGCGACAGGTTCAGCACACGCGGGGTGACGTGCCATCACCCAACCTGGGTGATGACCGGCGCATATGCGTTGGAAAGAAGTTGCCCAGGCATGACTTTGCAGATTGGTGAACGCGCTTTACCTCTCACCCGGCGCGGGCTAGTCTCTTGTCCCGACCACTGGAACGGAGCCAGCCGGTGACGCGCGCCGTGACCCCGCGCAGTGGTGATGCGGCTCACCGCAGAGCGCCGAAGGCGATTCTTTCAACGAAGCTGACGCCCCCTGCGGTGCCGAAGGGGTACGTCCCGCGCCCGCGACTTCTGGACCTCGTGGCGAAGGGCGTCGAGGGACCCGTCACGCTCGTCTCCGCGCACGCCGGAACCGGGAAGTCGGTGCTCATCGCGTCGTGGGCGCGAGACCGCGAGGACGTCGCGTGGCTGACCCTCGACCGGGACGACAACTGGAGCCCGCAGCTCTGGCTCGGGATGGAGCTCGCGCTGGAGCGGGGCGGAGCGCTCACGGCCGATTCGGCCGCGGACGATCCCGTCGTGCGGCTGGCGGAGCGGCTCGGCGAGCGAAAAACGCCGGTCGTGCTCGTGCTCGACGACGTCCAGGAGCTCGAGAGCCCGATCGTCCTGCGGGAGCTCGAGAATTTGCTCTCGCACGCGCCGTGCTCGATTCGCTTCATCATTGCGACCCGCGCCGACCCGCTGCTCGGCCTGCACCGTCTCCGGCTCAACGGCGGCCTGACTGAGATCCGCGCGGCCGACCTCGCGTTCACACGCGAGGAGTGCACCGAGCTGCTCGAACGCGCCGACCTGGGCGCCGACCAGATCGACGTGCTGCACGCGCGAACGGAGGGCTGGGCCGCGGGTCTTCGGCTCGCCGCGCTTTCGCTCGAACGCGAGCCCGAGCCGGGACCGTTCATCGATCGCTTCGCGGGCGACGAGCGCGCGGTGGCCGACTATCTGTTGCGCGAGATCCTCGAACGGCAGACCGACCGGCGTCGTGAGTTCCTCCTACGCACGTGCATCGCGGACTCGCTGACCGACGACCTCGCGCAGCTGCTCTCGGGGCACCCGGGGGCCGGCCGCATCCTCGCAGAGCTCGAATCCGAGAACTTCCTCGTCTCGGGGCACGACGAGCGCGGCGGGGTCTACCGCTACCACGCGCTGCTGCGCGACTTCCTCCGCGCGGAAGTGGGACGCGTGCGGCAGAACGAGCTGTCGACCCTGCACAAGCGGTGCGCGCGCTGGCATTGGGCGCACGGAGACCCGCTCACGGCGTTCCGTCACGCGTTGTCGGGTGAGGACTGGGACCTGGCCGACGAGCTCACGGCCGATGCCTGGCACATCGTGGTGTTCGCGGCGACGCCGCGGATCCGCGACGCGCTGCTCGAGGTTCCCGAGTCAGCGATGGAGGCGCATCCGGGGCTCGCGATGCGCGTCGGCTCCGTCTTCATCCTCCACGGCGACCGCCACGAGGCTGAGCGGCTCTTCGCGCTCGGCGAGCAGATGCTCGACGAGCTTCCCGAGGAACGACGGAGACCGCTCGAGGCGTTGGCCCTGACGTTCGCGATGACGCGTGCCCGGCTCGACGGCGACTTCGAGCGTGCCGCGGCGCTCGCGCTCGAGGTGATCTCGGCTCCTGCGGGCGGTCGCTTCGCCGTCGCGGAGCGCGCCCGCGCGCAACGCGCGATCGGCCTCGCGAACCTCGGCACCGCGGCGGTCGCTCTCGGCGACTTTGCCGATGCAGAGCTCTACCTCCAGGAGGCGCTGGGCATCGCGACGGATGTGGCGCTCGACCAGATCGCGCTCAACTGCCTGAGTCAGCTGGCGCTGCTCGAGTGCAGCCGCGGCCGGCTTCGTCGCGCCGCCGAGGTCGCGGGCGAGGCAATCGAGTTCGCGGAGCGCCGCGGTTGGCTCGACCTGATGCAGGGACTCGGCGCGCATCTCGCGCTCGGCTGGGCGTACTACCAGTGGGACGACCTCGCGACCGCAAGCAGGTACCTCGCGCGCGCGGAGTCGGTCGCGCGAGCCTGGGGCGACCGGACGGGCAAGGTCGGCGCCGCCGTGCTCCAGGCACTCGTGCTGTCTGCGGAGGGAACGGCGGGTGCCGCGAAGGGTCTGAGGCTCCTGCGCGCGGTGCGCTCGGACCTCCGCGGGTGGACGCCGCCGATCTACCTGACGGCGCTCCTCGCGACCGCGGAGTCACGAGTCCTCGCTGCGCGCGGCGACTTCGACGACGCTCTCGGTTCGCTCGACGGGAGCTCCGAGGACGCGCTCGTTCGCGCTCGCCTGCTCCTCGCGCGCGGTGCGCCGGCCGAGGCGCTTGCCGAGCTCGAGGCGGGAGCCGACCGGCTCGGGGGCGACGGCCTTCCGGCCAGGGTGGAGGCGGGCGTTCTCGAAGCGGTCGCGCGTCACGAGCTGAACGACTCGGCCGGCGCCGACGTCGCGTTCAGGAACGCGCTCACGCTCGCCGCACCGAACAGCTATCGCCGCGCGTTCGTCGACGGAGGGCCGACGGTGCGCACGCTGCTCGTCGACCAGATCCGGCACGGGACGGACCAGCGCGCGCTCGTCGCGGAGCTGATCGCTGCGCTCGAACGGCGCGCCGGCAGCGTCGACCTCACGCAGCCGCAGCTGCTCGAGCCGCTGAGCGAACGCGAGCGCGCGGTGCTGCGTTACCTCCCGACGATGATGTCGAACGCGGAGATCGCCTCGGAGCTCTTCCTTTCGGTGAACACCGTGAAGACGCATCTGAAGAGCATCTACCGCAAGCTCGGCACAACCCGCCGGCGCGACGCCGTCGAGCGCGCGCGCCGCCTCGAGCTCCTCTGAACGACGTCGTGCATGTGTTCGCCGGGATCGCGGTGTCCGACTTCGACGTTGCGGCCGAGTGGTACGAGCGTCTCTTCGGCGGACCTCCGACCATGATCCCGACGCACGGCGAGGCTGTCTGGCGCCTGACGGACTCCGCGTCGGTCTTCATCGTCGCCGACGACGCTCGCGCCGGAAGTGCGCTGGTGACGATCGCCGTTCGCGACCTCGACGAGCTGGGACTCGCGCCCCATCGCATGGTGGACGAGCCGGGCGCGCCGCTGCGTGCCGTGTTCGCGGACCCCGACGGGAACACGCTCTCCTTCTTCGCCGAGATCTGACTACGGCACGAAGCCGGCGATCGCGTCGCCGATCAGCTAAGACGGCGTACGCGACGGCCTGCTGCGCTCCGGCATCCGCGGCTAGTCGCGCGCGATCGCCGCGGCGAGCTCGCGCTCGACGTCGACGTACGCGTCGTCGGCGACGTCGAAGACGACCTTCACGATGCGGCCTCCCGTGAACTCGAACTTCGGCTTGTACTCGGAGCTCACCGCATCGCCGCCGTCGTACCCGACGCAGAGCCCTCCCCGCAGAGGCTGTAGCGCGACAGGATCGTCCGGAAGTCTCCCTCGTCGACGACGTCGTCGTCGATGTAGAGCTTCATCGTCCCGTGCGGCTCGTGGTAGTCGCCGACCCGCTCCTTTGTGAAGTCGACGCCGACGACGTGCGTGCCGGACGCGGGTGCGTCGGCGACGAGCTTCTGCTCCGGCGGGATGCCGAGGAAGTTGTAGACGTAGGTGAGCTTGCCGTCCTTGACGAACAGCGAATAACCGCCGAAGCGAGAGCCCTGCGCGACGATCGCGCCCTCCGAGTCCTCGGTGAACTCGACCTCGGCGAGGATCCGGTATGAGACGTTCATCGTGTTGGCCGCGGAGGCCTGCGGGATCTCGGCCGTGCCCGGGTGATAGGCGTAGCGCCCGCTCGCGGGCACGGCGACCTCGTACTCGAGCGCCCGGAACTCGATGATGCCGAGGTCGTTGAGGGGCAGGACGTCGTACTTCTCAGCCTCCTCGAGCCAGAGCGCGGCGAGCTCCTTCACCTTGTCGGGGTGCTCGTCGGCGAGGTCGTGCGCCTCCGAGCGATCCTCGTCCGTGTGGAACAACTGCCACCGGTCCTCGTCGAACCGCCCGCGGTTGATCGGCACCGGTCCGTGCTCGGTGACGGCCTTCCAGCCGTTGTGCCAGATGCCGCGCGTGCCGAGCATCTCGTAGTACTGCGTCTCTTCTGCGTCGGTGCGTCCGCTGAGTCGAAGGAGTACCGCATCGACACGCCCGGCAGCGGCGTCTGCTCATGGCCGTCGACGACGTCGGGCATCTCGACACCGCAGCAGTCGAGGATCGTCGGGACGATGTCGGTGCAGTGGTGGTACTGCTGACGCACCTCGCCCCTTGCCGTCATCCCCTTCGGCCAGTGGATCACGAGCGGGTCGCAGACGCCGCCCTGGTGGCTGTACCGCTTGAACATCCGGAACGGTGTCGAGAACGCGACGGCCCAGCCAGTCGGGTAATGGTTGTAGCCGTCCGGCCCGCCGAGTGAGTCGAGCAGCGGAAGGTTGTCCTCGATCGTGTCCGGCCAGGCGTTGAAGAACTTGTTCTCGTTTACCGAGCCGTTCGGGCTGCCCTCACCCGACGCGCCGTTGTCCGCCGCGTAGAGGACGAGCGTGTTCTCGAGTTGGCCCGACTCCTCGAGGTAGTCGATGATCCGGCCGACCTGCGCGTCGGTGTACTCGGAGAACGCGGCGAACACCTCGGCCATGCGCGAGAAGAGTCGCTTCTCCTCGTCGGACAGCTCGTCCCACGGGCGCATCGAGTCGCCCTCGCTGAACGAGCCCGGCGTCATAGGGTTGATCGGCGTCAGCTCGGTGCCCTCGGGCAGGACCCCCTTCTCGATCATCCGCGGGAGGACCCACTCGCGGTACGCCTCGTAGCCGTCGTCGAACGTTCCCTTGTACTTGTCGATGTAGTCCTGCGGCGCGTGATGCGGCGCGTGGTTCGCGCCCGGGCAGAACCAGAGGTACCACGGCTTGTCGACTGCTTCGAGTCGCGGATGAACTCCATCGCCTCGTCCGCGAGGTCCTTCGAGAGGTGGTAGCCCTCGTCGGGGCCATATGGCTGGTCGATGTAGTGGTTGTCCTCGGCGAGGTCCGGATACCACTGGTTCGTCTCGCCGCCCAGGAAGCCGTAGTAGCGGTCGTAGCCGAGGCCGAGCGGCCAATCCTTCTTCGACGAGCCCATCGTCCACGCGTCCACCGGCGTGTTGTGGTTCTTGCCGACCCAGAATGTGCTCCACCCGGCGTCGCGAAGGACGGTCGCCATGGTCGCGCACTCGCGCGGGATGTGGGACTTGTAGCCCGGGAAGCCCGTCGAGGTCTCCGAGATGCTCGCGAACCCGTTCTGGTGGTGGTTCCGGCCGGTCAGGAACACCGAGCGGGTCGGCGAGCAGAGCGCCGTCGTGTGCCACTGCGAGTACGTCAGGCCGTCGTCGGCCAGGCGCTGCATCGTCGGCATCTCGATCCGGCCGCCGAAGGGCGACCACGCGGCGAGGCCGGTGTCGTCGTAGAGGACGACGAGGACGTTGGGCGCGCCTTCGGGCGCCTTGTCGGGGAGGAACGCCTCCCAGTCCGGCGTCGAGTCGCGGATGTCGAGGTTGATGACGCCCTTGAACGGCTTCGGCATGCCTGACTCCTCCCTCATGTCTGCGGCGAGCGCGAGTCTCCTCGCGGCTCGGGTGATGTCACCTCACCCAATGCAGGTGATGCCGCGCAACGTTCTGTACGCGCGTCGTCCGCGCACCGAGGCTGCCGAGCCGGGGCTCCGGAGCACGTATCCGACGTCGAGGCGGCCGTCGAGGCTGTGCAACACTCGAGCGATGGCGATGCCTGACGGCATGGTCCGCATCGAGGGGCGAACCTTCGCGATGGGCTCCGAGGAGTTCTATCCCGAGGAGCGGCCGGTTCACCGCGTGACTGTCGACGGCTTCTGGATGGACGAGCACCCCGTGACCGCGGCCGACTTCCGTCGCTTCGTGCGCGACACCGGCTACACAACCGTTGCCGAGCGCTCGCTCGATCCCGCCGACTATCCGGAAGTAGATCCGGGGCTCCTCGTCCCCGGGTCGCTCGTGTTCCGGAAGTCGTCCGGACCGGTGAGCCTGAACGACTTCCGGAACTGGTGGGAGTACGTCCCGGGTGCGTTCTGGAAGAAGCCGGGCGGGTCCGGAACGACGATCAACGGTCGCGACCGCCACCCCGTCGTGCAGGTCGCCTACGAGGACGCCGAGGCGTACGCGGCGTGGGCCGGCAAGTCGCTGCCGACGGAGGCGGAGTGGGAGTACGCGGCGCGCGGCGGCCTCGACGGCGCGCGCTTCGCGTGGGGCGACGACGAGGTGCCGAACGGGACGCGCATGGCGAACACGTGGCAGGGCGAGTTCCCGTGGCACAACTCCAAGGAAGACGGCTTCGAGGGCACGTCGCCGGTGAAGAGCTTCGCGCCGAACGGCTACGGGCTCTACGACGTGTGCGGCAACGTCTGGGAGTGGACGACCGACTTCTTCACGATGAGCCATCCCGACGAGGTCGAGCGGCCGTGCTGCGTTCCGCGCAACCCGCGCGTGACGTCACCGCAGCTCGCAGAGGCGATCCCGCGACGCGTGATCAAGGGCGGCTCGCACCTGTGCGCGCCGAGCTACTGCCTGCGCTACCGGCCGGCGGCGCGACAGGGCGAGGCCGTCGACACGTCAACCGGCCACATCGGGTTTCGCTGCGTTGTGCGCGACGGGTAGCAGGTCGGCATCGGGTGCCGGGCTCTCCTCCGGATAGACGACGGTCGTCCCCGCGAGGTAGTCCTGCAGGCCGCGGCGGCGCCGGTCGAAGAGCATCGGAAGGAAGCCGGCGAACATAGGGACGATTGCGAGCAGGATGCCGACGAACCGGAGCACAGCCCTCAGGAAGCCGGGCGACTCACCGTCCGCGGCTACGACGCGCATCCGCATGAGGCGCATCGCCGGCGTCTGCCCGGCGAGCGTCCAAAAGACGACGAAGTAGCCCCCGACGACGAGCGTCCACCATAGTCCGACGAGTGCGTCGGCGAGCCACGCGGGTCGCAGCTCGACGAGCGAGGACGCCAGCGCGGCCAGCGCAGCGCCGACGAGGAACAGCGCGAGCGCGACCGCCAAGTCGAGGCCGAACGCCGCCGCCCGCGAGAACAACCCGGCATAACCGGCCGCGGGTTCTCGTCCCAGCTTGCGCTGCACGGCGTCGTCCCACGTCCCTGCGCGCCGACCGGCGGCCTGGACCACCTCGTCTGCGAGCGTCGTCGTCTGCCGGGTGAGGGCCGCTCGAACCGCCGGGCTCGCGGCGATCTCCTCGACCGCGCGCTGCACCTCGGCGCTGTGCAACGCGCGGTCCGTGATGTCCGCAGTCAGCCGGCTCGCGAGCGCCCGGTCGATCGCCTCGTCGAACTCCGGGCTCGAGGTGATCTGCTCGACCACGCGCTCCGCGACGCGATGCGCCACGATCGACTTCGCCACGGCGTCGGGCAGCGGCCCGGCGAGCACGCCGTCGACAGTGCGTTCGACCTCCGGGCTCGCCACGATCTCGTTCGCCGCCGACTCGAGCTCGCTGCGACCACGCGCGCGCAGGTCCGCGCCCTCCGACGCGAGCTGCTCCTCGGTGCGCGCGACGACCGATCGGACGAGAGGCGCACGCGCGACGACGCGCGCGGGAAGCAGCGCGACTCGACCCACGGCGATGCCAACGCGCGCACCTGTCGCCGTGAGCCCGAGCGCGATGTCGCGCGCGTTCGTCGCGTGCGCCATGGACACAGGTTCCCACCAGGGCGGCACCACGGCAACCGAAGGCAGGGATTTCACCCGGGTGAACCGTTGACGGGCAGGCCCGCCGCGGATCATCGTCACGGCGTGAGCGAGCTGCGAAGGATCGTCGTCTCTGCGGTGCGTGGCTACAGCCTCCACGGGCTCTCGCAGCAGGCCGCCGCGATCTCGTTCCGAGTGCTCTTCTCGCTCGTCCCGCTCGTCGCGTTGACGGTCTCGGTGCTCGACCTCGTGCTGCCGGACAGCGCGTCCCAGCGCATCGTCGACTGGGTGGTGGGCGAGCTGCTCGGTGCGTCCAGTCTCGAGGACAGCGTCGGCCACGTGCTCGACGAGAGCGGGCTCACACCGTCGGTCACCGGGCTGCTCGCGCTCGGCGGCCTGCTCTGGGCGGCAAGCTCGATGATGGGGTCGATCCGCATCGCGTTCCAGGCGATCTGGGCGACGGCTCCTCGGAGGCCGTTCATCCGAGGAAAGCTCATCGACACCGCGCTCGTGCTTGCGGTCGGGATCGTCGCGGCCGCCGCGTTCGGGCTCGGGATCGTTGCCGAGTCGGTGGCGCAGCTGGGAGGAGACGCCGGCGACGCGCTCGGTCTTACTCGCGCCGGGAGCTTCTCGGGCGAGGTGTTCGGCGTCGCTTCTTCCCTCGCGCTCGCCTTCCTGTGCTTCGTCGCGCTCTACCGCGTGGCGCCACCGGTGCGGCCCCGCTGGCGGTCGATCGCGGCGGGAGCCGCCGTCGGTGCGATCGGGTTCCAGGTCGCGACGGCGGCCTACGGCTGGTACCTCAGCTGGTCCGACGAGCTCGCCGTCGTCTACGGGTCGCTCGCGGCGCTCCTCGGCTTCCTGCTCGTCGTCTACGCGGGCGCCGTCGCGATGCTCGTCGGCGCGGAGATCGTCGCGGACTCAGACACCGCCGCGGGGTGAGCCGAAGACGAACGCGGACGTCGCCGCCTCGGGCCGCGAGGTCGCCGATCCGCTCCGATCGGCGTGATCGTGGCCGCCGGCGTGTCGCCGGGCCGCCGTAACGCCCGAGCGCCGAACGGAGTCTCGATCACGCCGATCGAGCGGACGGTGGTCGGAGACGGCGACCCCAGCGCGCCGGACCCGAGGCCCGGCGCGCGTGAGCCGCGATCGAGCGGACGGACCGCCGCCCGCCCGATGCCCTGCGACACGTGACCGAGCACGTGCGAAGCCCGGTCGCGTCGCAATCGAACACCACGTCCTCGATCCTCCGTACGTCACGGGTGACAGAGCGTCACCCCTCGGGGGTGGTGAGCACCGGGCGCCGCCGGATCGTCGGCCCGAGCACGAGCCCGAGCACCAGCGTCGGCACGACGGTGAGGAAGCGATAGACGAGCACCGCCGCGACCACTTCTGCCCGCGGGCCGCCGAAGCCGACGAGCAGCGTCGTCAATCCGACCTCCACGACGCCGATCCCCCCGGGCGTGATCGGGAGCGAGCCGAGCAGCCGCACGAGCGACCACGCGGCGAACGCCTCGACCAGGCTGACCTCGCTCCCGGAGACGCCGAGCGTCCGCAGCGACGCGAGCAGCACGCCGAACACGGTCAGCTGTCCGGCGAGCGTCGCGATCGTCAGGACGTGCCAGCGCCGCGCCAGGAGGTGCGCGGTCGAAGCGCGGAACTCGACCACTGCGTCCGCGGTCCAGCCGACCTTGCCGCGCCTCGCGACCTTGTAGCCCCACTGCGCGAGACGATGGACGACGCCGCCGATCCGATACGCGAAGTGGTCGCTCGCGAGTGTGACGGCAAACGCGACGACCGCGGCCGCGAAGATCGAGAACCCGATCACCGCCACGGTCTGGAGGAGCGTGTTGGTGCCGCCGGTCAGGGTGAGCAGCGCGAGCGCGACCGCGGGGAACCCGAGCATCGCGAGCTGGTTCCAGAGGCCGGTGAGCGCGACCGCAAGCCCGACCGCCGACGTCCGGAAGCCCCAGCGTCGCAGGAGCAGGAGCATCGCGGCGATGCCGACGGCCGCACCACCCGGGGCCACGTACGTCGAGGCGGTCGACGCCTGCGTGACGACGAACGCGCGCCAATACCCGAGCCCGGGCAGTACCGACATGAGCGGTGGTCCGAACGTCGCGAGGTTCGCGATCGTCGCGACGACGAGCACGACGATCGCCTGCGGGTCGAGATCCTTCACTTCGTCCCACACGTCGCGGTAGTTCGCGAGCCGCGGGAGGACGATGGCGAACGAAACGACGACGACCGCGACGCCGGCCGCGCGGCGAAGGAGGCGACGCCTGTCTCTCACGAAGCCAAGCATGCGCGAGCGTGCGGTCGGGGGCGAAGGTGGGGGCCGGCGACCGCCCCCGCCGAGTCGCCCGCTAGAGACCCGCGGAGCGCGCCGCGCCGCGGTCCCAGACCGTGAGCGCCCAGATGATCAGGATGTCGAGCCCGATGATCACGATCGCCCAGACCGGGTAGTACGGGATGAAGAAGAAGTTCGCGACCGCGCTGAGGATTGCGAGGATCATCCCGACGGCGCGCGCCCAGGCGGCGCCCCTGAACACCCCCCAGCCTGCGAACGCGATCACGATGCCGAGGATCAGGTGGAGCCAGCCCCAGGCGGTCGTGTCGAGGTCGAACGCGTAGTTCCGCGAGACGGCGAAGAACTGGTCGTCGAAGATCGCCGACAGTCCCGAGATCGCGTGGAAGGTCCCGGCGATCAGCATCATCGACCCGGCGAACACGACGAAGCCCGCGGCCCACATGCTCACCGGCCGCGCCCGTGCCGAGTAGTCGGCCATCCGAAGTACCTCCTCGTTCGTGGTTGCGTCGATCTTGCGGCGCGGCCTGCGGCGGAGGCATCACCCGCCCTGGGTGAAGGTCACGCCTCGTGGAACGCTGCGAGCCGCTCGGCCTCGGCGTCGAGCTCGCGCCGGACCGGCCGCGAGATGCGCTCGAACGGGTCGAGCCGCACCCGGCCGTCCTCGTAGCGCCACGTTCCCGCGACCCTGCCGTCGACGAGGAACGTCGAGAACGAGTGCGGCGCGCGCACGTTGAAGATGCGCTCGCGGTAGGACTCGGGGAGCAGCCCGGTGCGTCGTGCGTGCACGAGAAGCGTCGCGTCCCAGGTCGGCAGGAACCGCACCGGCGCCGGCGTCTCGGGATCGGGAAGCAGCCCGCGCGGGACGTCGATCAGCTCCTTGCCCGCCTCGTCGACGAAGCGCCGGAGCGCCGTCCGCTCCAGCACGGCCTTCAGCCTCGTCTTCGGGATGCCCGTGAACTTCGCGGCGTCGTCGCGCGAGGCGGGCCCGAACGCCGCGAGGTACCGGCGCACGAGGTGCTCCATCGCCGCGTCCTCGTCCACGTCGAGCGGCCCGACCCATTCCTCGGCGAGGCCGTACGTGTGCGCCCGGCGCTGCTCCCACGTTCCGGCCGGTGGGACGCGCACCATGTTCAGCCAGTGGCCGACTCCGGGCGTCCCGTCGATGAACGCGTCGAGCTCGGCGCGGGAGATTGTTCGGCCGGAGAGCTCTTTGCGGAGCCTCGACGCGAGCGCGGCGACCTCGCGATCGTCCGTGCGCTTGTCGACACGCAGCCGCCACTCCTGGCCCGAGCGCCTGATCGCGCCGGCGAACAGCGGATAGTCGCGCCGCGAGACGAGGTGGATCGTCTCGCGCATGAGCGTGCCCTGGACGATCGTCCGCCGCTCGAGCGCCTTCGTCAGGTCCTCCCGCCGGAAGCCCTCGACGCACGACCACAGCCGGACGTACCCGTTCGGCGCGTACTGGTTCTGGATGCCGCAGATCCGCTCGACGACGCGGGGAAGCGGGAGCTCCACGCGCTCGAGCAGCAGCTGACGGGCGAGCAACGCTCGGTTGAGCTCGCGAACCGAGAGGACGCGCTCGGCCAACGCTGCGACCGTACCGGACGGGGAATCTCGGAGTGCTGGTATTGACCACTTGGCGCCCAGGCTTGTACGATGAGCGGCGTCATGGCGATCTGCTCGGAAAGGCACTGACCACTTGGCCGTCCGGGTGACGAAGCAGACCGAGACCCGCGACCGGGTGCTGGAGCTGATCGACCGGCTCACGGTCGGCCAGGCGATCCCTTCCGAGCGCCAGCTGAGCGTGGATTTCGGCGTCTCCCGGCTCACGGTCCGGGCGGCGCTCGACGAGCTCGTCCGCGAGGGGCACCTCATCCGCCGCCGGGGCAGTGGGACGTTCGTCAGTGAGCCGAAGATCGCCCAGGAGCTGACGATGACCTCGTTCACCGAGGACATGCGGCGCCGCGGGATGCGTCCGACGAGCCAGACGATCGACCTGCGGGTCGTCCCCGCGGGCGCGCGGCTCGGCCGCTTCCTCAACGTCTCGCCCTCGGAGCCGACCGTCGTCGCCAAGCGGCTGCGGCTCGCGGACGGCGAGACGATGGCGATCGAGACCCTCCACGTCCCGAACGCACTCGTTCCCGGGCTCACCGGCAAGGACCTCGAGCTGCAGTCGTTCTACGAGCTGCTGTCCGAGCGCTACGGGATCACGATCGCGGGCGGCATCCAGCAGATCGAGCCGACCGTGACGAACGAGGAGGAGTCGGAGGCGCTTGGGGTGCCGCTCCACTCGCCGGCGTTCCTGTTCGAACGCACGAGCCGCTCGTCCGACGGGAAGACCGTCGAGTTCGTGCGCTCGATCTATCGCGGCGACCGGTACGTGCTCGTGAGCGAGCTCACTCCGCAGACTCCCCGCACCGGCGTGCCGGTGCTGACGGTACGAGATGACGGCCGCGTCTACTGACGCGATCGTCGGCTGCTCCTACTTCGGCGTCCGCATCGCGCGGCATGTGGAGCGCGACCTCGACGACATGGTACGTCGCGGCTTCACCGGCGTCCTCCACACGTACTCGGAGAACGACCTCGCGTACTACCGCGACACGATTAAGAAGATCGTCGAGGCGTCGCATGCGCGGGGCCTCGAGGTCCAGATGAATCCGTGGGGCGTGGGGAGGACGTTCGGCGGCGAGGCGGAGAGCCGCTTCGTGACGATGCACCCCGAGGCGTGCCAGGTCCTGGACGACGGGCGGCGCGTCGCCGCGGCCTGCCTGAACAACGCCACGTACCGCGCCTTTTGCAAGGAGTGGGCCGACGCTGCGCTCGAGGCCGGAGCCGACCTCGTCTTCTGGGACGAGCCGTACTGGATCGTCCCGTGGCACGTCGGAGTCGAGGACGAGGCGCGCTGGAGCTGCACGTGCGACGTCTGTCGCGAGCGGTTCGGCCGCGATTTCCCGGGGGAGCTGACCGACGAGGTGCTCGCGTTCCGCGAAGCGTCGCTCGTCGACTTCCTCGGCGAGCTCACCGCGCACGTGCGCAGTCGCGGCGGCCGCAACACGATTTGCCTCCTCCCGGCCGTCGAGGGCGCGCACGGCGTGCGCGACTGGGACGCTGTCGCGTCGCTCGACGGCGTCGACGTCTTCGCGACCGACCCGTACTGGAAGTCGTTCGACCAGCCCGCCGAGCCGTTCGTCCGCACGTACGCGTCGCTCCTTGCCGACACCGCGGCGCGAAACGACGTGGAGCCCGAGCTCTGGCTGCCCGCGTTCCGGATGACCCGCGATGACGTCCCGGATCTCGAAGCCGCGGTCGCGGCCGCGCGCGCCGCGGGGATCGGTCGCATCTGGATCTGGGGCTACGAGGCCTGCGCGCACATGAGCCACCTCGCCACCTCCGACTCCGAGCTCGTCTGGGAGCGGCTCTGCGAGCTCGTGCCGGGCGCCCGCGGCCGCGTGACCGAGCAGGCGCGCGCCACGCACGCCGACCTCGACCTGCGCTCGACGAGGGAGCTCGTCGGGTTGATGAACGACGAGGACAGCGCGGTCCCGGATGCCGTCGCCGGGGCCGGTGACGCGATCGCCGGCGCGGTCGACGCGATCGTCGAGCACCTGGGTCGCGGAGGCCGCCTCGTGTACGGCGGCGCCGGCTCGTCCGGGCGGCTCGGCTGGGTCGACGCGTCGGAGTGCGAGACGACGTTCTCGACCGACCGCGTGCTCGCGATCATGGTCGAGGACGCGCTCGAGGACGACGCGGACGCCGGTGCGCGCGAGGTCCGCGCGCTCGGGCTCGGGCGGGACGACGTGTTCGTCGCGATCAGCGCGAGCGGCCGCACGCCGTACGCGCTCGGTGCGCTCGGTGCCGCGCGCGACGTCGGCGCCTTCACGATCGGTCTCGCCTGCACACGGGGCTCCGAGCTCGCGGCGGCGTCGGACCACGCAATCGAGGCAGTCGTCGGGCCCGAGCTGATCGCGGGCTCCACCCGGCTCAAGGCGGGAACCGCGCAGAAGCTCGTGCTGAACACGCTCTCGACCGTGTCGATGATCCGGCTCGGCAAGACGTACGGCAACCTGATGGTCGACGTCGCGGCGGCGAACGACAAGCTGCGCGACCGCGTGCGGATGATCGTGCACGCCGCGACCGGGGCCGAGCCCACGCGGGCCGACGCCGCGCTCGAGGCGGCGGGCGGCAGCGCGAAGGTCGCGATCGTCTCGCTGCTCGCGGGCGTTGACGCCGACGTCGCCCGCGCGCGGCTCGCCTCGTCCGACGACAACGTGCGTGTCGCCCTGGAGTCCTCGTGAGGCTGGGCGTCGAGGCCGCGCTCGTCGACGGCCGCCTGGTTCCCGGCGATGTCGAGGTGCGCGACGGGCGGATCAACCGCTTCGGGATCAAGCGCGGCAACGGCCGCAGCGGGATCGCGTCGCCCGGCTTCGTCGACCTGCAGGTGAACGGCTTCGGCGGCGTCGACTTCGCGAACGCCGAC
>DASTHC010000109.1:0-4961 GCA_035718485.1 Gaiellaceae bacterium
GACGGCGAGACGACCGTGCGGGCGATCCCGCTCGCACCGCCATACAGCGAGCGCTTCCGCCCGGTCGGGGTACGCCTCTCGCGCATCGAGACTGCACCGACCGGTCGTCCCTGCCGAAGCTAGAACCTGTGCCTACACTCCACCGAGTGGCCAGCCCGCCGACGCACGCGCCGTCGCCCCTCCTCGAGTGGGACACGCCGCTCTTCCGTCAGGCGCTGACCCAGTTCGAGCAGGCGCTTCCCTACGCGAACGTGTCGCCGGAGGTCGCCGAGCGGCTCCGCTACCCGGAGCGCTCGCTCGTGATGACCGTGCCCGTCAAGCTCGACGACGGGAGCCTGCGCGTCTTTCCCGGCTACCGGGTGCAGCACTCCAGCGTGCTCGGCCCGACGAAGGGCGGTATCCGCTACGACGACAACGTCACGCTCGGCGAGTGCGCGGCGCTCGCGATGTGGATGACCTGGAAGTGCTCCCTGCTCCGGCTGCCCTACGGAGGCGCCAAAGGCGGCGTGCGCTGCAACCCGCGCGAGCTGAGCTCCGCGGAGACGCAGCGGCTCACGCGCCGCTTCACGATCGAGCTCGGCGACTTCATCGGCCCGCAGGAGGACATTCCGGCGCCTGACATGGCGCCGAACGAGCAGACGATGGCGTGGATGATGGACACCTACTCGATGCAGCACGGGTTCGCGGTGCCGGAGATCGTGACGGGGAAGCCGATCCCGCTGGGCGGTTCCGTGTTCCGCCGCGAGGCGACCGGTGCGGGCGGGGTGATGGTCATCGAGCGCGCGTGCGACCGCCTCGGGTGGCAGCTTGCGGGACAGCGCTGCGTCGTACAGGGTTTCGGCAACGTCGGCGGCGTCGCGGCACAGGAGCTGCACGACAGGCGTGCGATCGTGATCGCCGTCTCCGACATCTCCGGCGGCTTCTACTCGCTGGGCGGAATCGACGTCACGCGCGCGCACGAGTGGGTGGCCGAGCACAGCTCGCTCGCCGACTACCCGGACTGCGAGCGCATCACGAACGCGGAGCTGCTCGAGCTGCCGTGCGACATCCTCGTCTTGGCGGCGCTCGAGGACCAGATCACGGGCGAGAACGCCCCGCGCGTCGACGCGCGGCTGATCGCAGAGGGTGCGAACGGCCCGATCGACAACGACGCCGACGCGATCCTCGCCGAGCGCGGCATTCTCGTGCTTCCGGACGTCCTGACGAACGCCGGCGGCGTGACCGTGTCGTACTTCGAGTGGGTGCAGGACCTCGGTCGGCTCTTCTGGACGCGGGACGAGATCCGTGCGCGGCTCGCCGAGAAGCTCGGCGACGCGTTCCACCGGGTTTGGGACCTCGCGCACGACCGCGAGCTCACCCTGCGGAACGCCGCGCTCGTCTCGGGGATCCGCGAGGTCGCGCAGGCGCTCGAGGCGCGCGGGATCTACCCATGAGCAAGGTCCGCGACGCGATGATCGCCGAGCCGCCGGCGCTCGAGGCATCGGCGAGCACGCAGGAGGCGGGTGAGCTGTTCGACCGGCCCGAGGTGCGCGCCGTGCTCGTCTGCGAGGACGGACGACTCACCGGCATCGTGACGCGTAAGACGCTCGTCCGCGAGGTCGTCGCGCGCGGCCGTGATTCTCGCGGCACGCTGCTCGGCGAGGTCGCGGAGGACCCGATGTTCACGCTCGATCCCGACGCCGAGCTCGACGATGCGTTCCGCGCGCTCGAGGAGCGCGACCTCGAGCGGGCGCCCGTGGTCGAGCCGGACGGACGGCTCGTCGGGGTGCTCTCGCGTGCGGTCGTCCAGCGTCGCCTCGCCGAGGACGAGCCGCCGGTCGAGGAAGAGGGTTAAGCGAAGGACGCTTGCCGCTGCGGCGCGTCGAGACGGCGGCCGCGCACGAGTTTCCGCGCGTAGAGCCGCTCGTCGGCGACGCGGATCAACCCGAGCGCGTTGTTCCCCTCCTCGGGGAACGCCGCCCAGCCGAAGGTGACTCTCAGCCCGCTCTCTGCGAGCCGTTTCTCTACGAGGTTCGCTCGCGCGGCGGCATCGTCCTTCGAGGGGACGGTCGCGAGAATCGCGAACTCGTCGCCGCCGACGCGCGCGATCTCTTCCTCCGCGCGGAGGAGCTTCCCGAGCGTGTCCGCGAGCTGCACGAGGACGGCGTCGCCCTCGCCGTGGCCTCCTTCTTCGTTCTGCTCTCGCAGCCCGTCGAGGTCGCCGAGGAGGATCGCGAACGGCTCCTGCGCGCCGAAGCGCCGGTCGACCGCCGCCTCGAATGCCCGCGCGTTCGGGAGCCCCGTCAGCCGGTCGCGCGACGCGAGCAGCTCGAGCCGACCGATGAGCTCGCTGTTCCGCTGGGCGAACCACCCGACGAGCACCCCGCAGGTCACGTACGTGACGAGGCGGACGGGAGAGCTCACCGTCAGGAGGTCGCGGGTCGGGAGGTTCTCGTTCACCACGACCGCGATCGTGTACAGGGCGGTGGCGGTCAGGCCGGCGAGGAGCCCGTCCCGCGGCCCGCCGACGATCGCGAGCATCGCGATCGGCAAGTAGAAGAAGTGTCCCAACCCGAGCCCGGGCGACTCGAGCACGACGAGCGACGCGAAGATCAGCGCGAACATCGCCAGCGACCCGCTGACGAGGAGTCCCGGATGGAGGCGCGCGACGGCCACCACCACAGCCTGTCAGCGACCCGCGCCGCTCGTATCACTCCTTCGAGTGATCGCTCAGCAGCAGGTATACGCGCCGGGCGGCGCGTCTCCCTCGACCGGTGCAGGCAGCATCGCCGCTTCGTACGCGATCCCGTCGAGGATGTCGCGCTCGCTGACGCGGAGCGCGTCGATGCCGTATGCGGCCATCACCTCGCGGACGATCACGGCGCCGGCGACGATGACCGGCGCGCGCTCGGGCTCGAGCGCCGGCACCTCGCGGCGCTCATGGAGCGGTAGCGCGGCAAGTCGATCCAGTTGGCGCGCGACGCCGTCGAGCGAGAGACGGTGGCCGTCGACGCGCTCGCGGTCGTAGGCGTCGAGACCGAGGTCGAGCGCGGCGAGCGACGTGACGGTGCCCGCGACGCCGACGCCGTCGGTGACGTCGAGGGCGGGGAGCGCTCCGCGGACGCGCGCTGCGCAGGCGTCGATTTCGTAGCCCTTCGGCGGGTCGGAGTGGAGGTAGCGCTCGGTGAGTCGCACCGAGCCGATGTCCAGGCTTGTCCGGAAGCCCGTCGTGACGAGCTCGGTCGAGCCGCCGCCGACGTCCAGCACGACCGTGCGTCGTCCGATCTCGCCGACGCCCCGCAGCATGAGCGCAGCTTCTTCGTCGCCTGTCGCGAGCTTCGTCGTGAAGCCGTACGACCACTCGACCTCGCCGAGGAACGCCTCGCCGTTCTCCGCGTCGCGAACGGCGCTCGTCGCGACGAGCAGGGTGCGTTCAGCGCCGAGCCGTTCCGCTTCCCGTCGGTAGTCCGTCAGGCTGTTGCGGACGCGGGCGATGGGGAGGGGGAGCAGGCGCCGGCGCTCGTCGACGCCTTCGCCGAGGCGCGTGATCGTCGACCGCCGGACCACTTCGCTCAGGTTGCCGTCCTCGACATCTGCGACGAGCAGGCGCGTGGTGTTCGTGCCCTGGTCGATCGCTGCGACTCTCATCACTTCCTGGGGTAGACCGCGAAGAGGTCGGCTGACTGCTGCTGCACGCGGCGGACAGCGCCGGTCAGGATCTCGAGGCGTTGCTTCGACGACTCGACGCGCGCGAATGCGGTCGCGACCCGGTCGGTGTCCGGCGGCTGGAAGGAATTGAGTCGGTCGAGGGAGTTCGAGAGCACCTCGAGCTCGATCGCGAGCGACCCGGCGAACCCCCGCGACGTGCGAAAGAGCTCGAGCGACCGCACGGCGAGGAACACGAATCCCGCGACAGAAGCGAGGATCGCGGCCAGGAGCGCGAGGAGGGTGAGGGACACGCCGGTGCTATGATGCACGCCGCGACGCGGGGTGGAGCAGTCAGGTAGCTCGCCGGGCTCATAACCCGGAGGTCGCGGGTTCAAATCCCGCCCCCGCTATGTGGATCCAAGAGGGGGAACCTTGGGTTCCCCCTCCTTTCGATCTCCCCTCCACCTGACGTCGGGGAGGCTCCAGAGGGTCGGGCGCGAAGACGCGTCGAGCGAGAGAAAGGGCGTAGTGGGCTCGAGTTCGAAGAAACGACAGACGATGGCGAAGATGACGCGCGAGCGCGCGGTCAAGGAGAAGCGCGCGCGCAAGCAGGAGAAGAAGGACGAGAAGAAGGCGGCAGCGGCAGCCGCGCGCGACCTGCCCGAAGGCGTCGAGGACGAGTCGATCGCGATCGACGACGAGCCGTCGAGCGAGACGAACGTCGGCGCGGCGTAAAGCGCGAGCCCGCTAGACGACGAGCCGACACTCTGCGGTGTTGGCGTCGGTTCGAGCTCATGGGCCGCCGCAGACGTTCTCGCCCGGCCCTGTTGCCGCAGCGCGAGATTCCCGGGCCGGACAGGTCCCTTGCGGGTGGATCGTCCGGCGGCAGGCACCGCCATCGTGGCACGCACGAGCCGCCCCCGCGGGCGCTGGGGACGGAACGTGACACTGTTCTTACACCGGACATGTCGGCGACGCGCACACCAGGGTCAGACCCAGACGTTCCGACGAGAACCGTGCGCGCAAGCACGAGAAGAAGGATGAGAGGAAGCAGGCGGCGCTAGAGGCGCGCGACCTGACTGCGGGCGGCGAGGACACAGTGCCGGCGATTGCTGGCGAGCCGACCAGCGCGACGGACGGCGGCGCAGTCTTTCCGTAACGTCGCGAGCTGCCTGAAGAGCCACGACATGTCTGCCGCCTAGTCTCCGTCGGGGTTGATGCGTTCCGTTCGTGAGCTGCCGCCGGGCCTCGTTCTTCCTCCGGTCGAGACGCTGGTTTCGGGACGGCCTCGTTCGATGCACGGGATGTCGGTCGAGTGGCCGGTCGACGACGAT
>DASTHC010000110.1:0-15507 GCA_035718485.1 Gaiellaceae bacterium
GTGGTGGCCGACTCCCGACGAGCTCCGCCGAACCCAGCTTCGAGCGGAGCAGCGATACCACCGACGTCGCCACCGCGCATGGACGATGCGAGCACGCGTCGTCTATGACGTCGGCATTCTCGCGTTTCTCCTCGCGATTGCGGCTCTCCTCACTCCGTTAGGAGATTTCGCGGACGCAAGCTATGCCCGAATGGGCGTTGTCGGCGTCGCCCTTCTCGGTTTCGCGCTTGAGGCCCTGTGGGTGGCGTGGACGTATCGCGGTTCGGAGGAAGTCGTCTTGCCAGACGTCGGGCCGGAGTCTCCGAGTTAGCGGCGAGGCGGCGCCTTCGGACACTCCGGGCGATGTGGGTTGCCCTGCACGACTCCGCAATAGCGGCATCGCGGCTTCTCGCGTCCCGGTGCGCTGCGGTACTCCTCTTGATCGCCGTCGCGCTCGCGACGCTCGGGAGGTTGCAGCCTCTCCTCCTGGACGTTTGTTCCCGGAGCGTTCCCAGATTCGGCTGAATCTGGCTATGCGGATGAGAGGACTTGAACCTCCACGGGGTTGCCCCCACACGGACCTGAACCGTGCGCGTCTACCAATTCCGCCACATCCGCGGGCTCGGCCAGTGTAGCCACGCTCCCGTCTAACGTCCCCTTCACGCCTCGGCCGTACCATGGGCGGCCTTGCTCCGCGGGGTCCTGCTCCTCTCTCTCCTGGCGCTCCTCGCGCCCGGCGCCGCGTGGGCGCGCGACGTCGAGGTCGTTGTCCGTCTGGACACGCCCGGGCTTGCGCAGGCGACGTCGCACAGCCGCGTCCTGAGCTCCGGAGCGAAGGCGCACCGACTCGACCTCCGCACGCCGATGAGCCTGTCGTACCTGGAGCAGCTCTCGGCGTCGCAGCGGTCGTTCGAGTCGCGACTCGCGCGCGCGATCCCCCAAGCGCACGTCTACCGCCGCTACCGGATCGTGTTCAACGGCCTCGCCGTCACGCTGCCCGCAGCGGACCTCCCGCGTCTCGAGCGACTCGCGGACGTCTACCCGGGCGCGACGTACCGGCGGATGCTCGACCGCAGCGTGCCGATGATCGGCGCACCGGCCTTCTGGTCGCTGCCCGGCGAGGA
Source organism: Gaiellaceae bacterium (assembly GCA_035718485.1). GTDB lineage: Bacteria > Actinomycetota > Thermoleophilia > Gaiellales > Gaiellaceae > JACCTU01. The sequence goes on from DASTHC010000110.1 coordinate 1,104, forward strand.
CGCCGGTGCCGGGATGAAGATCGCGATCCTCGACGACGGCGTCGACCAGAGGCACCCGTTCTTCAGCGGCGCGGGCTATGCAGCGCCTGCGGGCTTCCCGAAGGGACAGACCGCCTACACGACGGGCAAGGTGATCGTCGCGCGCGCGTTCCCGCCGCGCGGGCTCGCCTGGCCGGCCGGCCGCCTGCCGTTCGACCCCGCGCTCTCGTCGCACGCGACGCACGTCGCCGGGATCGCCGCAGGCAACGCCGGGACGATCGGCCCGGCGGGCGTGCGCCTCGCGGGCGTCGCTCCGCGCGCGTACCTCGGCAACTACAAGGTGCTCACCGTTCCGACGGACCAGTTCGGGCTGAACGGCAACGCGCCCGAGATCGCGGCGGGGATCGAAGCCGCCGTCTCGGACGGGATGGACGTGATCAACCTCTCGCTCGGCCAGCCCGAGATCGAGCCGAGACGCGACCTCGTCGCGCTCGCGATCGCCGGCGCTGCAGCTGCCGGCGTCCCGACCGTCGCGGCCGCAGGGAACGAGTACGGGCGGTTGCAGGAAGGCTCGGTCGGGTCGCCCGGCACCGCGAGCGCGGCAATCGCCGTCGGCTCCGTCACGACGGGACGCACGGGCCCGGCCGGCGCGGTCTCGTCGTTCTCGTCGGCCGGGCCGGCGCCGATCTCGCTGGCCCTCAAACCGGACCTCGCCGCGCCGGGCTCGGAGATCCTCTCGTCGACGCCCGGCGGCGAGTTCACCTTCCTCAGCGGGACGAGCATGGCCGCGCCGCACGTGAGCGGGGTCGTCGCCCTGCTCCGCAAGCGTCACCCCACGTGGACGCCCGCGCAGCTGCGGTCGGCGCTCGTCACGACGGCCACTCCGACCGGCACGAACGCGCCGCTTCGGGTCGGCGGCGGGCTCGTGAGCGTCGCCCGCGCCGACTCTCCGCTCCTCTTCGCCGAGCCGAGCAGCGTCTCGTTCGGGCTCGTTCGCAACGGGACGAACCCGGAGGCGGTCGTTCGGCTGACGGACGCAGGCGGCGGGGCCGGCCAGTGGACGGTGAGCGGCGTCTTCGCCACGCCGCAGACGGTGACCGTGCCGGGCGAGCTCCGCATCCCGTTCCGCGACGTCGCCCGGCAAGGCGTCGAGCAGGCCTCGTACATCGAGCTGCGTCGCGGCTCCGACGTGCGGCGGATCCCCTACTGGTTCCGGGTCGAGACGCCGCGACTCCCCAAAGCCACGCGCACGCTGGCGAGAACCGGCACGTACTCGGGCTCGACGCTCGGGCGGCCCAGCCGGGTCGCCGAGTACCGCTACCCGGAGGTTCCGTCGCTGACGATGCGCGGTCCAGAGCAGGTCTTCCGGGTCCGGATCGGACGGCCCGTCGCGAACTTCGGCGTCGCCGTTCTCAGCGGCGGCGTGCAGCCGCGCGTCGTCGCGAACGGCGACGAGAACCGGCTCGTCGGGATTCCCGGCCTGCCGTTCAACATCAACCCCTACGTCGAGGACTTCGGCGACCCTGAGCCCGTCGCCGCCGCGATCCGTCCGACGGCCGGCACGTACGACGTCGTCTTCGACTCTCGGGCCCGCGGCTCCCGCTTCGCGTTCAGGTTCTGGGTCGACGACGTGCGCCCGCCGACGGCCCGCCTGCTGAACACGACCGCGCGCGGCGGCCGCGTGCGCGTCCGAGTCAGCGACACCGGGGCAGGCGTCGACCCGCGCTCACTCGAGGCGACAGTGTCCGGGCGAAGCCGGCCCGTGCAGTACGCGAACGGGGTCGCGTCGATCGACGTGTCCGGGCTCGGCGCGGGGTCGCATCCGCTCGTGTTCACCGTCTCCGACTACCAGGAGGCGAAGAACATGGAGAACGTCGCGCTCATCCTCCCGAACACGCGCGTGCTCCGCGCGACCGTCCGAATCGGCTAACCGCGGTCCCGCTCGTCGATCGTCGGCAGCCGGTCGAGGTCGCGCTCGACGCTCGCGGCGAACTCCTCGCTCTCCGTCTGGACGAGGTGCAGGTGCGGCTTGCGCTTGCGCGACCGTCCCGGGAAACGCGGGGACGTCCCGAAGCGCGTCGTCAGCCGCGGCCACTCCGCGGCGATGAGCACGGCTACGGCGCCGGCCAGCAGGAGGGCGTAGATCCAGCCCACGCCCGGCGATTCTACCCGCCTCACGAGCGTGGGATTCCGCTCGTATCGTCCGTTGCGGACGATGAGGAGACTTGCGCCCAGGCGTACACTTCGTGGCTCGAAGGTGGTCGTGCGCTAAAGCAGACGGACAACGTGCCGATAGATCCCCAATGACGACCTGGACGATCGTTCTCCTCGAGGCGCTCTTCGCGATCACGCTGATGCGGAGCCTCCTCGTCGCGGCGAAGGTCCTTCCCCCGAGCTGCGCCCGGTGCGGCGTCCAGCTCGAGCGGCGCGCGCTCGGTGAGCCGGTCTGCCGCTGCCACCGCTAGCCGGGCAGAATCGGCACTTCCCAGAGCAGCGTCGCGACGAGGTAGCCGACCGTCGCGAGGAGCCCCAGGACCCCCAGGAGGATCTGCTGCCAGGTGCTCGTCTTCTCCCGGGCTTCCTCGACGCGGTCGAGGATCTTCTCCAGTAACCGCTCGGCGCGGTCGAACTCGAGCGCGAGCATGCCGAGGCCGAGGGCGACGAGCAGGATCCCGGGCCCCGGGACACCGGGCAGCGCGAGCGCCAGCCCCGCGACGACGATCAGCGCGCCCATCAGGGCGAAGGGCACCCGGTAGAACTTGCTCCGCTGCTGGTGGCGCTCCTTGCGCCGGCGAAGCGACTTGATCGCCGGCCTCGGCTCGCTCATCCGCGGAAACCCTAGCGGGCGCCACTCGATCTACGATTGGCCCGTGCAGGAGCTGCTCTCGACCCTTCGGCGCTGGCTCGAGCAGGGCGACGATGTCGCGCTCGCAACCGTCGTCGCGACCCGACAGTCGGCGCCGCGGCCGGTCGGCTCGGTTCTCGGCGTCACGGCCGGCGGCGAGCTCGCCGGCTCGGTCTCGGCGGGGTGCGTCGAGAACGAGGTCTACGCCGAGGCCCGCGAGGTGCTCGCCGGGGCTGCCGCGCGGGAGCGCACGTACGGGATCACGGACGAGCAGGCGATCGGCGTTGGGCTGCCGTGCGGCGGCGAGATCGACGTCTTCGTCGCGCGTGCCGACCCCGAGCTGCTCCGGCGGGCGGTCGCGGAGCTCGAGCTTGGACGGCTCGTCTCCGTTGAGGCGGCCGGCGACCGCCTGGAGCTCTCGTCGCGCCCGGCTCCGAGGCTCGTCGTCGTCGGGGCGATCGACACCGCGGAGGCGCTCTGCCGGATCGCGCACGATCTCGGCTGGCGCACGATCGTCGTCGACCCCCGCGAGCGCTGGGCGACGCGGGACCGCGTGCCGAGCGCCGACGAGATCGCCGTCGAGTGGCCCGACGAGGCGCTGAGTCGGCTGGAGCCGGACGACGGCACCGCGGTCGTCGTGCTCGCGCACCAGGATCAGATCGACCTCCCGGCGCTTCGGACCGCGCTCGACGGCGGCGCCTTCTTCGTCGGCGCGATCGGCTCCAGGCGAACCCAGGGGCGGCGTCGCGAGGCGCTCCTCGAGCTCGGCGTCGAGGAGAGCGACGTCGACCGGATCCGCGGCCCCGTCGGCCTCGACGTCGGCGCGCAGACGCCGGCCGAGACCGCGGTCGCGATCATGGCCGAGATCCTCGCCGTCCGCGCCGGCCGCGACGGCGGACCGCTGCGCGAGCGCGGCGCCCGCATCCACGCCTAGGGGCCAGCGACGATGCGCAAGCGGCCGTCCGAGAACCGGACGACGACCGCCGGAACCTTGGACGGGCGAGTCGACCCGCCCGGAAACTCGATGTCGCCGAGCACCGCGTCGACCTCGAGCCCCTTCCGGAGCTCCGTCGCGACGAGCCCGGGCTGCGGCGACCCGGCGAGCTCGATCGAGTCGGAGAGCACGTCGATCGAGTCTGCGGCGAGCGCGGCGAGGATGGTCTCCGGCCGTCGTCCGTACACGGCCTTGAAGCGCTCGTAGAACTCGTCGGTGCGGCTCCCGGGTTCGGGGAAGCCCGGGGCGCCGAAGAGGGTGCCGTCCGGGGTCCCCGGCGGCGGGTGGACGCGCTCGATCGCGTCCGGGGAGACCGTCGCGTCTCCCCCGCTCTCGAGCTCGAGCAGCCGCGCGACGCGCTCTCCCCGCGCTGTCTGGGCCGGGAGCACGCGGCGGGCCTTGCCGCCGACGTGGTCGTCCAGCGCGTCCGCCTGCCCCTGCGGCGAGAGCCCGGTTGTAAAGACGCGCCGGAGCCTCGGGTCCAGCACGCCGTCGTCACATGGTGCGATCGCGAGCGCGGACGTCCGGCGAACCGCCTGCACTGACTCGACCAGGCCCTCGCGGCACGGGAGCACGAGGATCCGGACGCCGCGCCCGAGCAGCTCACGCGCGGTTCCCCGAACGAGCTGGATCGTCGCCGCGCCTCCGATCCCGCCCGCGTTGTTCACCTTGTTCACCTCGACGCGGGCGCCCTCGCCGATCAGGCGTTCGCCGTCGACGACCCCGATCGAGACGCGGCTGCCCGGCGGAAGCTCCCGCTGGGAATCGTCGCCCCCTGCGCAGCCCGCGAGCACGACCACGAGGGCGAGCAGCGCGCGGCGCACACCGCGAGTCTACGGATCACCCTTCCGCGTGATTCCGCTGGTCCGGCGGAATGGGAGGATCGAGGCTCCCCTCCGAAGACGTGCTGCTCCAACTCAGCGATCCGGCGGCCACGGAACGCCTGGCAGCGTTCCTGCGCAGCCTTGGGCAAACGGCCTCGATTCTCGGCCCCGGCCGGGTCGAGCTGGACGTCCCGGACGACGACGCCGCGCACGCCGAGGTGGAGATCTACCTGCGCGTTTGGCGCGTCCTGAACCCCGCCGACGAGGTCACACCCTCGGACGGTTGAGCGACCGCACGAGCTCGACGGTGGAGACGCTTGCGTCGCCGTGCCTGAACACGAGCTTGACGAGCCCCGTGTCCGGTGCGAAGTACGCCGTCCGCGTTCCGGTGCCGAATGGGAAGCCGGCTTGCCGGAGCGTGCTCCGAACGGCCAGTGCCGTGAACGTTCCCGCGGGCACCTTGACGCGGCGCATGCCGACGATCGTGGTCGAGCCCTTCACGCCGTACACGGAGTAGTCGCGGCTGGGAACGCGCCCGCTCCAACGCTGGCCGGTAGACGGGTACGCGGGGAGGATCGGGTTGAGCCCGTACGTCAAGAGGTCGAACGGGGTGAAGAAGTGGCGCCTACGAGTCTTCGGAACGAACCGCGGGCCGAGCGCCGGGAACCTCGCGAGCGACGACACGCGGGAGCTCGCCCAACTGTTCGCGAGACCGTCGGTGCGAAGCGAGAAGCCGTAGCTGCCCGTGACACGGATGGGCCCGGAGACGTGTCTGACGTCGAAGCGGGCCGTGTTGTTCGCGGCAGCGCCGACGACGACATCCTGCACCGACGCCTTCGGCATGTGCTTCGTGTTCGTCCAGCGGTAGCGCATCCTCGCGCCCGCGGCAAGCGGGAAGTAGTTCGCGTCGGACGGAGGCATCACCGGAGCCTGGTTGGTGCTCACGAGCGCCGACGTCGTGAGAGCGGCGTCCGCGCCGCCGGCGTGCTCGAACACGACTTTGACCGGCCCAACGCCGTACACCCACCATACGAAGCGCACGCCGCTGCCGTACGGATCGCCGAGCGCTCCGGTCTGGACGATCTCGGTGCGAACCTTCGCGGCGCTCACGGGCGCGTCGAACGCGGGCACGGCGATCGACTCGCGCCCGAGATACTGCGAGCGGCTCGTCACGGCGCCGTCCGCCCCGCCGCGGCTCGACCACGTCGAACCGCGATGCAGGGGCTCGACGACCACTGGGACGCGCGAGCCCCAGATCACGTTGTAGAGCGTCCCGGCGAGGCTATTCGCGCAGGCAATCGCCGACTCGCATAGGACGGGGAAAGACGCCGGCGGCGGCGAGCTCTGCCAGTTCGTGTTGACGACTCCCGCCGTCGTCTCCTGGAAGCCCATCCGTCCCGCCCCCGGGGTGGCGGTGACCGGATTACCGAGGCCCAGCGTCGTCCACTCGAGCGTGAACGACTTCGACTGCTGCTCCTGCACCGTGATGCGCTCCTTCGTCGGCGTTGCGCTGTGGGCACTGTCCGACCACTCGTAGGTCCACGTCGCGTCGGCGGGGTGCGGGAGCCAGCCGGGAGCGGCGGATGCGGGAGCCGGCACCAGGACGGCAGCCAGAACAGCGGCGGCCAACGCGATTACCCCCACCCGACGAGCCTAGCCCCGACGTCGGAAGCACGGAATGCGATTTGAACGCGAGCCTCGCACCGCCACCATACGCCTGTCCATCACGACTCTCGTGGCGTAACGTTCGAGGATCCAACGGTCCCGTATGCCGCCCGGAGCCTGGGTGCTGCTTGCACTCAGCACGAGGTCACGAGTCGAGAGAGATGCTCACGGCCATTCATCTCCTGATCTACTCCGATGATGCGGTGGCCACACGGCGGTTCCTTCGCGATGTCCTCGAGTGGCGATGCGTCGAGGAGGAGTCGACACCAGGGTGGCTCATTTTCAAGAGCGGCCCAAGCGAACTCGGAGTGCACCCGACGAGTCAGGAGCACAAGGGTGTGACGTACTCCCATCCTCGACATCACTCCATCTCGCTGATGTGCGACGACATCGAGACCACGAAAGCCGAGCTCGCACGAAAGGGCGCCGAGTTCACAGGGACGATCGAAGACCAGGAATTCGGTCGAACCCTGATGCTGAAGCTTCCAGGCGCGGACGACATCATGCTGTACGAACCGCGACACACCGAAGCACACGACCTCTAGTACCCGCCTGACCGGGAGTTGCCTGCCCACACCGTGGGTCTGACCGAGCTCCTGCTTCGATTCGCTGCGAGAATCGGGGTTTGGCCTCGTACTCCGTGAACAAGCGTGCGGTCGCTCGAGCCGAGCAGCTCATCAGAGGTCGTCAGTACGTGCTCCGAAGCGAGTGGGGAGACGTGCAACCGGCTGCGAAGGACGAGAACGCCTTCCTCGAGTCGCACTCGTGGGCAGAGTACGCCGAGTGGCACCTGGGGCTGACGGAAGGTGCTTCGGACGAGACGAAAGCCAGGTATGCATTCGTCTACGGGGACTTCCGCCGGGTGCACCGATCGGGGCTGATCGCGTGCCAGTACCGAGCTGCGGAGTGGCGCCACAAGGACGTCGAGCTGGCAGCGCACGACCTGCTCCAGCTTTTGGACGCCACGAGCGGATGAACACGCTCCTCGCGAGTTCGCCCTGCCAGCCCAAAGGCCGATGGCGGCAGGGATCTCGAGCTCCCCGGGTTGGACTCGAACCAACAACCCTCCGGTTAACAGCCGGATGCTCTGCCAATTGAGCTACCGGGGACTGCGCGCGCGGATTGTAGCCAAGCCCTTTACGTGATCGAAACGGCGCCTCGGGCCGCTTACGAGTCGCGCGAAATCGACCCTTGCCGTAATCGCCCCGCGTCTGTCACCGTATTACGGATGGACGCTGAGCTCGTGATCGTCGGCTGGCCGGCCCAGGCGATCGAGCCGCCGGCGACGCAGCGCCGCACGTTCAGGCTCGAGCAGGGACAGCTCGTCGGGGAGCGGCTCTCGCACGAGCTCGCCGCCCCGCCCGACGACGTGTGCCTGCTCCTCGCCGAGCTCGATCTCGACGACGAGAAGGCGATCGTGCAGTTCGCGAATAAGGCAGGTGTCGCGCTCGCAGACGACGTCGAGGAGCAGACGCTCGAGGAATTCCGGCGCACCACGCTCCTCGTCCGTGACCTCGTCGCTGCATGGCGGCTGCTGCAGTCGGAGCCGACGTTGACCCACGACGAGGTGGAGGCGACGGAGTTCGCGCGCAACGCGTCGAACGGACGGGGCGTCGCGGCCGCGGAGTTCCTGAACCTGACGTTGAGCTTCGCGCTCCGGTCGTTCTCCCCTGTGGTCTGGCTCGCGCAGGCTCGACCCGAGACGGCGGACGCGCTCCGCGAGGCCGCGCGCGTGCGCGACGTCGCGCTCTTCCCGCTCTGCTGCCTCCAGCTCCACAACCACATCGTCGCGGGCGCCGAGTACCGCCGCTGCGCGAACGAGACGTGCGGCCGGCTCTTCGCCGCCGGCGAGGGACGTCGGCAGGCGCTCTACTGCTCCGCCGCGTGCCGCCACGCGCAGGCCCAGCGCGAGTTCCGCCGGCGCCGTCGCGAGGCGACTCCCACTTCCTAGGCGAACTCCCGGATCGCGGTCCGGATCTCGGCCAGCTTGTGCTGGAGCTCCGAGAGCTGCGCGTCGTCCGCGCCCTCGAACTCGCGCCGCAGATGACGCTCGCGCAGCCGCAGCAGCAGCTGCTTCGCCGTCTCTTCGTCGATCCCGTCGCGCTCCGCGACCGCGTCGAGCTCCGCGAGCACCGGGACGAGCTCGAGCTCGGGTGTCTCGTCTGTGACGAGGATCTCCCTGATGCGCCGATGCTGCTCGGAGTCGAAGTGCTCCGGGCCGAGCTCTGCGAGCACGCGCAGCAGCCCGGCGTGCGCACGGACTCCGGCGAGCGCGTTGCGCTCGAGCTTCTCGCCTGCGTCGACGATCCGAGGTGAGACGGCGCGGCCGGCGCTCGCGGTCCCGCCCGCAACGGCACGAAGCTCGACGGTGAGGCCGAGCCGGTCGTTCGCAAGCCGCCAGGCGTCGTGTCGCTCCGGCGACTCGGGGATGCCGTTCAACACCTCCTGCACCTGGAGGTACGCGTGCTGCCGATCGCGTGCGCGCGCGAGCTCGAGCCGCACGCGATGCACGGCATACGGGTCCGCCTGCGTGAGGCGCTCCTCAAACCCGGTCGGGTCGTCCGCGGGGTCCTTTCCGCGCGGCAGCGCCACGACGCGGACGTCGAGCCCCTGCCGGATCGCAAGCTCCATCCCGCGGAGCGTCGCATCCTCGCCGGCGCTGTCCGAATCGAAGCAGAGGTACACGCGCGTCGTAAGGCGCGTGAGCTCCTTGAGCTGGCGTTCGGTGAGCGCGGTCCCCATGGACGCGACGGCCGAGTGAAGGCCCGCCTGGCGGAGCGCGATCACGTCGGTGTTCCCCTCGACGACGACCGCGCGGTCCTCCTTCGAGATCGCGCCGCGCGCGAGGTGTAGGCCGTAGAGCACGTTCGACTTCCGGAAGAGCTCGCCCTCGGGCGAATTGACGTACTTGCCTCGGAGCGGATCGTCCTCGTGCAGCTTCCTCGCCTGGAACCCGATCACCCGCCCGCGTGCGTCGGCGAGCGGGAACATCAGCCGGCGCTGGAAGTAGTCATTGCCGCGCCGCGTGACGAGGCCGGCCGATGCGAGCTCGTCGGCGGAGAACTTCTCGCGCGCTTTCCCGGCGAGCGTCGCTCCCTGCGGCGAGAGCCCGAGGCGGAACTCGCGGCACGTCTCCTCGCCCAGCCCGCGCGACTCGAGGTACGAGCGCACCGGCTCGCCGAGCTTCGAGTCCCAGAGGACGCGCTCGTAGTACGCGGCCGCCTGCTCGAGCAGCTCGCGGAGGCGATCGCGCCGCTTCCGCTCCGCGTCTGCGCGCGGCGACGACTCCTCGTACTCGATCGGGACGTGGAAGCGGTCGGCGAGCCACTCGATCGCGCCGACGAAGTCGAGGCTCTCCGTCTCGCGGACGAACGAGATCGCGTCGCCCCCCACGCCGCAGCCGAAGCAGTGGTACGTCCCGCGGTCCGGCGAGACCGAGAACGACGGGGTCTTCTCCTCGTGGAACGGACAGAGCCCGGTGTAGCGGCCGCCGACCTTTCGCAGCCGTATGCGCGCCTCGACGAGGTCGACGATGCTCGCGGCGGACTTCACCGCCTCGACCGACTCGTCCTTGATCCGCGCCATCAGATGCCCTCGGCGTAGTCGAGCGCGAACCGGTCGGTCATGCCCGAGAGATAGTCGACGATCGCGTCGGCCTCGTCGCCGCGCTGCACGAGGTGCTCGAAGATCGTCCGGACGACACTCCGCGCGCGCTCGTGCTCGGCCCGCGTGTGCGGACCGAGATAGACGCGCTCGAACATGAACGCGCGCAGCGAGAGCATCGCGCCGCCGATCTCGTCGCTCTGCACGATGTCGCCCGCGCGGGCGGAGCTCTCGACGAGGTCGTGGACGAGCGTGTCGATCCGTTTCGAGCCGGTCGGGCCGAGCACGTCGAGCTCCCCGCGGGGCAGCTCGTCGGCGCGGAGGATCCCGAAGCGGATCGCGTCGTCGATGTCGTGGTTGATGTACGCGACGCGGTCGACGATCCGAACGATCCGGCCCTCCAGCGTGTCGGGGTCGTCGGGCCCGGTGTGCTTGAGGATGCCGTCGCGCACCTCCCACGTCAGGTTCAGCGACTCGGCGATGCGGAGCGACTGCTCGTTGTGGCGGAACCCGCGTCCGAACCGCTCGCGCAGGCACTCGTCGAGCGCGTCCTCGCCCGCGTGGCCGAACGGCGGATGGCCCGTGTCATGGCCGAGCCCGATCGCCTCGGTCAGGTCCTCGTTCAGCTGCAGCCCGCGCGCAACGCCGCGCGCGATCGCGGTGGTCTCGAGCGTGTGCGTCATCCGCGTCCGGTAGTGGTCGCCCGACGGGTCGATGAAGACCTGAGTCTTGCCCTTCAGGCGCCGGAACGGCTTCGAGTGGAGGATCCGGTCGCGGTCCCGCTGGAACGGCGTTCGGACGGTGCACGGGTCCTCGTCGCGCACGCGGCCGCGGGTCTCGTACGAGCGGACTGCGAGCGGCGAGAGCGCGCGTTCCTCCTGCTCGCGAACGCGCTGTTCGAAGGCGTCGGCCACCAGTCCGGCGAGCTCCGGCATGGAGCCAAGCGTAGTCGCTGACCCGGCCGGGAACGGGCGCGCCGGGGCGGGCTTCCGCGAGACGTGGTCGTGGGCCCACCCCATCCCTAACCCCCACCCACCCGGGGGTTCGGCCGGGGCTTCCAACGCTAGCGGCTGACGCGTCACGCGTCTGTGCCGCGACCGTGCCGAGTGTCGAACTCTTCGTCCCCAGGCCAGGCGTCAGACGATGATCGGCACCGTGCCGCCGTCCGCGCTCCACGCCGCGCCGGTCACGTACGACGCGCGGTCGGAACAGAGGAACGCGATCACCGACGCGACCTCTTCCGGCTCCGCGAGCCGGCCGAGCGGCCGCCCGGCGCCGACCGCCTCGAGCACCTCGTCACGGCCCTTCCCGGTGCGTTTCCCCTGCTGGTCGGCGAGGCCGCCCGCGCCAAGCCACGCGTCGGTCGCGGTCGGCCCGGGCGTGACGGCGTTGCAGCGGATCCCGTCCTTGGCGTACAGGTCGGCGACGAGCCGCGAGAGCGAGAGCACAGCGGCCTTCGTCACCGAGTAGTGCGGCATCGAGGTCGAGGGGCGCTTCCCGGCCGTCGAGGAGACGTTCACGATCACACCCTCCCCCCGCTCGCGCATCGGCGGCACGACCGCACGGATCGCTCGGACGAAGCTCATCACGTTGAGCTGCCACATCTCGTCCCACTCGCGGTCCGACACCTCGAGGAAATCGGCCTGGGTCGCGATTCCGACGTTATTAATAAGTGCGTCCACCGCGCCGAGCTGCCCAGTCGCCTCCGCGATGAGCTCTTCCGGCGCGCCGGGCTCGGACAGATCCGCGACGACGGCGAGCGCAGCGCCGGTTTCGCGACGTGCCGCCTCGACCCGCGCCGAGTCGCGGCCGGTGACGACGACCCGCGCGCCCTCGGCGCCGAGCAGCCTCGCGGTCTCGAGTCCGATCCCCCCGGTCGAGCCGGTGACGACGCAGACGCGCCCGGAGAGGCCGAGGTCCACGGCGGCTAGCGTACAAACGATGACGACGATCCTCCTCGCACGACACGGCGAGACCGACTGGAACCGCGAGCGCCGCTGGCAAGGGCACGCCGATCCGCCGCTGAACGAGGAGGGCCGCCGCCAGGCGCAGATCCTGGCCGAGGAGCTCGCCGAGCGCCCGATCGCCGCGGTCTACACGAGCGATCTGCGCCGCGCGCGGGAGACCGCCGACATCGTCGCGAAGACGCATGGTCTCGACGCGGTCGTCGAACCGTCGCTCCGCGAGATCGACGTCGGATCGTGGTCGGGCCTGACGACAAGTGAGGTCGAGGAGCGGTATCCGGAAGGCTGGGCGCGCTTCCAGAACGGGCTGCGCGGCCATGACGGCGAAACCCACAAGGACCACAGCCTGCGGGTCGTCGAGGCGGTCCGGCGGATCGCCCACGAGCACCCCGACGAGGAGATCCTGATCGTCTCGCACGGCGGCTCTCTGCGCGCGATCCAGCGCGCCGTTCTGGGCATCGCACCGGAGGGACATGACCCTCGGCTGCGTCCGATCGGCAACTGTGTGACGCTCGAAATCGCGCTCCAGGAGGGCCGACTGCGCTCAGTAGACTGACCTGCCGTGGAGGACTCCACGAACACGTACAAGCTTCGGCTCTCCTCCACGGTTTCCGGCGGTTTCTGAGCGTCAAGGCATCACCGGTGCATCACCGCTACGGCGAGACGGGCGCCCGTAGGCGCCCGAAATCGCTCGATGCGGTGGAGCGAGCCGCGTACCTCAACTGAGCAAGGGACGCTGCCGGAACCTGAACCGGTCGAGAGTCCTTCCCTCGATGATGAGCGCCGTGAGTCCGAGGGCGGACTTCGTCTCGTGCTCCTCGCCGTCGTCCCAGAACACAGCCTCCCCCGCGATGATCGGCTCATCGACGTCGTCGGCGCCGGTCACTTCTCCCTCGCCCTCCAGGACGGCGAGGATTTGGGGGGAGGTCGCGGGATGCCGAAGGATCCGACCGCCGGGCTCAAATCGGAAGATCGCTGCCTGGACGAGCGCCCCTTCTTCGAAGGGCTGTGTCAAGGGAGCGACGGTCACGCCATCGAGCAGATCTCCACGCGGCACGAATGCCACGTCATCACCGAAGCTGAACCGTTCCATACCGACCTCCTGTTCGTCCTTCGTCTAACTACTCAGGTGACAGCGGTCTGACGTGGGCGAGCGTTGTGGAATGTCACCTGAGCGACGCGGGGCTCCACGAGGTCGAGCGGCGCGCCGTGGCCGACCACCGGATCGGTGGCGTCGTGCATCCGCGCTGTCGAGCACGAGCTCAACCGGACGGCGTGACCGAGGACCACACGCCGAACGACTGCTCGGCGCCGTACTCCTCGAACCGCTCCAACTCGGTGAACCCCAGCCTCGCCGCGACGCGCATCGCGCGGTCGTTGGCGGTCTGGGTGCAGAGCACCACCGGCTCGCTGGGAAGCGCGCCGGCGAACCAGTCGAGTGCCGCTGCGCACGCCTCGGTGGCGTACCCGCATCCCCACGCCTCCGGAAGGAACATGTAGCCGAGCTCGGCCTCCCCGGCATCCGGACGGACGTGACCCGGACGCTCTGCGTCGCGCCGATCGAGCGTAGTCATGCCGATCATCCCTCCGTCGAGATCGACCACGAAAAGGCCAGGGCGCCGCCTGGGCACCTCAGGCACCGCGCGCTCGAGCTCGTCACGCGGTCGATGGCCACCGATGTAGGTGCCCACCTCTGGCGAGGCGAACAGCTCGATGAACGCCGCACGGTCCCGGGCCTCGGGCTCGCGGAGCACGAGCCGCTCGGTCCTGATCGGGGCAGGTGGCCAGGCGACGGGGCAGAGCTCAGTCATCGGCCGTCGGGTCTGGAAGGACCTCCATACGCGGCCGAGCCGAACGGGGACGTATTGAGTCTCGTCTGTCCGAGCGTCCTCTCATCTAGTGGGCCCGCCCCTGCCAGATGCCTGATCGCCTATGCACCGTTCTGCCCTTTTGAGCCACCCTACTCGGGAGGCTTGGAACGGAAGCGACGGGTCAGGCGTCAGGCGAGCGCGCGCTCGAGCGCGGCTCGGTCGGTCGGGCCGCCGTGGGTCGCGAGCACGTGCTCGACCGGCCGCTCGAGCAAGGGTCGCAACCCCTCGCTGACCTGCTCGGGCGTCACGCCGTCAGGTAACCACTCGGGCGGGATCTCGAGGCCCTGGCCGAAGTCGACGAGCGTGTCGCCGGCGATGACCGCACGGCGGCTCTCGACCCAAAGCACGACGTCGTTCGGCTCCCTTCCCGGGAACGCCTCGACTCCGACGGGCAACAGATCGCCCGCCGAGAACAGATGCCCCTCGACCGCGTCCCCGGCTACCAGCCAGGCCACGTCCGGGCTGCCTTCGTCGGGCGGAGGCACGAATACCGGCGCGAGGAGCCGCTCCGCCAAGCTCCGGGTGTCGCGCTCGTGCCACGGGCACGTCAGCACGATCGCCGGCTGGCGGTCGGCCGCAAGCTCGACGATCTCTCTCGGCACGGCCAGCGGATCGAACAGCAGCACCTGGTCGCCGTTGTCGATCGCGTAGGACGAAAC
>DASTHC010000111.1:0-2684 GCA_035718485.1 Gaiellaceae bacterium
GAGCATGGCGGTGACGAAGCCGTACGTGGGAAGCGCGAAAGCGAGGCCCGACTCTCGGATGCCGCGCAGGTTGATCAGGACGATCACCGCCAAGCACGCGAGCGACAGCCCGACCTTGTGCGGCTCGAGCGAGGGAGCGAGCGACGTGACGGCGAAGATGCCGGCCGCGATCGAGACCGCCACGGTCAGCACGTAGTCGATCAGCAGCGCCGCCGCCCCGACGAGGCTCGGAAGCGTCCCGAGGTTGTCTTTCGCGACGACGTACGCACCGCCGCTCGTCTGGTAGGCGCGAACCGTCTGCCGGTAAGAGGCAACGACGATCGCCAGCAGAACGGCGATCCCGATCGAGATCGGGAAGACGAAGTGGGCCGCCGTCGCGGAGGCGGCCACTAGCACGACGAGCGCCGACTCCGTCGCATAGGCGACCGACGAGAGCGGGTCGGAGGCGAAGATCGGCAGCGCCAACGTCTTTGGGAGGAGGGTCTCCTCCATCTCCTCCGTCGCCATCGGGCGCCCGACGATGGCGCGCTTCAGCGGGCTGGTGGCTTTGGGCGCTTCGTGGACGCCGGTCGTCAAGCCGCCGCTCGCCACGGCTGGTCCGTCGCCGCCGTCGCGAGCAGCACGGGGCACGGCGCGTCCTGGAGCACCGACCAGACGTCGCGCGAGAACGGCCGGCGGAACCCGCGGCGCGGGGCGATCGCGGCTCCGACGACGACGAGCGAGGCATTCGCCTCCGCCGCGGCTCTGGCGACGCCGAGCCCGAGCTCTCCGTGGCGGGCGCGAACGATCCTGCCGTCGCTCGGCACGCCGGAGCTCTCCGCGACCGCCTGCTTCCGGCGAAGCTCGGCCCGCAGCGATGCCTCCTCCGCTTCGAAGTGCGCGTCGATCGGGAGCTCGAGCTCGACGAAAAGCGGCGCGATCAGGAGCAGCCGCGACTCGCGGTCGGCTGCAAGCCGGCAGGCGACGTCGAGGGCGCGACGCGTCGACTCCTCGTCGAGGAGTGGAACGACGATCGTTTCATGATGTCGACCGAGCATGGGGCCACCGTAGGTCGCACCGGCTCAGGGCCGCCTCAGGATTGCGGCCCGGCGGCTCAAGATCGGCTCAAGATGCGTTGACGAGCCTGTAGCCCGCGCCCGCCTCCGTGAGCAGGAAGCGTGGCCGGGCCGGGTCGCGCTCGATCTTGCGGCGAAGCTGCGAGACGTAGACGTGGAGGTAGTGGGACTCGGTGCCGTAGGCCGGCCCCCAGACCTCCCGCAGGATCGTCGGGTGCGTGAGCAGCTTCCCCTCGTTGCGCACGAAGAGCTCAAGCACGTCGTACTCCGTCGGAGTGAGCGCGACGGGCTCGCCGTCGAGCGTGACCAGGCGGCGCTCCAGGTCGACGACGAGGCCGCCCAGGTCGACGACGGGCTCCGCCGCACGGTCGACCCGCCGGAGCGCCGCGCGAATTCGGGCCAGGAGCTCCTCGACGCCGAACGGCTTGGTGATGTAGTCGTCGGCGCCCGCGTCGAGCGCCGCGACCTTCTCCTGCTCGTCGCCGACTGCTGAGAGGACGAGCACCGGAGCCGTCGTCCAGCGGCGCAGTTCGCGGCAGACCTCGATGCCATTGCCGTCCGGCAGCACGAGGTCGAGGATCACCGCGTCCGGCGGGCGGACCGCGGCACTCGTGAGGGCGGCCGCCGCCGTCTCGGCCACGTCCACGTCGTAGCCGACGGCCTGGAGGCTCGTGCGCACCGCCCGCAGGATCTGGGGCTCGTCGTCGACGACGAGGATCCGCTCGCTCACCGTCGCACCGCGGCGCCCTCGGCGACCGGGAGCTCGAGCACGAAGACCGAGCCACCGGCAGACGCGATCGGCTCGACCCGGAGCCGGCCGCCGTTCGCCTCGGCGAAACCACGGGCGATCGCGAGGCCGAGCCCGGTGCCGGTCGCGCTCCCCGTGCCGCGCTCGAAGGGCCCGAAGATGCGCTCGCGATCCGCCTCCAGCACGCCCGGCCCGTGGTCTCGCACCCGGATCGAGACGCTTGCCGCGTTCCGTGCCGCCGAGACCTCGACGGCATCGCTCGGCGACGAGAACTTGAGCGCGTTCTCGAGCACGTTGACGAGCACACGCTCGATTTGCGCCGCGTCGGCCCGGACGACCTCTGGCTCGCCGTCGACGGCGAACGAGACCCGTCCCGCCTCCTCCCCGAGCTGCTCGAGCGCTCGCTCGATCAGCAGGTCGACCGGCCACACCTCCGGGCGTCGAAGCGCCGGCCCGGCCTCCAGTCGCGAGAGGTCGAGCAGGTTGTCGACCAGGCGCTCGAGCCGCCGGACCTCGATCCGGATCGACTCGAACAGCTCGTCCCGGTCGGCCTCGGCGAGCTCGAGCGTCGAGAGGTTTTCGCTCGCCGCGCGGATCGCCGTCAGGGGCGAGCGCAGGTCGTGGCTGACCGCCCGGAGAATCGCCGTCTTCGCTGCGTCGCTCTGGCGAAGCGTCTCCGTCTCCACCGCCTGTTGCGCCAGCCGCCGAGACCGCGTCGCCAGCTCGCTCACGACGACGGCAGTGGCGATGTAGACGCCGAGCGCAATCCAGTTCTCGGATTCCTCGAGCGCGAACGTGTGGACCGGCGGCAAGAAGAGGAAGTTGAACACGAGCATCGAGGCGATCGAGACGGGCACCGCGTAGGCCAGCCCGCGCAGGAC
>DASTHC010000112.1:0-2929 GCA_035718485.1 Gaiellaceae bacterium
GACGATCGGGCAAGCCGACTACGCGCTCGAAGACTCCGCCTACGAGATGAGCGTCGAGGGCGCCCGGCTCGCCCGCCAGGCGGCGGACGAGCTCGACCGGCCCGCCTGGGTCGCGGGCTCGATCGGCCCGCTCAACGTCTCGCTGTCGGTCTCCCCGCGGGTCGACGACCCGACCTTCCGCTCGCACACGTTCGACCAGGTGGTCGAGACCTACGCGTCGCAGATCCGCGCGCTCGTCGAGGGCGGCGTCGACCTGCTCCTGATCGAGACGATCTTCGACACGCTGAACGCGAAGGCCGCGGTCGCCGCCGCGCTCGACGTCGCGCCAGACGTCCCGCGCTGGATCTCGTTCACGGCGATCGACAAGAGCGGCCGCAACCTCTCCGGCCAGACGGTCGAGGCGTTCTGGACCGCCGTCGAGCACGCCGAGCCGTTCGTCGTCGGCGTGAACTGCTCGCTCGGCGCGACCGAGATGCGCCCGTTCGTCGAAGGCCTCTCGCGGATCGCCGACACCTACGTCTCCTGCCACCCGAACGCCGGGCTGCCGAACGAGATGGGGCTGCACGACGAGCGGCCGCACGACACGAGCTCGTTCCTGCACGAGTTCGCCGCCGACGGGCTCGTGAACGTCGTCGGCGGCTGCTGCGGGACGACACCCGAGCACGTCACGGCGATCGTCGCGGCGGTCGAGGGGCTTCCGCCGCGGGCGATTCCGGCGCCGGCCCACAACCCGCGCTTCAGCGGGATGGAGCCCTTCGAGATCGGCCCCGACACCGGCTTCGTGATGGTCGGCGAGCGGACGAACGTGACGGGCAGCGCCCGCTTCCGCCGCATGGTCGAGGCGGACGACTGGTCCGGCGCACTCGAGGTCGCGGTCGAGCAGGTGCGCGGCGGGGCGAACATCCTCGACGTGAACATGGACGCCGACCTGCTCGACGGCGTTCAGGCGATGACGACGTTCCTCAACCTGATCGCGACCGAGCCCGAGGTCGCGCGGATCCCGATCATGGTCGACAGCTCCCGCTGGGAGGTGATCGAGGCCGGCCTGAAATGCTTGCAGGGCAAAGGAGTCGTCAACTCGATCTCGCTCAAGGAGGGCGAGGAGGCGTTCCTCGAGCAGGCGCGGCGGATCCACCGCTACGGCGCCGCCGTGGTCGTGATGGCGTTCGACGAGCAGGGGCAGGCCGACACCGTCGAGCGAAAGGTCGCGATCTGCGAACGCGCCTACCGGATCCTCACCGAGCAGGCCGGCTTCGCGCCGGAGGACATCGTCTTCGACCCGAACGTGCTCGCCGTCGCGACGGGGATCGAGGAGCACGACGGGTACGCGAAGGCGTTCATCGAGGCGCTGCCGCTGATCAAGGAACGCTGCCCCGGCGTGCGCACCTCGGGCGGCATCTCGAACCTCAGCTTCAGCTTCCGTGGCAACGACGTCGTCCGCGAGGCGATGCACGCCGCGTTCCTCTTTCACGCGATCCAGGCCGGCCTCGACATGGGCATCGTCAACGCCGGGCAGCTCGCGGTCTACGAGGACATCGAGCCCGAGCTGCTCGAGCACGTCGAGGATGTGATCTGGAACCGGCGGCCCGACGCAACCGAGCGTTTGGTCGAGCTCGCGAGTCGGGTCAAGGGGGAGGGAGCCCGCCGGGAGGTCGACCTCTCGTGGCGCGAGGCGAGCGTCGAGAAGCGGCTGCAGCACGCCCTGATCCACGGGATCGTCGACTACGTCGAAGACGACACCGAGGAGGCACGCCAGCGGTTCAGCCGACCGATCGAGGTGATCGAGGGCCCGCTGATGAGCGGGATGCAGGTCGTCGGCGATCTCTTCGGCTCAGGCCGGATGTTCCTGCCCCAGGTCGTCAAGAGCGCGCGTGTGATGAAACGTGCCGTTGCGTACCTCGAGCCCTACATGGAGCTCGAGAAGCAGGCGGGCAACGGCGGAGCACAGGGACGGGCTGTGCTCGCGACCGTCAAGGGCGACGTGCACGACATCGGCAAGAACATCGTCGGCGTCGTGCTCGGCTGCAACAACTACGACGTGGTCGACCTCGGGGTGATGGTCCCCGCCGAGAAGATTCTCGACACGGCCCTCGAGCTCGAGGCGGACGTCGTCGGGCTGTCGGGGCTGATCACGCCGTCGCTCGACGAGATGGTGAGCGTCGCGCGCGAGATGGAGCGGCGCGGGCTCGACCTGCCGCTCCTGATCGGCGGGGCGACGACCTCGAAGCAGCACACCGCCGTGAAGATCGCGCCCGAGTACGGGCAGCCGGTCGTGCATGTGCTCGACGCGTCACGCGTCGTCGGCGTGATGTCCGATCTGCTCGACGGGGAGCGGAAGGCACGCCTCGATCGCGAGAACCGCGAGCTGCAGGACCGCCTGCGCGAGCAGCACGCCGAGAAGGAGCGCAAGCCGCTCGCCCCGATCGCGGACGCGCGCGCGAACGCCCAGAAGCTCGACTTCACCGACCTGGCGACGCCCTCGTTCACCGGCCGCCGGATCGTCGAGCCGGATCTCGAGACGCTCGTCCGCTACATCGACTGGCAGTTCTTCTTCCACGCCTGGGAGCTGAAGGGCAAGTTCCCGGCGCTCCTCGAGCAGCCGGCGGCGCGCGACCTGTACGACGACGCCCTCGCACTGCTTGGGAACATCGTCAGGGACTCGGAGCTACAGGCGCGCGGCGTCTACGGCTTCTGGCCGGCGCGCCGCGACGGCGATGACGTCGTGCTCGAGGACGGAACGCGCTTCCACTTCCTCCGCCAGCAGACCGAGTACGGCGACTCACGGCCGAACCGCTCGCTCGCCGACCTCGTGGCCCAGAGCGACGACCACCTCGGCGCGTTCGCGGTCGCGATCCACGGGGCGGACGAGCTGGCCGCGCGCTACGAGGCCGAGCACGACGACTACCACGCGATCATGGTCAAGGCCCTC
>DASTHC010000113.1:0-12488 GCA_035718485.1 Gaiellaceae bacterium
GAACCGGACCATGCCGCCCGGCCCGCCGGGCTCGAGCTCGTCTACGTCGACGACGTCGTACGCCACGCGGGCGACCCTACATCCGAAAGACGCCGAAGGTCGTCTCCGGGATCGGCGCGTTCAGCGCGGCCGAGATTCCCAGCGCCAGGACCCGGCGCGTGTCGAGCGGGTCGATGATCCCGTCGTCCCAGAGGCGGGCGGTCGAGTAGTAGGGATTGCCCTCGCGCTCGTACTTCTCGCGGATCTCGTCGGGATCGGCGTCGCCGACCATCGTGAGCACGGTCGCCGCCTGCTCGCCGCCCATCACCGAGATGCGCGCATTCGGCCACATCCAGAGCTGGCGCGGCTCGTACGCGCGGCCGCACATCGCGTAGTTGCCGGCGCCGAACGAGCCGCCGATCACGACGGTGAACTTCGGCACCTGCGCATTCGCGACCGCCATCACCATCTTCGCGCCGTCGCGCGCGATGCCGCTTTCCTCGTACTCCTTGCCGACCATGAAGCCCGTGATGTTCTGGAGGAAGACGAGCGGGACGCGCCGCTTGGTGCAGAGCTCGACGAAGTGCGCGCCCTTCTGCGCCGACTGGGCGAAGAGAACGCCGTTGCTCGCGATGATCCCGACGGGGTATCCCTCGATCCGCGCGAAGCCGCAGACGAGCGTCTCGCCGTAGAGCTCCTTGAACTCCGCGAAGCGCGAGCCGTCGACGATGCGCGCGATGATCCCGCGCGGGTCGACCTGCGTCCGGTGGTCGTCGGGAATGAGTCCGTAGAGCTCGCTCACGCTCGCGGCCGGCGGCTCCGGCTCGGCGACGTCCCACGGCGGCGCGGGCTTCGCGAGGTGGAGGTTGCGCACGATCTGCCGCACGATCGCGAGCGCGTGCTCGTCGTTCGTCGCGTAGTGGTCCGCGACGCCGGAGCGCCGCGCGTGCACGTCTGCGCCGCCGAGCTCCTCCGCCGTGACGTCCTGTCCCGTCGCGGCCTTCACGAGCGGCGGGCCGCCGATGAAGATCGTCCCGGTACCGCGCACGATGACCGTCTCGTCGCTCATCGCCGGGACGTAGGCGCCGCCGGCCGTGCAGGAGCCCATCACCGACGCGATCTGGGGGATGCCCGCCGCGGAGAGGTTCGCCTGGTTGAAGAAGATGCGGCCGAAGTGCTCGCGGTCGGGGAACACCTCGTCCTGCAGCGGGAGGAACGCCCCACCCGAGTCGACGAGGTAGACGCACGGCAGCCGGTTCTGGGCGGCGACCTCCTGCGCGCGGAGATGCTTCTTGACCGTCAGCGGGAAGTACGAGCCGCCCTTGACGGTCGCGTCGTTCGCGACGATCACGCACTCGCGCCCCTCGATCACGCCGACGCCGGTGACGATGCCAGCGCTCGGCGCCTGCCTGTCGTAGAGATCCCAGGCCGCGAGCGCGTTCAGCTCGAGGAACGCGGTGTCGGGATCGAGGAGCCGGTCGATCCGCTCGCGCGCGGTCAGCTTCCCGCGCGAGCGGTGGCGGTCGACCGCCTTCTCGCCGCCTCCGAGCGCGACGAGCGCGGTTCGCTCGCGGAGCTCTGTGACGAGCTCCTCCATCCGGCTGCGGCGCCGGTCGAAGTCAGCCGACTCGCGCTCGACCTGCGAGCTCAGCACCGCCATCGCCGCTGAGCCTAGCGCGCGCCCCGGCCGCCGCGAGGGCGGCAGGGACGAGCGAGTACGTGAGCCTGTCCTTCGTCAGGTACCCGGTCGCGCCGGCCTCGAAGGCCCGTTGCGAGGTGTTCGGGTCGTCGGACGCGGTGAGCACGATCGTCGCGATACCCAGGTCGAGCTCGCGGATGCGCCGCGTGGCCGCGATGCCGTCCAGATGGGGCATCTCGACGTCCATCAGGATCACGTCGGGGCAGAGCGACGCCGCAAGACCGACCGCCTCGAGCCCGTCCGCGGCGAAGCCGACGATCTCGAGCTCGGGGGTGCCTGCCAGGAGCGCCTCGAGCGTCTTCGCGAACAGCGGATGGTCGTCCGCGATCAGAACGCGCACCTGACCCACTACGTGGGTAACGCGGCTGGGTGCGGATCGGTTACGCCCGGCGGGCGAAGAGGGCCGCAGCCCGGGCCCCGCCGACCCTGACCTGCAGGGTGCAGGTCGTGCGCACGCCCCGGCAGCCGCCGCTCCAACGCACGAACCGCCAGCCCCGAGCCGGGGTGGCGCGGAGCAGGACACGGGCGCCCTCGACCACCCGCGTCGAGCAGGCGCGGCTGCAGCGGAGCTCCAAACCCGCGACGGTGCCGCGACCCGTGACCTGGACAGCGAGGCGCCGCAACGGGCGGAAGACCGCACCCACGGTGGTCGTCGTGCTCACGTCGAGGAGGCAGGAGGGCTCGCGCGCGCCGGCGCAGGGCCCGGTCCACGCCGAGAACCCGAACCCGGCCGCGGGCTCGGCCGCGATCTGAATCGACGTGCCGCCGTCCCACTCGGTCGTGCACGTCGTCTCGCAGCCCTGACCGTCCGGCTCGGTCCCCACGCGCCCCCGGCCCGTGACCGCCAACGTGACCGCGAACTGCGCGTTCGCGCTCAGCAGCCACCGCGAGTCCTGCACGTCGAACCACGGGCCCGCGTGCGCGTAGTAGTCGTCGCGGTTGACGTCGAGCAGGGCGCCGTCGAGCGGCCCGCCGTTGTAGAAGGTCGAGAGGACGTCGGTGGAGCTGTCGCACGGATGTCCGTCGTCGCCGGGACACGCGTGCGGTGCACCGTCGGGCAACGCGCCGAACGCATGGAGGAGCTCGTGCGCTGCGACGAACGCCGCCCCGCGGCCGTCACCGATGGTGACGTCGCAGCTCCCTCGGAGAAACACGATGGCGTACGAGAAGCGCCCGCCGATCGTCGGCGCCCCTGTCCCCGTACCGCACACGCCGTCGTCGGCGACCGGCCCGTCGTAGAAGACGAGGTACTTCTTGTTCAGCTCGGAGAAGTCGAACGGCGGTGCGCCGAGCCTGGTCGCGATCCGCTCGAACCGTCCGTCGAGCGGCATGAGGCTCGCAGCCGAGTCGGGCAGTCGCGCCGAGCTCAGGTCGAGCAGTCCGAACCGCGACTCGCAGGTGGGGAACTCGAACAGGTCGAAGCGCGGCGCCTTGGCGGGGTCCTCGCGCCGCCACCACGCGTCGATGTTCGCGATGTCGGTCGCGAGGCTGGACGCGAGCTCGGCGAAACGGTCCTGAGCGTCGGCGGGGATCGCGTACACGACGTGCACCTGTGGGCCGCCCATCCGGTCGCGCAGCCGGTCGGTCTGAGAAACGTCGTTGCCGCACCAGCGGAGCGGTGCGACGGCAGCGTTCGCCGCGGGGACGAGCGCCAGCGCCGCAACCGCTGCAACGACGGCAATGAGCGCCCGCACGCAGGACAATGTGCCAGAGGTTCGTGAGAATGGCGATATGCCGGACGAGACCGATCGCCTGTACGCGCTGCCGCTGGACGAGTTCACGACTGCGCGGAACGAGCTCGCGAAGACCACCGGCGACGCGTCGATCAAGCAGCTGAAGAAGCCGACCGTGCCGGCGTGGGCCGTGAACCAGCTTGCTCGTCGCCGCGAGGTCGACCTGCGCCGCCTGCTGCGCGCGGGCGAGAAGCTCGAGGAGGCCCAGAAAGAGGCGCTTCGCGGCGGAAGCCAGTCGGCCTTCGAGCGCGCGCGGAGCGACGAGCGCGACGCGGTGCGCCGTCTGCGGACAGCGGCGGCGGAGGTCTTGCACGAAGGCGGGCACCCGGCGTCCGATCAGTCCCTCGAGCGCATCGCGCAGACCTTGCACGCGGGTGCGGCGACCGAAGAGGGGAGAGCGACTCTCCGAGCCGGCCGGCTCACCGACGACCTCGAGCCGCAGGGCTTCGACGCGTTCGCGGCGCTCGCCGGCCAGATCGCGCCGCCCTCGCCGCGAGCGAAGAAGCCCGAGCGCGCGGCAGAGCGCCGACAGGTGGAGAAGGCGCGCGCGGAGGCTGCGGCGGCGCGAAAGGAAGCCGACGAGGCGAAGGCGCGGCTCGACGAGGCCGAACGGCGGCTCGCAAAGCTTCGGCGCGAGGCCGAGGCCGCGTCCAAGAAGGCCGAGCGCGCCGAGGCGAAGTCGCGCGAGCTCAGCGATTGACTTCACCCCTCTGCGGCGCAGAGGACGCTTGGGGAGAGGCCGGCGGGACGTACGGGCCGGTCACTCCACGTCCGCGCCGCAGAGGGGCGGCGGAACTCTTGCATATGGATCGGTCATGCGGGACCCGACCAACGATCAGTTGTGCGAAGTGAGTGGTGGACGCAATAGTCGTGGCGTGACGCGGGAGCCGCCGTCCGATCGTGTCCGTGTCCTCATCGTGGATGATGACGACGACTTCGCGTCGGCGATGCGCGCCGCGCTCTCCGCAGACGGTCGAATCGACGTCGCGGGGATCGCGCACGACGGGCTCGAAGCGCTGGAGCTGACGAAGTCGTTGCGACCGGACCTCGTCCTGCTCGACCTCGAGATGCCGCGCATGGACGGCTACGAGACGCTGCGCCGGCTGAACCGTCGCGTGCGCAAGCCGCCGGTGATCGTGCTCACGGGTGTCACCGACCTCGAAGACCTCGCGCGCGCCTCACGGCTCCATCCCGACGCGCTGCTCCAGAAGACGGTCGACGCGGAAGCGATCGTCCCGGGCGTCGTGATGACGCTCGCGCTCTCGAAGTACGCGGCCTAAGACGATGTCCACGAGGGCGGCTTGCGCCGCCCTCGTCTCAGGTTCTAGTAACGGCCGCGGCCGAAGAAGCCGAGCAGCACGAGTACGAGAACCACGATCAAGATGATCCAAAGAAGGGACACGTTTCCCTTTCTGTCGCTCTCGTCTGTCATGCGGACAACGAACGAACCCGCTTCGCGGTTACGGGCTGAGCGCAAGATCCGGCGGCGAACGGAGTCGAGGGCCTTGAGCCTCGGGGCGGTGCGGCCACCGATCTCGGGGCTCACGGTGAGGGGCATGAGCGCCCTGCGGCCCGGACACCCAGAGGCCCCTCACGACCCTCCACCACAGGGTCAACGGGCCGGTCGGGACGCGGGGTACGGGCCAGCGCGTAGCGAAGGGTCGACGGGAGGGGAGAGATGATCCGTCGACCCTTCTCGGCTCCCGAAAGCTCCGCAGTTGAGGACGCGGGAGAGCCTCTCTCGATTAGGCCACTTCGCGGCCTGGAGTGCAAGCGACGCGAACGACAGGGGCGACAGGACTCGAACCTGCAACCCCCGGTTTTGGAGACCGGTGCTCTACCAATTGAGCTACGCCCCTAGGGTTGCCTGCCCAGTGTAGATGGGCGTTCCGACGCCCGTTCGCGGGCTAGCGTTCCGCTGATGTCCCAGCGGCGGGCGCTCGGGTTCCTCTTTCTCGTCCTCGCGATCTCGCTCGCGGGCGTGGCGTACGCGGCGTTCGTCGCCGACGTCTGGCCGATCGCGTTCGCGGCCGGTGTAATCGCGGCCTGGCTCGGGACGATGGCGGCGCGTGGGCTCTCCCGCTGAGGAATCGCCCGCTTCACGCCGTATTCTCTTCGCATGGCCGAGCGGGCAGAGGACACCACCAGCCTCTTCAGGCAGTACCAGCGCACGAAGGACCAGGCGGTGAGGGACCGGCTGATCCTGACCTACGCGCCGCTCGTGAAGTACGTCGCCGGGCGGCTCGGGTCCGGCCTTCCTGCCCACGTGGACGAGGGAGACCTCGTCTCCTACGGTCTGCTCGGCCTGATCGGCGCGATCGAGCGCTTCGACCCCGAGCGCGACATCAAGTTCGAGACGTACGCGATCGCCCGCATCAAGGGGTCGATCATCGATGAGCTCCGCGCGATGGACTGGGTGCCGCGCTCAGTTCGCGCGCGCGCCCGGGACATCGAGCGCGCGATCGCCGAGCTCGAGGCAAAGCTCGGCCGCGCTCCGACCGACGAGGAGATCTCGGACAAGCTCGGCCTGACGCAGGAGGAGCTCGACGACAGCCTGAGCGAGATCTCGCGCTCGTCGATCGCGGCCCTCGACGAGCTCTGGACCGTCCAGGGCTCGAGCGGCGACCAGGTCGCCTTGATCGACACGATCGAGGACACGCAGGGCCCGGCGCCCACGACGGCGCTCGATCAGGCGGAGATGAAGGAGATGATCGCCGACGCGATCTCGCGCCTGCCCGAGCGCGAGAAGCTCGTGATCACGCTCTACTACTACGAGGAGCTCACCCTCCGAGAGATCGGCGAGGTGCTCGGCGTGACCGAGTCACGCGTCTCGCAGCTCCACACGAAGGCGATCCTGCGCCTGAAGGCGCGCCTTTCGGGCACGCCTGTCCGCGCGTCGCTGTCGGACTGATCTCTCTCTAGTAGGCGCGAGCGTACGGGGGAGGCAGGCGCCGCTCGAGGTCGGTGGTGCCGTACTCCTGCAGGCCGTTCCGCACGATCTGGGCCGACGGGCGGGGCTCCTTGACGATCTTCTCGAGCATGACGGCGACGCGCGGGTCCGGGCTGCGCCGCGAGTTGAAGCGATACCGCAGTGACATGTGAGGTCTCCTTTTTGGCCGCGAAAAGGAAGGGCCGCCATGTTGTAGGCGAACCGGGGTCGATTCGCGTACCCCAAAGGTAGGATCGCGCCTACCCCTTTTCGACCCAGGAGGAACGCCATATGGCCCACGAGCCGGGGAAGATCCGCAACGTCGCGGTGGTCGGACATCGCGGTGTCGGAAAGACGTCGCTCGTGGAAGCCCTCCTGTTTCAGACCGGCATGGTCAACCGCCTCGGCACGATCGAGGGGGGCACGACCGTCACCGACTGGGACGACGACGAGCACAAGCGGCAGATGTCACTTGCCTCGGCGCTCGCCCATCTCGAATGGCAGGGCCGAAAGATCAACCTCGTCGACGCGCCCGGCGATCCGGGGTTCCAGGGCGACGCGATCGCTGCGCTCCGGGTCGTCGAGGGCGCGCTCTTCGTGCTGAGCGGCGTGATGGGCGTCGAGGTCGGCACGAGCCGGCAGTGGGGCCGCTCGTCGGATCTCGGCCTCGCCCGCGTCCTGTTCGTGAACATGCTCGACCGCGAGCGGGCCGACTTCTTCCGCACGCTCGGCTCGATCGGCGAGCAGCTCTCCGACAAGTGCGTGGCCGTCCACCTCCCGATCGGGAGCGAGCACGAGATGACGGGCATCGTGGACGTGCTGCACATGTGCGCGTACATGAGCCCCGAGGGCGGCAAGGAGGGCGAGCCCGTCGAGATCCCGGAGGAGATGGCCGACCAGGCGGCGGAGTACCGCGAGAAGCTGCTCGACGCGGTCGTCGAGACCGACGAGGGGCTGATGGAGCGCTACCTCGAGGGACAGGAGCTCGACGCCGCCGAGGTCGCGAGCGCGCTGAAGACCGCCGTGACGCGCGGCGAGGTCTTCCCGGTCGCGTGCGGGGTCGCGACGAAGAACCTCGGCACGCACGCGCTCCTCGACCTGCTCGTCGAGGGCGTCCCGTCGCCGGCGAAGAAGGGCGCGCCGATCGCGGTCGACGGCGCGGCCACCTCCGCGTTCGTGTTCAAGACGATCGCCGATCCGTTCGCAGGACGCATCAACATGTTCCGCGTCCTCAACGGAGCGGTCAAGGGGGATGCGACGCTCGCGAACCCGCGCACGCATTCGAAGGAGCGCCTCGGCGCGCTGATGGTGATGCAGGGCAAGGAGCACACCAACGAGAACGAGATCGGCGAGGGGGACATCGGCGCCGTCGCGAAGCTGAAGGAAACGCAGACGGGCGACCTGCTCGTCGACCAGGAGCGGGCGGTCGAGCTGCCGAGCCTCGGTTTCCCGGAGCCGGTGATGAGCTTCGCGATCGCCCCGAAGGCGAAGGGCGACGAGGAGAAGATGGCCTCCTCGCTCCGACGCCTCGCCGAGGAGGACCCGACGCTGATGCTCCGCCGCGACGAGCAGACGGGCGAGCAGCTCCTCTCGGGGATGTCGCAGATGCACGTCGAGGTCGGCGTCGACCGGCTGAGGCGACGCTTCGGCGTCGACGTCGAGCTCCACCCGCCACGGGTCCCGTACCAGGAGTCGATCCGCAAGGAGTCGCGTGCGCACGCCCGCTACAAGAAGCAGACAGGCGGGCGCGGTCAGTTCGGCGACTGCTCGATCGTGCTCGAGCCGATCGAGGGCCACACGGGCTACGAGTTCAAGGACGAGATCGTCGGCGGCGTGATCCCGCAGAGCTTCCGGCCCGCGGTCGACAAGGGCATCCAGGAGGCGATGCGCTCGGGCGAGCTCGCCGGTGCACCGGTGTCAGGCGTGCGCGTTCGCCTCGTCGACGGCTCGTACCACACGGTCGACTCGTCGGAGATGGCGTTCAAGATCGCCGGCTCGATGGCGTTCAAGCAGGCCTACGAGGCGGCCGACCCGATCTTGCTCGAGCCGATCATGGAGGTCGAGATCACCGTCCCGGACGACGCGGTCGGCGCGGTGAACGGCGACCTCAACTCGCGGCGCGGGCGGCTGCTCGGCATGGAACCGAAGGGCGGCATGACGACCGTGAACGCCGAGGTGCCGATGGCCGAGATCCTCACGTACTCGCAGTCGCTGACGTCGATGACCGGCGGGCGCGGCGACTACCACATGCACTTCCTGCGCTACGAGGAGGTTCCCTCGCACGTCGCGCAGAAGGTGATGGCGGCCTTCCAGAAGGACCGGGAGGAAGCGAAGGTCTAGGAGGGCTCGGCGAAACGGGCGCTGTGTCGCCGGGCCGTGCTGGGCGGCGCGATGCGGCGTCCTCAGTCGCGCCCGTATCCACCGGATACGAACGCTCGCTGCGTCCTTGCCTCGCACCACCCATCGCGCCCCGGCGACGAGGCCCGTTCCGCCAAGCCCTCCTAGCCGGTCAGCATCGCGCAGTCGGTCCAGCCGATGCTCCGGAGGAGACCGCCGACGCGGACGGCGTCGCCCTCCGTCTTCGCGCTCAGATCCTGGAACGCGCGCTGCGAGGGCCCGTCAGTGATCCCGGCGGCGAGCTCCTGGCTCGTCTCGTCTGCAAGCTTGCGCAGGCGTCGGATGTGCTGCTGGTTGAGCTCGACCGCGGCAATGAGCTTGTCGCGCTGATCCTCGAGGTCGCTCGGCGGGTCGAGCTCCTCGAGCCGCGCGAACGCCCGCTGGGCGAGCGCCTGCACCTGGAAGTCCCAAGCCGCTCGGCGCGCTGTGCCGACCGGGGGTGGCTGTCCGAGCTTCGCGAAGTCCTTCGACAGGCCCATGCAGATCGTGTTTCCGCGCGCGACGAAGTCGTCACCGTTGGAAGAGTCGCCGCCGGCGCAGCCCGCGAGCGCGGCGAGCAGGGCGAAGAAGGCCGCGCCTTGCACGCGTCTCCTTCGCCCAGGCATGCCGGTATCTAAGCGGTTGGAGCCGCCGGGTTCTCTTCCTTGAGGCGCCGCAGGAGGTCGGAGACGTCCGCAAGCTCCTGCTCGAGGTCGCGCCGGTACTCCTCGAGCCGCTCGAGGACGTTGTCGCGCTCGTAGAAGCGCGCGCCGAGGCGGGGTCCCCAGCCGCGGCGATGGCGATGTCCGTGCATGTTCACCTCCCTTCTATGCGTTCGATCAGCTGGTCGATCCGGTCGCGGGCGTCGCGCAGCCACTGCGCCCAGCGCTCGAGCGCGCGGCGGCCCTCGGCCGTGATCTCGTAGGTCCGCTTCGCGGGGCCGGGGAGGTCGTCGAGCCACTCGGAGCTGACGAGGCCTCGCTCCTCCATGCCGCGGAGCGCGCGGTAGACGTTGCCGACGTCGACCCGCTCGGTGCCGACCAGAGTCGGCAGCTCGGCGATCAGCTCGTAGCCGTGCGTCGGCCGCTCGCGGAGGAGCGCCAGAAGACCCGGCTCGAGGAAGCGAACGCCCCGGCCGCCGCGTCTCACCTTAGGACATATGTATTAGACATATATCCAGCGACGTTAGCACGCGGAACGAGCGCTGGGGAGGGGGCTACACTCGAAATGCCGTGCAGCGAATCACGAGCACGACCGCTACCCGGACGTGTGCGATCTGCGAGCGCACGCTCCTGATGGGTGAGCGCGCGATCCGGTTCGCGCCGAACGGCGTGGACTTCGTCGACGTCTGCCCGCTCTGCCAGGAACAGGCGGTCGAGTACGGCTGGCTCAAGGAGGGCAGCCCGACGTCGCCGACCATGCCCGAGTCGCGGCGCCGGCGGCGTCTGAGCATCGGCTCGATCTTCGAGACCCGCCGGTCCGCGCCGGAGACGACCGTCGCCCCGGAGCCGATCCTCCGGAGGCTGTCCGAGCCCGAGCTCGCGATGGTCGAGGCGGCGGACCTCTTCAACTCCAGCCCCTACCGGCGCACCGTGGGCGGGATCGCGAAGAGCCTCGGTCAGCCGAAGGCGTCGATCGTCCAGCTCTCGGGCGTGAAGTCGGAGCTCGTCGTGACGATCGTCTGGGACATCTCCTGGTACCAGTACCGCGTCAGCCTCGACTCCGCACAGCCGGTCCGGCTGGCCGAACGCGGACACGATCCCACCGAGCTCGAGCTGTCGTTCGGTCAGTGGAACGCGCACCTCGACGACGACGGCCGGCTCGTCCCGGATATCGCGCGCCTCTAGCGCGAACCGAAGCCCTCCTTACAATCAGAGCGTGATCTATTGCGTGATCCCGCCCGAGCTCGCGGACGAGCTCTACGACAAGTTGGTCGAGTACTACAAGGACAACCCGAACGTGACGGTGATCATCGACCGCCGCTCGGGTTCCGACCGTCGCCAGTCGAAGGACCCGCCCGAGGGCGAGAAGCGCGAGACACGGGATCGCCGCCGCCCGCGGATCCCGGGGACGTTCCCCGACATCGTCGAGGGCTAAGAGGGCTTGACTAGACTCGTCCGCGTGGCAGTCGCGGGCGCGCAGCGGTTCAAGAACTACATCGGAGGCGAGTGGGTCGACGCGTCCGGCGGCGAGACGTTCGAGAGCATCATCCCCGCGAACGGCGAGCCGATCGGCGAGTTCCCGCGCTCGACGCCCGAGGACGTCGACCGCGCAGTCGCGTCCGCGAAGGAGGCCTTCGAGAGCTGGCGGCTCGTCCCGGCGCCGAAGCGAGCCGAGGTGCTCTACCGCTTCGCGAACCTCCTCGTCCAGCACAAGGACGACCTGACCGACCTGATGAGCCGCGAGATGGGGAAGGTCAAGGCCGAGGCGGGCGGCGACGTCCAGGAAGCGATCGACATGACGCTCTACATGGCCGGCGAGGGGCGCCGGCTGTTCGGTCAGACGACCCCGTCCGAGCTGCCCGACAAGTTCCAGATGAGCGTGCGGATGCCGGTGGGCGTCGTCGGCGTGATCACGCCGTGGAACTTCCCGATCGCGATCCCGAGCTGGAAGATCGCGCCCGCGCTCGTCTGCGGGAACACCGTCGTCTTCAAGCCGGCCGAGGACACGCCGCTGCTCGCGGAGCGCTTCGTCGAGCTGCTCGCCGAGGCGGGACTGCCGGCGGGCGTCGTCAACGTGGTGCACGGGTTCGGCGAAGAGGTCGGCGAGGCGATCGTCAAGCATCCCGACGTGCCGGTGATCACGTTCACCGGTTCGCGCGAGACCGGCGTGCGCGTCACGAAGGCTGCCGCCGACCAATTGAAGGTCGTGCACCTCGAGCTCGGCGGCAAGAACGCGATCATCGTCATGGACGACGCGAACCTCGACCTCGCGGTCGACGGCATCGTCTGGTCGGCGTTCGGCACCTCGGGGCAGCGCTGCACCGCGGCCAGCCGCGTGATCGTCCATCAGAAGCTGTACGACGAGCTGCAGAAGCGCCTCGTCGCCGCCGCCGAGCGCATGCGCCTCGGGCCGGGCTGGGAGGACGACACCGATCTCGGACCGGTGATCAACCGCGCCGCGATCGAGAAGATCCACTCGTACACGGGGATCGGCAAGGACGAAGGCGCGAGGCTGCTCACAGGCGGCGAGCCGGCCTCCGGAAACGGGCTCGACGACGGTTTCTACTACCGGCCGACGATCTTCGGCGACGTCGCGCCGGACATGCGTATCGCGCAGGAGGAGATCTTCGGACCGACCACCGCGTTGATCCCGGTGAAGGACTTCGACGAGGCGATCCGCGTCGCGAACGGCGTCAAGTACGGGCTCTCGTCGTCGATCTTCACGCAGGACGTCAACCGCGCGTTCCGGGCGATGCGCGACCTGCAGACGGGCATCACGTACATCAACGCCGGCACGACCGGCGCCGAGGTGCACCTGCCGTTCGGCGGCACGAAGGACACCGGTAACGGGCACCGCGAGGCCGGTCAGGCGGCGCTCGACGTGTTCACGGAGTGGAAGTCGCTCTACATCGACTTCTCCGGCAAGCTGCAGCGCGCGCAGATCGACAACGCCGAGGAGTAGCAGGCGCTCGCGATCCGGGAGCTCGAGGACGCCGACCTCCCGTTCCTGCGGGAGATGCTCTACGAGGCGCTGATGTGGCGGCCCGACGCCGAGCGGTATCCGCCCGAGTTCGTGCTCGCGCACCCGGAGGTCGTCCGCTTCCACCACG
>DASTHC010000114.1:0-2395 GCA_035718485.1 Gaiellaceae bacterium
CCTGATGATCTCGTGGATCTCGTTCCGGACGGCAAGGAATCGAGGTGAGCTTCGGCTCGCCGTCTGCTCGCGCGGACGCGGCACGTCGACCGCGATCGAGCCGACGACCCGTCCCGGTGCCGAGCTGAGGATGAGGACGCGATCGCCGAGGTAGACGGCTTCGTCGATGTCGTGCGTGACGTGCACGACCGTCATACGGCGTCCCTCGAGCTCGCCGTGCACGCGCAGGACGACGTCCTGGAGCTCTTCACGCGTGAGTGCATCGACCGAGGCAAACGGTTCGTCGAGCAAGAGCAACCTCGGGCGCGATACGAGGGCACGGGCGATGGCGACCCGCTGCGCCATCCCACCGGACAGCTGCCAGGGATATTTGCGCGCGACGCCCCGGAGACCGAGGTCATGCAGAACCGCCTCGGCTCGCGCGACCCCCGCGCCTCCGGAGACCCGCGTGCGACGCAGCGGGAACATGACGTTGCGGATCACGGTGAGCCACGGGAAAAGCGAGCGGTTGTAGTCCTGGAAGACGAGAGCGACCTCCGGCGGCGGACCCAGAACGGGTCGGCCGTCGAGAAGCACTGCGCCTTCACTCGGCCGGGTCAGGCCGGAGAGGACGCGCAGGAGCGTCGTCTTGCCGCAGCCCGACGGTCCGACCACCGTGAGGAACTCGCCCACGTGGACGTCGAAGGTCACGTCGCACAGAGCCGGCGGGCCGTCGTAGCGCTTAACGAGGGATGCGACGCGAACGAGGGGCGCTGCCGTCCGCGGCGGGCCCTCGCCTGAACGGATGGCGTCAGCGCTCGCCATGACCCGTCGTTTCGTGGTGCCAGAAGAGGGCCCGCCGCTCGACGAGCACGAAGACGCCGTTCAGGACGAATCCGAGCAAGCCGAGGAAGAGGATCCCGGCATACATCTCGGGGATATTGAACTGCGACTGCTCGACGAGGATGTAGTGCCCGAGCCCGTCGCCGCCGCCGACGAACTCGGAGACGACGACCATGACGAGACCGATCGAGACGGCGACGCGAAGGCCGGCGAAGATCGACGGCAGCGCGGCGGGAAGGTCGACGTGGAAGATCCGCTCGGCTCGCCCGATGCGGAGCAGCGACGCCGTCTCGTGGAGCTCGGGCGACGCGGCTCGAACGCCGTCCATGCTGTTGACGAGCACCGGGAAGACGACACCGAAGGCGATGACCGCGATGCGCATCCGATCGCCGACGCCGAGGATGACGATCAGCGCCGGCACGAGAGCGATCGCCGGCGTCGCCCTCAGGAGCTCGACGAGCGGCTCGAGCGACTGCCTGACCCGCCGCGACGAGCCCATCGGAACCCCGACGGCGACGCCGACCGATGCCCCGATCGCATACCCGGCCGCGAGGCGCCTCAGGCTCGCCTCGACGTCGCTCAGGAACTCCGGCGTCGGCCAGACATGCCACGCGCGCTCTGCGACCGCGCTCGCCGCCGGCACCAGGAAGGATCCCTCGCTCCGTGCCAGCGCCTCCCAGATCCCGACGGCCGCGGCGAAGACGACCCAGCCGAGGAGCGGCCGGCCGACGCGCTCGACGAGGCGGACCGTCATCGCTCAGCGAGTCGTTCCTCGCCGGACCAGAACACGAGCCGGCGCTCGAACGCGCGCAGCGCGCGGTTGACGACGTAGCCCACGAAGCCGACGAGGACGACGGCCGCGTACAACTCCGGCAGTTGGAACGCGTTCCCCTGTCGCTGCATGTACGCGCCGACGCCGTCGGTCCCGCTGACCCATTCGGCCGTGACGGCGACGAGCAGCCCGATCGAGGCGCTGATCCTGACGCCCGTGGCGATGCTCGGCAGCGAGGCGGGGAGCGTGACTCGAACGAGTCGGCCGACGGCGCCGACGCCCGACGTCCGGGCGACGTCGTGCAGAACGCGGTCGACGCCACGGGCTCCGTAGAGCGCGTTCAGGAGGATCGGCCACAGAGCGGCGTAGGCGACGATCCAGCGCCGCATCGGCGCTCCGAAGCCGAAGAAGAGGACCGCAAGCGGGATCAACGAGACCGCGGGGATCGGTCGCAGGAACTCGATCAGGACGAACGAGGCATCGAGGAGCGCGCGGAAGCTGCCGATCAGGACGCCGACCACGACCCCGACGACGACGGCGATTGCGAGCCCCTGGGCGTAGCTGTCGACCGTCGCTCCGATCTCGCCGGCGAGCGTGCCCGTCCTCAGCTCGGTTACGAGCGCTCGCGTCGTCGCCGTGGGTGCGGGCACGCTGTCGCCTAGCTCGAACAGCCGGACGAGTGCTTCCACCGACGCGACGACGACGAAGACGACGACCCAGCCGACGACGTTCGGTCGCTTCACGAGCGGGCGCGTTCGCGCGGCGCTCGACGCGTCGCGAACCGTCCCTCGGGACGCGCGT
>DASTHC010000115.1:0-23998 GCA_035718485.1 Gaiellaceae bacterium
ACACCCACGAACAGCGCGAGAACCCCGATCCCGAGCAGGATGAACCGATCGCCGAGCGCGATGTCGTCCGCCAGGTTTCCGTAGCCGAGCGCCACCAAGGCGAGCGCGACGATCACCGCCGCGACGGACGGCGTGAAGCGCGCGAAGCGGCCGCGCGGCAGCGTGGCGCCCTCGCGGAC
Source organism: Gaiellaceae bacterium (assembly GCA_035718485.1). Lineage (GTDB taxonomy): Bacteria > Actinomycetota > Thermoleophilia > Gaiellales > Gaiellaceae > JACCTU01. The sequence continues at coordinate 180 of DASTHC010000115.1, forward strand.
CGCGGCGATCGGAGGCACGCGCGTCGCTCGGATCGCCGGGAGGAGTCCTGCGACGAGCGTCACGAGCGTCCCGATGAGCAGCGAGACCACGATCGTGCGCGTCGCGAAGACCGTCTCGGTCTGCGGCAGCTCGAGGTTCAGCGCCCTAAAGAGCTCGTTCAGCCCAACCGCGAGCCCGAGCCCGGCGAAGAGGCCGACGATCGACGCGCTGAGTCCGATCACGAGCGCTTCGAGGATCACGGACCGGAGAAGCTGCCGCCGCGACGCGCCGAGCGTCCGGACGGTGGCGAACTCGCGCGTCCGCTGCGCGACCGTGATCGACAGCGTGTTGAAGATGACGAACGCCCCGACGAAGAGCGCGATACCCGCGAACGAGAGCAGGAAGTAGCGGATGATCGTCGTGAAGGTGGCGAGCTCGCTCGACTCCTCGTCCGCCTGCTCGACGCCGGTGCGGACCGTGACGTCGCCGCCGAGCTCCGCCTGGATCCGTTGGGTCAACTGCTCGGGTGCCGTCCCGTCCGCGGCGGCGACCTGCACCGAGTCGAGCTGCCCCTCCTTGTCCAGAAGCGCCTGCGCGGTCGGGACGTCGAAGATCGCGAAGGTGGCGCCGCCGATCGAGCTCAGGTCGCCGTACTTGGCGATGCCGACGATCTCGAACTCCTGCGCCGGCCCGAGTGCCGCGACGCCGATCCGGTCCCCGAGCTTCAGGTCCTCGTCGTCGGCAACGCCTTCGTCGACGGCGACCTCGCCGGCGCTGCCGGGCCAGCGGCCCTCCACGAGGTTGAGCGGGTTGAAGCGGTCGTACTCCGGCGCCGTCTCGATGCCGAAGGCGAACGCCGGCGCGCCGCCCGTGTCGATCGACTCGCCGTCCGGCCGCAGCAGCTTCGTCCGGAAGTCCAGAACCGAACCGGCGGCAACCTCGACGCCGTCGACCGCTCGCACTCGCTCGAGCGTCTCCTCCGGGATCGGCGGGGCCTGAGAGGACTCGCCCTCGAAGCTGAAGCCGGGCTCCTTGCCCGTCACGACGGCGTCCGTCCCGGCATACGAGTCGACGAAGATCGCGTCGAAGGCCTTGTCGATCGTGTCGGTGAGGACGTAGCTGCCGCTCATCATCGCCACTCCGAGGACGATCGCGAGCGCGGTCAGCGTGGTGCGGAGCTTGCGTCCCGCGAGGCTCTTGAGCGCGAAGCGATTCATCGAGCAAGCGCCAGTATGTTCGACTCGATGAGGTACCGAACGATCGGCCACGCACCGCCGGTCGTGTTCGACACGACGGTGTAGGTGAGCTCGGAGCCAGCGTCGTGCGTCGAGCGGAACGACACGCCGGCGTCCATTCCCTCGAGGATCACGGCCTTCGTCGGGGCGTGGAGCCAGAACCCGAGGCCGTAGCCCTTCGTTCCCTCTTCGCTCCGCGGTCGCACCATCTCTCGCACCCAGTCCGTCGAGACGATCGTCCCCGCGAAGAACGCTCTCCACAACGAGTGGATGTCCGCGACGGTCGAGTAGACGCCGCCGTCGCCGCTCCCTCGCACCGGGAGGTGGAAGACGTTGGTGCGCCCCGCGTCGGTGTACCCGAGCGCCGTTCCGCGTGGCAGTTCGTCCGAGCGCAGGAACGCGGTGTCGTGCATGCCCGCCGGCTCGCACACGCGCTGGAGCACGAGCTCGTGGAACGGCACGCCGCTCGCGCGCTCGGCGAGCAGCGCCAGGACGACGTAGCCGCCGTTGTTGTAGGCGAAGCGTTCGCCCGGCGCGAACTTCGTCGGGTGCCCGTCCAGCACGGCGAGGTAGGCCTCCGTCGTCGCGAGCTCGCTGACGGGGACGGGTAAGACGTACGCCTCGGCGTCCGGGTGCGCTTCCTCGTCGAAGTAGTCGCCGATCCCCGAGCGGTGCGCGAGCAGGTGCTCGACGGTGACATCGTCCCGAACGAGCGAAAGGTCGTCGCCGAGGAGCGAGCGCGCGGTCGTCGAGAGCTCGAGCACGCCGTCCTCGATCAGGCTCACGACCGTGAGCGCCGTCAGCCCTTTCGTGCCGCTCGCGAGGCCGAACCGCGTGTCGACCCCGTTCGGGATCTCCCAGGCGCGGTTCGCGAAGCCGTACGCCGCGGCAACGACGGTCTGATCGCCGCGGTCGACGCGTACGACGCCGGAGAACGCAGTGTCGACCGCGATCCGGTCGAGCTCGGCCTGCACCGCTAGCCCGTGCGGACGACCACGATCTTGTCGGCGCCGGACTCGGCTCCCCACACCTCGCCGGGGCGGCCGAGGAGCTGTCTCACGGCCGCGCCGGCCGTCGGCAGCCGCACGACCCTGAAGCGCAGCGATCGCGGGTCGAAGCGGACGATCGCGTTCGCACCGAAGTCGGTCAGCCAGACCACGTCGCGGTTGTCGACATAGACCGCGTACGGCTGGGGGTTCGCTCCCGGCAGCCGCCACTCCCGCCAGCGACGCGCGCGCGGGTCGTAGACCGCGACCTTGCCGGCGTTCCACTCGCTCACCCAGATCCGACCCTTCGAGTCCGACCAGGCGCGTCGCGCACCCTGGCCGCGCGTCGGCGGCTGGAGGACCGTCGCGCGCCCGGTGCGCGTGTCGATGCGCGCGATGTGACTTCCCGCGAGCGAGGCGTAGTAGACGGCGCCTGACGGCGTCGTGGTGATTCCGTACGGGCCGGCTCCGCGGGGCGCCGAGAACACGCGCACGCGTCCGGTTCGCGGATCGACCCGGCCGTACACACCGCTCTGTCCCGTGAACCAGAGGACGCCGCGGCGATCGAACGTCGCCGTGTTCAGGTTCGCGTAGCTCGACGTCGGAAGCGGGAAGCGTCGGACGCGATGTGTGCGCGCGTCGACCCGCACGATCGCGTTCAACCCCCCGTCCGTCACCCAGGCCGCGCCGTCGGGGCCGACGATCACTCCGTGCGGCGCCGAGCCAGACCCGAGCGACACACGCCGGATCGCGCCTGTGCGGGGATCGAGTCTGCCGAGCTCCCCGGTGTGCTGTCCCGTGTACCAGACGGTCCCGTCGCGCGCGGGCGCGACGTCGTGGGGGTGCGAGCCGGCGGGCACGGGATACTCCCGCACCGTCAGCCGCTCCGGCGCAGCGGCCGGTGCGACCCCGGAGCTGCCGAGCCAGACGAGAATGAGCGTTGCGGCTGCGAGTCCCGCAACCCCTGAGCGCGCCACAATCGGAGCCTAGCGGGCGTGTGTAGCGGGTCCCGAATCACGGAAGGAGGTAGGCGTGCGTCCCATTCGAGCCGTCGGACTCACCGCCCTCGGCGCCGTCGCCGGTGTCGCGGCGTCCGGTGCGCTTCTCAAGCGCGCGCTGCCGTCACGCGGCGACGAGGAGAGCGACGAGATCAGGCTGGTCGCGGCTTTCGACGGCATCGAGCTTCGGAGCCGCGCGAAGGCCTTCAGGGGCGGATCGATCCTCGCGTGGTTCGGCGGCGTCGCCGTCGACCTGCGCGAGGCGACGCTCGCGCCCGACGCTCACCTCACCGTGAATTCGGTCTTCGGCGGAGTCGCGATCCGTGTCCCGGTCGGGTGGCGGGTCGAGTCGAGCATGCGAGCGCTCTCGGGAGGCGCCGAGGTGAAGGTGCCGGAGCCGGAAGATCCGGCTGCGCCGACGCTCACGCTCGAGGGGCTCGCGCTCTTCGGCGGCATCGCGGTCGGCACCAAGAAGTCCTGAGAGCCGAACTCCTCACTCGTTCGAGGGAGAAAACGCAAGAACCGCCCGCACGGCGTCTCCGTTCTTAGTGAGGGGGCCCGTCCGGATTCACGGTGGGTGAGGCGTCCGGACGACCCCCTCCCAACACGATCCGCGAGACGCGGGTCACAGCGCCGGAACGCTCGTCGCCGCTGTTGCTTGACGCCCGCCCGCACGGCGCTGCAGGATCCTGCCTCGAGCCGGGGGAGAACAGGAGAGAAATCTGCGCGCTACGAGCCGCCAGGGAGCGTAACGCCGCTCTCGTAGGCGAAGATCACCGCCTGGACGCGGTCACGGAGGCCGAGCTTCGCGAGCACTCGCTTCACGTGCGTCTTCACGGTCGTTTCCTCGACGACGAGCGACTCGGCGATCTCGGCGTTCGACATCCCGCGCGCGATCAGTTCGAGAACCTCTCGCTCCCGCGGCGTCAGGCGATCGAGCGCGTCGGTTCGACCGACTCGATGCTGCGTCGTCGCGCGGTCGATCACCTTCCGTGTGACCGACGGCGAGAGGAGCGCATCACCCTCGGCGACCGTGTGGATCGCGCCGATCAGTTCTTCCGGCCGCGTGCGCTTCAGGAGGAAGCCCGACGCACCCGCCGCGAGCGCGTCGAAGATGTAGTCGTCGTCCTCGAACGTCGTCAGCATCACGACCTTCACGTCGGGCGACGCCGAGAGGACTTCGCGTGTCGCCGCGATGCCGTCGAGGTCGGGCATCCGGATGTCCATCAAGATGACGTGCGGTCGACTTCCGCGGACTGCTCCGACCGCACCGCGACCGCCCGCGACCTCGCCGACGACCTCGATCTCGTCGTCGCTCGACAGCACCGCGCGGAGGCCGGCGCGCATCAGGTCGTCGTCGTCGACGAGCAGGACGCGGATCACGGCGCGTCTCCGTCGTACGGGAGCTCAGCGCGCACCTCGAAGCTGCCGCCCTGGCTGGCGACGTCGATGCGGCCGCCCAGAAGCGCCGCTCGCTCGCGCATGCCCACGATCCCGTGCCCCTCGACGATCTCGGCGTCGGTCGCCGCATTCCTCACCGTCAGCTCCAGCGCGTCGTCGCCGTAGGTCACCGCCAGCTCGGCGCCCGACGCTCCGTGCCGCGCGGCGTTCGTCAGCGCCTCCTGCGCGATTCGATACGCGGCCTGATCGACGGCGCGGGTCAGCGGCCGCACCTCGCCGTGCACGGTCGTCTCCACGTGCAGGCCTGCGTCCTCGTGGCGCTGCACGAGGCGGTCGAGCGCGGCCAGGCCGATCGGCGGATCGACCGAGCCGCCGCCGTCCTCGCGAAGAACGCGAACCATCCGGTCGATCTCGTCGACCGTCTCCCGCGCCACCGACTCGACGGTCTCGAGCGCTGCGCGGGCGCGTGCAGGATCCTTCTCCGCGAGCAGCCGCGCGGCTCCCGACTGCACGAGGATCACGTTGAGCGCGTGCCCTGCCGAGTCGTGGAGGTCGCGCGCGATGCGGGTGCGCTCCTCAGCCACTGCGAGCCGTCGCTCGCGCTCGGTGCGGCTCCGACCCTCGCGGATCCGCTCTTGCCGCTGCCGCACGCGGTCGCCAGCGACCCAGGCGCCGCCCCAGACGAGCGCGCCGAGGAGCAACGGCACGAGCGGTGAGCCCTCGTGGCCGACCCACGAGGCCCCCACGTGTAGGAGGTAGACCGCCCCCACTGTCACGGCGGCGATCCTCCGACCGGTCGTCGTCTCGCTCGGATACCTCCCGATGAAGAAGATCGCCACCGTCGGGCCGACCGGCGGCCCCGGCGGATACCCGAGCGCGCTGATCAACGCGCTCGGCAGCGCGGACAGCGCGAACGCCGCGACGGGCTCGCGCCGGCGCAGCAGGAGGGGCAGCGCAGTGCCGGCGGCGAGCACCACGCCGAGCGTGTCCCGTGTGCGCGTCGCGTGATCGCCCCACTCGCGGCCGCCGCCGAGCATCCCAACGGTGACGCCGAAGACCGCGAGGACGAGCAGCACATCGACGACGCGGCGCCGAGACATGAGCCCGAGCGTATCGAGGCGCCGAACGCGTGCCGTCGTCCTCGAGGAGGATCTCCGTCCTCACGCGGGAGGACGACGAACATGCCTCCGCAGGGCGACCCGAGTTCCTCCGCGCGAGCGTTTCGGCGCGTTTGGCGCGCTCCTACCGTGGCTGGCGTAGTCACGACGGAAGGAGACAGAGATGTTCACCGTGCTCGCAAGCCATGCCGACGGGGACTTCCACTGGTGGTTCCCGATCTTCCCACTGCTGTGGGCGGCGCTGATCATCGGCGCGATCTACTTCTTCACGCGCGGACGCCGGCGCGGCGGAGGGAATCGCGCACGCGAGATCCTCGCGGAGCGCTACGCGAGCGGAGATCTGACGGTCGAGGAGTACCGCCAGCGGCTCGCGAACCTCTAGCGGAAAACGAGCGGGCCGGCCGACGCCGGCCCGCTCACGTCGACTAGACGTTCGCCGCGTCGGCGAGGCGAAACGCTCCTTGTGTCGAGGCGCGGCCGACCGCACGCTCCCGGGCGGCAGTCTCCGCACCGAGCACGTCTTCGACCACCGACGACGTCGTGTCGTAGAACACCTCGAAGACCGGCACGGTAGGGAACATCCCTCCGTCGAAGAGCGATCGCGCAACGCCGAGCAGACGTGCAGCACGCTCGGGGTCCGTCGCGACCGACGCAGCGGCGAGGCCCTCGAGGCAGATCGGCGCGTTCGCCGGATCACCGGCTTCGACGCAGAGCTGCAGCGCGCGCTCGTACGCGGCCGCCGAGGCCTCGGTGTCTCCGCTGAACCGCTCGATCATCGCCTCGGCGATCGCGCACGCATTCGCCATCTTCAGATCGCCCACGTCGACAAGCGTCGCGATGCTACCGTCGAGCGCGGTCCGCGCGTCGTCGAGCTCACCCAGCTGAACGAGCGCGAACGCGAGCGACATCGAGCCGGACGCACGCGACCACGAGTCGCCGAGCTCCGCGAACTCGTCCATCGCCTCGGCCGACCACTCGCGTGCGAGCGCGATGTCCTGCATGAGCATCGCGCAGATCCCCGAGATCATCTTCGACCACGCCGCGATCCAGGCGTCGCCGGTCCGAGCAGCGACCTCGATCGCCTCCATGTTGTTCCGCTTGACCCGGTCCCAGTCGTCCGCGTAGCCGCCGCCGAGGGCGAGCGCGAGAGCAAGCGTCGCGTCGTCACCGACCTCGCGGCTGATCGCGACGGCCTCCTCCGAGTAGAGCCGCATCGACGGCAGGTCGCCGGCCCCGGCGGCGCAGATCTCGCCCGTGAAGAGCGCACCGGCGCGCTCGGCCGTTCGCCCGGACGCGCTCGGAAGCGCGAGCACCCGCTTCGCCCACTCGAGCCCTTCGCCGAACGCCGTCCAGTACCACAGCCAGAGCGCGGCGAGGATCCGCAGGCCGGAGGCCGCCTCGTCCCGCTCGCAGCACCAGGCGAGCGCGGCGCGGAAATTGTCGCGGTCGTCGGCCAGCCGGCGGAGCCAGGGCGCACGTACGTCGGTGTAGAGGAACGGCTTGACCTCCTCGGCGAAGTCGGCGAGGTACGCGGCGTGGCGACTGGCGAGCTGGTCGCTCTCCCCGAGCTCCACGAGACGCTCGCGGGCGAACTCGCCGATGGTCTCGAGCAACGCGAAGCGCGGCTCGCCGAGCTCGTTCCAGCGGGTGACGACGAGGCTGTGCTCGGAGAGGGTCGTCAGTGCGTCCAGCACCTTCTCTCCTCCGCAAACAGCTTCCGCGGCCGCCAGCGAGGCGCCGCCGCGGAAAACCGAGAGCCGCGCGAAGAGTCGCCGCTCGCGTTCGCCGAGCAGGTCGAAGCTCCAGGCGATCGTGTCGCGAAGGGTCCGCTGGCGCTCGGGCACGTCGGCCGGCCCGCCGGTCAGTAGCTCGAGGCGTTGATCGACCCGATCGAGCATCGCCTCGGGCGAAAGCAACCGCGTACGGGCGGCCGCCAGTTCGATCGCGAGCGGGAGCCCATCGAGGCGGCGGCAGAGCTCGGCGACGGACTCGCCGTTCGCCTCGGTGACCGCGAAGTCGCCGCGAATCTCCCGCGCGCGCTGCGCGAAGAGCTGCACGGACGGCGCAGTCGCGAGCTCGTCCAGCGATGCGCCGGTCCCAGGTGTGCGCAACGGCTCGACCTGAAGCTCGTGCTCGCCCTGGATCCGGAGCGGCACGCGACTCGTGGCGAGCACGCCGACGTCCCCGGCCGCCTCGAGCACCGTCGCGAGCTCCGGCGCGGCGGCCGTGACGTGCTCGAAGTTGTCGAGCACTAGGAGCAGCTGCTTCCCGGCGAGGTGCGTGACGAGACCGTCGATCCGAGAGCGGCCCGCCGCGTCCTGGACGCCGAGCACCTGAGCGATCGCCGACGTCACGAGGGACGCGTCGGCGAGCGACGCGAGCGCGACGAAGAACACGCCGTCCTTGAACGGCTCGAGCAGCCTCTCCGATGCGCGGAGGGCGAGTCGCGTCTTCCCCGACCCGCCAGTGCCGGTCAAGGTCACGACGCGCGCGCCCTCTTCGACCAGGAGCGCCTGGATCCGGTCGAGCTCCTCTCTGCGGCCGACGAACGACTTGACGTCCGACGGAAGGTTGTTCGGGCGACCGCCTGCGGAGCGCAGCGGTGGGAAGTCGGACCGGAGCGACGCGACGACGACCTGGTGCAGGCGCTCCGGCTCGTCGAGATCCTTCAACCGGTGCTGCCCGAGGTCGCGCAGCGAGACGCCGGCATCGAGCGCCGCGCGAACGAGCTCGGCCGTCGTGTTCGACAGGACGACCTGCTGCCCGTGCGCGGTGGCCGTCAGCCGGGCACAGCGGTAGAGAGCCGGGCCGAAGTAGTGCGCTCCCCGCCGCTCGACGTCCCCGGTATGGATCCCCATCCGCACGCGGATCTCGCCCATCGGGCCCCAGTCCTCGGCGGCGAGCGCAAGCTGGGCCGCGCGAGCGGCGTCGACGGCTCCCGCCGGGTCCGCGAACGCCGCATACACGGCATCCCCGATCGTCTCGAACACGACTCCGCCGGCGCGCTCGACGGCCGCGTCCAGCAGTTCGTGGTGCCGCGCGATGCCGGCTCCGTAGTCGGCGGGGTGCTGCTCGAGCAGACGCGTGCTGCCCTCGACGTCCGTGAAGAGGAACGTGACGCGACCTTCCGGCAGACCCCGCCCTTCGGGCATCGCACCGCGATTCTCCGCCTCGAGCGGGCGCGCATCAAGCCTGCGTCCTGCCATCCTGTCGCGGTGACCGTGGAGCAGCTGCTCGTCGTCGCGAACGACGTCGGCATCGCGCACTGGCGGGTCAGTCGCGCCGGCCGGGAGCCGACGTCCGGGACGAGTTCGACGGCGTCCTCGTGATCACGTTCGCGTCCGACGGCCGGTGCAGCGAACACCGCGAATGGTTCTCGTACCGGGAGACGAACTAGAGTCGAGCCATGGCGACCGCGCCCGACGTTCGACGGTGGGACGAGCTCTTCGCGGCACGCACGCGCGCCGACATCGGCGAGGGGATCGCGGCGATCCTCGCGCTGCTCGGGCTGCCCGACCTCATCTCGTTCGCAGGCGGCTTCCCCGATCCGACGACGTTTCCGCGCGACCGCGCGTCGGCGCTGCTCGACGAGTTCGCCGCCTCGGGCGAGACGAACGCGTTCCAGTACGCGCCGACGCGCGGGCTCGCCGGAACGCTCGACGCGCTCGCCGGCCGGCTCGACGCGACGCAGGGCCGGCGCCCGGGCGACGACGAGCTGCTGATCACGAGCGGCGCGATCGAGGGGCTCGAGCTCGTCGGCAAGACGTTCCTCGACCGCGGCGACCTCGTCGTCGTCGAGGGCCCGACGTACCTCGGGGCGATCATGGCGTTCCGCGGCTTCGAGACGACGATCCTCGCGGTGCCGATGGACGAGCACGGTCTCGCGGTCGACGAGCTCGAACGGCAGCTCGCGGACGGGGCTCGGCCGAAGCTGCTCTACACGATCCCCGACCACCAGAACCCGGCCGGCGTCAGCCTGACGACCGACCGGCGCGAGCAACTCGTCGGGCTCGCGCGGCGCCACGGATTCCTGATCGTCGAGGACGTTGCGTACCGCGAGCTCGGGTTCGACGACGACGCGCTGCCGAGCCTCTGGAGCCTCGCGCCGGACGTCACAGTGCAGCTCGGGACGACGTCGAAGACGTTCTTCCCGGGCCTGCGGCTCGGTTGGGCGGTCGGGCCTGCCGAGGTCGCGGCGCAGCTCGTGAACGCGAAGCAGAACACGGACCAGTGCGCCGGCGCGCTCGGGCAGCGGCTCTTCGAGGAGTACGTCCGCCGCGGGTGGATCGACGAGCAGCTCGCGCAGTCGCGCACGCTCTACCGCCGCAAGTGCGAGCGCATGCTCTCCGCGCTCGAGCGCTTCATGCCTTCGACCGCAAGCTGGACGCGGCCGCGCGGCGGGTTCTTCTCATGGCTGACGCTCCCGGGACTCGATGCTGCGGAGCTTGCGAAGCGAGCCGTCGAGCAGGGCGTCGGCATCGTCCCGGGCGCGCCGTTCTTCCCGGACGGCCGCGGCGTCGACAACGTGCGGCTCTCGTTCAGCATGGTCGACGAAGCGCAGATCGACGACGGCATCGAGCGCGTCGCCTCGCTCGTCAGCGCGTAGGCAGCACCACGTTCCCGGCGTCGTCCAGCCCGAACCCGGGATTGTGCGCGATCTCCCACGCGTGCCCGTCGAGGTCGAGGAACACGCCCGCGTAGCCCCCGTAGAACGTCTCCGCCGGCTCGCGCGTGATCGTCGCGCCGTTCGAGCGCGCCTGCTCGATGACGTCGTGCACCTCGTCCCGCGAGCGGACGTTGTGCGCGAGCGCGATGCCGCCCCAGCGTGCTCCGTCGTCGGGGATGTTCATGTCCTCCGCGAGCTTCGCGCGCGACCACAGCGTGACGACCGCGCCGTTCGTCTCGAAGAACGCCGTCTCCTCGACGTCCATCGACACCTTCCAGCCGAGCGCCTCGTAGAACGCCTTCGACCGTGCGTAGTCCGCGACGCCGAGCGTGATCAGGGTCAGCCGTTGCTCCATCGCTAGCCGGACGGCTCGCGCGGCGCGTCATCGCGCTCGAGCTCGATCGTCAGCTCGTCGCCGTCTCCGATTCCCGCAGCGTCGCGAATCTCTCGGTTGAACCCGAGGTAGGACTTGCCGCCGTAGACAGCGATGCGTGTGCTGAACGGCGTGCCGTTCACAGTCCCGCGCACGGGCGGCCGCGCCTCGCCGAACACCTCGCGGACGTCGAGCGGCACCTCGAGGCTATGCCCGCCGTCGTCACCCTTCCGGAGCACCGCGCGAAACCGCTGCACCGCCATGCAGGGATTATCCCGTGCAGCGCCGTGCGAGACTCCCGGCGATGAGCGACGACTACGACCTGCTCGTCATCGGCTCCGGGCCCGCCGGGCAGCGCGCCGCGATCCAGGCCGCGAAGCTCCGGCGCACCGTCGCGCTCGTCGAGCGGCGCCGGCACCTCGGCGGCGTCTCGGTGAACACCGGGACGATCCCGTCGAAGACGATCCGCGAGGCCGTCATGTACCTCACGGGACTCGGGCAGCGTGGGATCTACGGCCAGGACTACCGCGTGAAGGACGAGATCGACATCGCCGACCTGGCGCTTCGCACGCGGCAGGTCGTCGAGCGGGAGCGGAGCGTGATCCGCGACCAGCTCGTGCGGAACCACGTGACGCTGCTCGAGGGAACCGCGTCCTTCGCGTCGCCCCACGAGCTGCGCATCGCCGACGGCGCCGGCGGCGAGCGTCGCGTCACCGCCGAGAAGATCGTGATCGCGACCGGGTCGGAGCCGGCCCACCCGCCCGACGTCGCGTTCGACGGTCGCACGATCCTCGACTCGGACGACATCGTCCTCCGGCTCGAGAAGATCCCGCAGACGCTCGTCGTCGTCGGCGCGGGCGTGATCGGGATCGAGTTCGCGTCGATGTTCGCCGCGCTCGGGACGAAGGTCACGGTCGTCGACGGTCGGCCCACGATGCTCGACTTCTGCGACCTCGAGATCGTCGAGGCGCTTCGCTTCCACCTTCGCGACCTCGGGGTGACGTTCCGCTTCGGCGAGCTCGTGACGCGCGTCGACCAGCTCGACGGCGAGACGCTGACCACCCTCAAGAGTGGCAAGCAGATCGCCTCCGATGCGGTCTTCTACTCCGCCGGACGTCAGGGTGCGACCGCCGGCCTCGAGCTCGAGAATGCCGGCCTCACCGCCGACGCGCGCGGCCGCATCGAGGTCGCCTCGAACTACCGCACCGCGGTCGACCACATCTACGCCGCGGGCGACGTGATCGGCTTCCCGAGCCTCGCGTCCACGTCGGCCGAGCAGGGCCGGCTCGCGTCCGCCGACGCGTGCGGGCTCGACGTGCGCCCGATGGAGGACCTCCCGTTCGGCGTCTACTCGATCCCGGAGATCGGCTACGTCGGCAAGACCGAGCTCGAGCTCACGGAGGCGTCGACGCCGTACGAGGTCGGCGTCAGCTACTACCGCGAGCTCGCGCGCGGGCAGATCCTCGGCGACGAGCACGGGCTCGTGAAGCTGCTCGTGTCGCCCGACGACCGCAAGCTGCTCGGCGTGCACGCGCTCGGCGCCAACGCGACCGAGGTGGTGCACATCGGCCAGGCCGTGATGGGGCTCGGCGGCACCGTCGACTTCCTCGTCGAGTCGGTCTTCAACTACCCGACACTCGCCGAGGCCTACAAGGTCGCGGCGCTCGACGCGGTGAACAAGCTGCGCGCGGTCAGCCAGCTGGCCGGCTGACCGCGCCTGCTCGATCCGACGGGTCGAACAGCTCCTGAACGTTCACGACATCGGGTCCTCGATCCACGGATCGATGCCCGGATCGCCGCCCGCCGCCGCGACGACCAGCCGTCCGAAGTAGTGATCCCAGCCGTGAGCGTGCGACTCCGCGGCCTTCGCGGTCGGGAGCTCGTGCTTGAAGCGGAGGATCGTCCCGTCGCCGCTGCTCATCAGCTCGATCTCGATGCGCGTCGAGGCCGGCTCGACGGAGCTGCTTTCGCTTGCCTCCCAGCCCCACGTCTGGACGAGCCTGTGCGGCGGGTCGATCTCGAGGAACTCGCCGACCGCGGTGTTGCCGGGGATGACCTCGACGCGGTACGCGCCACCGGGTCGAGGGTCGAGCGTCGCCGACATGCCCATCCAGCGCGTTGCCTTCTCGGGGTCGACGAGAAACTCCCAGACCGTCTCCGGGCTCGCATCGATCAGGAGCTCTCGCTCGACGGTGGTGGTGTCAGTCACGGCGTCCACGTTTCTTCCTCTCCTCTCGTTCGGATTCCCGTTTGAGTGCTTCGAGGCGGTCGTCCCAGAACTCGTCGAGGAACGACTTGAGCGGTGCGAGCCCTTCGGGGCGCACCCGATACAACCGCCTCGTTCCGTTGCGACGCTCGGTCACGAGTCCCGCCTCCTTCAGGAGCGTCAGATCCTGCGAGACCGCCGGTCGCGTGACGTCGAACTGCGCCGCGATCTCGCCCGCCGACAGCTCGTCGTCGCGGACGAGGGCGAGGATCCGGCGTCGGCGAGGGCCGGCGATTGCTCTCAGGGCGGCTTCCATGGATCCGTAGTGTAAGTGAGTTCTAACGTTAGGTCAAGCTTACATTAGATAGAAGTCGCACGATGGACGGATTCCCGCTCCCCGGCTCGGCGCCGGCCGTCGTGGCGGCGCCCGCTCCGGGCGAGGGCGTCGGCTGGTGGGCGGGCTCGTCGAGCGCCGCGCTCGACGAAGACGGCACGTTCGTCGTCGCCTACCGCGTGCGCACGGGCCACGAGGGGCGCGGCTCGACGGTGGTGGCGCGCTCCGAGGACGGCGAGCGCATGAGCGTCGTCGCGAACGTCGACCAGCGCCGCTTCCGTGCGGACTCGATGGAGCGTCCGGCGATCGTCCGAACCGACGAAGGCCGGTGGCGGCTCTACGTCTGCTGCGCCTCGCCGGCGCCGAGCAAGCACTGGTGGATCGACGTCCTCGAGGCAGACGACCCCGCCGACCTCGAGACCGCGGCGGCGCGCACCGCTTTCCCCGGCGACGAGCTCACGGGCGTCAAGGACCCCGTCGTGCAACGGACGGCGGACGGCGGCTGGCAGGCCTGGATCTGCTGCCACCCGCTCGACGAGCGTGACGAGGAGGATCGAATGAGCACCGCGTACGCCACGAGCAGGGACGGGCTCGCGTGGGAGTGGCACGGCACGGTGCTCGAGCCGCGCTCCGGAACGTGGGACCAGCGCGGCGCGCGCGTCACCGCTGTCCTCCCCGACGGCCGGGCCGCGTACGACGGCCGCGCGAGCAAAGAGGAGAACTTCTTCGAGCGCACAGGGCTCGCGCGCCGTGGGGAAGACGGCCGGATCGAGCAGACGAATACGGCGGCGGCGTACGACGCACGCTATCTGGACGTGCTCCCGCTGCCGGGCGGTGGGTACCGCATCTGGTACGAGGCGCGGCTCCCGGACGAGAGCCACGAGCTTCGCACCGAGCTCATCGCGCCGTAGACGGAAGATTTCCGGCCGTTCGCCCGTCTTGTAATCGGACGGGTTGTGCGCTCGCCCAGGAGCACGGAGCGCCGACGACAACGGAGGGAGACCCGATGAATGCTGGACCCGACGCGATGATCACTGCTGCCATCCAACGCAACTGGCACCGCCCGAGCGTGAACGACTGGGTCGCCGTGCTCGCGCGGCTGCCGCTCTTCGCGGACGTCGGTCGCCGCCGTCTGCGAAAGGTCGCAGAGCTCGCCGAGTTCCGTGACTACGAGCCGCACAGCGTCGTCGTGCAGACGGGCGACACCGCCGACGGCTTCTACGTCATCCTCGCCGGCCGTGCGAAGCGCGCAGGCCGTGCCGGTGGACGGCTGCTGCAGCCCGGCGACTACTTCGGCGAGATGGCGCTCCTCGACGGCGGAGCCCGCTCGGCCACCATCGTCGCGGTGAGCGAGCTGCAGACGATGCGCCTGCCGCGGGCGCCGTTCCTCAAGCTCCTCGAACGCGAGCCGCAGATCGCGATCGGGATGCTCGGCGGGCTCGCGGGCCGCGTCCGCGGGCTCGAGCGCCCGACCGTGGCTTAGAGGAGGGCTTGGCGGAACGGGCCTCGTCGCCGGGGTGCGCTGGGTGGTGCGAGGCAAGGACGCAGGGAGCGTTCGTATCCGTTGGATACGGGCGCGACTGAGGACGCCGCATCGCGCCGCCCAGCGCGGCCCGGCGGCACAGCACCCGTTTCGTCAAGCCCTCCTAAACCAGCCCTTTCGCCTCGAGCTCGGCAGCGGCAGCGTCCGACTTGCCGAGCTCGAGACCCATCCCGCGGAGGACCGGCTCGGCCTTCGTGAACTGCACTTGGTCGTACTGCACGACCTGCACGCGGTTGCCCCACGGATCGAGGAAGTCGAGGCCGCGGCCCGGCAGTGTCGGGACGCCGGCCTCGTCGAGCGCGCGCCGCACGGCAGCGGCGTCATCGACGACGAGCCCGAAGTGTCGGGCGCCGTCGGTCGTGTCGTTACCTGTGCGCATGAGCGCGATGAACTGGTCGCCCATGTCGATGAACGCTGCGCCGCGGCTTCGCCCTCGGAGCGAGAACGTGAACAGCCGGCCGTAGAACTCGAGCGCCTCGTCGACATCGCCGACCTCGAGCGCGACGTGGTTGATCCCGACGAGTCGCGGCACGACGAGGCTCAGTCGAACTGGTAGCCGCCGGTGAGCCGCGTGATCGCCTCCGAGAACACGTCGAAGCGCGCGCTCTCGTCGAGGTCGTTCGATCCCGGGCCCGAGTTGTCGCCGGCGGACTCGACGTGACGACCGCGGTGATGGAGCGTCACCGACCAGTGCGTGCCGTCGCGGACGAGGTTCCTGGGCTCGAACCTCGTGCCGGGCTCGTAGCGCTCCTGCCAGCCCCACACGTCGATGTCGTCCATCGTGCGCCAGAACCGGCTCCACTGGGCACCGGACGGTGTCATGAAGACCTGCCGACGGTCCTCGTAGCCGCTCACGAAGCTCTCGTACACGAGCTGCTTGCCGTCCCACCAGAGGCCGTACGACGGTGAGCTGAAACTGCCGATGTAGACCTCGAGCGCGTCCGGCGTCTTTCGGTCGGCCATCGAAGACGCACGGTATCAGTGGCCCGCGCGCGTTTTACTGCTACCTTGAAACCAAGACCAGAGCGAGTTCCGGTGTGCGCGAAGCGCTTTCCTTACTTGTTCGTCAGTGAAGTAAGGGAGGTGTTTTTATGGCTAGTGGAACCGTGAAGTGGTTCGACGACAGCAAGGGGTACGGCTTCATCGCCCCTGACGAAGGTTCAAAGGACCTGTTCGTCCACCACAGCAACGTTGCCGGCGATGGGTTCAAGACCCTCGCCGAAGGCGCGCGCGTCGAGTACGAGCAGCGCGAGGGCGCGAAAGGCCCGGAGGCGACCAACGTCACCCCGGTCGCCTAGCGACCAGATCCAGGCCGCGGCCGCTTCGGCGGCCGCGGCCCACCCCGTACGACTGACAGAGACGAGCAGCGTGCAGACGAGCAACGGCAGGATGCTGTGGTTCAACAACGAGAAGGGCCACGGCTTCATCGCGACCGACGACGGCGAGCGGCTCTACGTCGCGGCCGACGGGTTCTCGGAGGCGCCTCCTGAAGGGCCGTGCGCCGGCCTTCTCGTAGCGTTTCGGATCATCGAAGGCCCTGACGGACGGTACGCGGAGGCCACGAAGCTCGTCGAGGAGGTCGCGCCGAGGCGCGCCCGCAGGCGCGGCTCGCGCTGAACGATCTCCGCGCCCGGCGGCGGGCGCGGACTCTAGGGTTTGCCCGATGGAGATTCCGGCGATCGACTGCGCCGCACTCCGGAGCAAGCTCGAGGACGGCGAGGAACTCCTCCTCGTCGATGCCCTCCCACCGATGTCGTACGCCCACTCGCACCTGCCGGGCGCGATCAACCTCCCGCCCGAACGGGTCGACTCCGCGACGACGCGGAAGTTCAACAAGGACGTCGAGGTCGTCGTCTACTGCGCGGGCCCCGACTGCGAGAGCTCCGTCGAGACGGCTGCGAAGCTCGTCGCGCTGGGGTTCACGAACGTCGTGCACTACCCCGGCGGGAAGAGCGAGTGGCGCGAGTCGGACCTCCCGCTCGAGCGCGCAGGAGCTCCGTATCGACCGTAGGGTTCGCGCGTGACGCGCACCGAGACCCTGCTCGTCCTCCACATCGCGTCGGCGTTCACGTTCGTCTCCGCGTACACGATGCTGTCGGCGCTCCTCGTCGAGTGCCTGCGCGTCGACGACCGCTCCCGTGCACTCGCGCTCCTTCGCCTCGCGCGTCCCGCGGACGCGCTCGCGTGGGTCGGCGCGACCGGGACGCTCGTGTTCGGCCTCTGGCTCGTGTTCGACACCACGATCTACGACCTGCTGGACGGCTGGATCCTCGGCGCGCTCGCGCTCTGGCTGGTCGCGGAGGAGGCGATCCGACGCGAGGACCTGCTGTTCCGCAAGGCCCGGCAGGTCGTGCGCGCGAGCGGCGCAGCCGAGCTCCGTGACGTCCTCCACTCGCGGCACGCAATCGCGCTCCACGTGGTCGGCGGCGTATCGCTGCTCGGCGTGCTCGTGTTGATGATCTACAAGCCGGGCGTAGGATGACCGGATCGATCGCCCCGGCCCGCTCCAGCTGCTGATCGTCGCCTTCCCGGGCAATCGGTTCAAAGGCGAGATCCTCCCTGAGCTCGAGGCGCTCAAGCGCAAGCGGATCATCCGCGTGATCGACCTGCTCGTCGTGCGCAAGGACTCGCTCGGCAACGTGATGACTTCGACTGCGAGCGACCTCGACTTCGAGGAGGCGACGGAGTTCGGCTCGTACGTCGGCTCGCTCGCCGGATACAAGTCGAGCGGCGAGGCCGGGCTCGACTACGGCGCGATCGCCGGCGCGGCGGAGCTCGCCGACGGGCACGTGTTCGACGAGCAAGACGTCTTCCGCGTCACGCAGTCACTGCCGATCGACACGACCGCGGCGCTCGTCTTGATCGAGCACCGCTGGGCGCTGTCGCTGCTCGGCGCGGTCGAGCGCGCGGGCGGCATCGAGCTCTCGAACGACTGGCTCCACCACGACGACGTGCTGACCGTCGCGCCCGTCGAGCAGCCGGCCGACTAGGGGCGCTTGGCGGAACGGCATCGTCGCCTGGCGAACAGCCGTACGAGGGCACTGAGCGTTGGCGCAGGTTTCAGCGCCCAGGTCCGGGGGCCGATTTGTGCGACTCGTCACGATTTGGGATGATGGTCGTGCGTTAGACCTCGCGCGGTAGCGGCGGAGTGATCTCCGTTTCGGCTCGGGTTTGGTGCAGAGAAGGCGCTTCTCCTTCTCTTCGACCGGCAACGAGGAGGAGATCGACATGCGGCAGCTCCGGACAAGCCCAGCGCGCCTGCGTTGTCTTGTGGCGGTCGCGGCGGTCTCCATGGTCACGCTTACGGCGGGCGCATCCGCCGCCTCGGACGATTCGGCTCGAACCGCGGCCGCTCGCGACCGCACCGTGACCGACATGCCGGACGACCTCTCAGGCCCTCAGGTTCACTTTCTCTACGTCGTGCCGTCAGACGGAGCTGACGGGCAGCTTGACACGAACGGAGGGATGGAGCAGTCGATTGCCCGAATCGAGCGATGGTTCGTAACACAGGCAGGGAACCAGGGCCTACGGGTTGACAGGCAGAACGGCGTTCCGGACATCACCTTCGTTCGCTTGCCGCACTCGGATGCGCAGGCGACGGCCAGGAATCCTTGGCCGCTCTGGGTGATGGGCGAAGATCTTGTCGCCGCGGGGTTCAACAATCCGCTCAAGGTCTACGCGGCTCTCTACGACGGTCACAGCACCTGGGCGTGCGGAGGAGCGTCATCGCCGGCGCTGCCCAAACTTGGGGCGATGTATCTCCAGGCGCAGCCGACGAACGACCCGCGCCCATGCCGCGATGCACCAGGATTCGGCACGGGCACGGATCGACCCGGCTACTTCGAGATCGGTCTCCTGCACGAGATCCTGCACGTGATCGGATTCACCCCCAGGTGCGCTCCACATGCAAGCGTCAGCGCCTTTCCGGACCATGTCAATGACAGTCCAACTGACCTCATGTACGGCCCGGACGCCAAATCAACGGCGGGCTGGAATTGGGCGAACGCTGTCCTGGACTTCAACCACGATGACTACTACCGGGCCAACATCCAAGGGTGTCCCGATCTGTCTAACAGTCCCTACCTGGCCGCACTGCACCCCATCTCCGTCACGGCGAGGGGACCCGGCACCGTCACGAGCAACCCGGCGGGAATCGAGTGTCCCACCACCTGCACCGGGATGTTCCAAGGGCCTGTCACGCTGACGGCGACGCCTCTCGAGGGCGCGATCTTCAACGGCTGGACAGGGGGTTGCAACGGGGCCACCTGCGTTGTGAACGGCGAAGCATCGGCGGCTGCATCATTCAGCGCCTCTTTGCACCGGCGCACCCTCACGCTGCGCATTCGCGCGCGGCGCGCGACAGGCACGCTACGCGTCGTGGACGGCTACGAGCCGTGCCGCACGCGTGCGCCCATCATCGTTGAGCGTCGCAGCAAGCGCGGCTGGTCGATCATTCGCCGAGTGCAAACGGACGGCGCCGGCTTGTTCACCGTTTCGATCCCCAGAGGCCGCGCGACCTACCGTGCCCGCGTGCCACAGACGAGCGTCAACGGGTACGAATGCGTCAAGGCCGTATCGCGAGCCGTTGGAACTTCGGGCTGACGAGGTGGTTCGCGGCGCGTCGTGCTCAACCCGCCCCGACCCGTCGGCACCCACGCGCCTAACGGAGCAATGGTGAACGTGCGTCGATTGGCTCTGCTCGTGGGGTCGCTCTTGGTAGCCGGGATCTGCAGCGCGGTTGCAGGGTCCGCGACTCGGCCGGTCGGAGCCTTGACTCCGATGCCGAAGAAGACCGTCTGCGACGCCGAGTCGAACATACGAGGCTGTCTGAAGGCACGCGCCTTCAACAGTCCGCGGGCGCTCGCCGTCTCGCCTGACGGACGCTTTCTGTATGTCGCGGTCTCGCCCGGTGCGTCGGTCGTCACGTTCTCGCGGCATCTCAAGACGGGAGCGCTGAAGCAGCTTCGCGGCTCGTTCGGATGCGTCAGCGAGCTCGAGGAGAACTGCGTTCGCGCGGAGACACTGCAGGGGGCGAAGTCGCTCGCGGTCTCGCGAGACGGCCGGCATGTCTATGTCGCTGCCGCGGAGAGCGACGCGGTCTCGGTGCGTGCTCGTCCGTCAGCCCGGACTGCATGGGCTGCGGCCAGCGGCCGGTGAGAGCCAGTGCGTTCGAGCGGACCGACGCATCACTGCGGGCTGCTCCCATGGGCGTGCTCTCGGTGGTCCAAACGCTGTAGCGGTCTCGGGGGACGGACGCAACGTTTACGTCACGGGGACGTGGGGCTTAGCAGCGTTCAGTCGAGATGCGCGAACAGGAGCGCTCGCGCAGCTAGCTGGCACGGGAGGGTGCGTAACCGACGATGGGACTGACCCGTATCGGCTTGAGCTGGAGGGTGATTTCAACGACGACGCTTTCGAGATCGTCTGTTCGCAAGGGCGAGCGATCGTCGGCCTCTCCGACGTGAAGGTAAGCCCTGACGGCGCGAACGTCTACGCCACGTCGACCTCTTTGGGCGCAGTTGTGGTGTTCGCTCGCGATCGGACAACGGGCACGCTCACCCAGCTGGAGGGGCCGCTTGGATGCCTCAGTGGAGACGACTCCCTCGTTGATAGCTGCGCCAAAGCGAGAGCGCTCGGAGGCGCCGAGTCCCTTGCCGTCAGCGCGGATGGTCGTACGGTGTACGTCGCCTCGCCTTATTCGAACGCTCTCGTCGTGCTCGTACGCGATCGCCGTACCGGAGCGCTTGTACAACCGGAGGGCGCAGCTGGTTGCCTCAGCGAGGATGGAGACGACGAGAGTGCCGACGCGACCGGCGTTTGTACAGACGGAACCGCCCTCGCAGCGGCTGGCATGGTCGCCCTTGGCCCTGATGGGGTGAGCGCCTACGTCGTCGCAACCGACGCTGTGTCAGCCTTCGCGCGGAACACCGCGACGGGCGCCCTCCGGCAGCTGGGCGGAACCTCCCGCTGCATCAGCGCCAACGGCACCGGAGGAGCGTGCGCCAGAGCATCGGGTCTGCTGTTCGCCGCGGCGCTTGCCGTCAGCCCCGACGGGAGGCACGCCTACCTCGCTTCCGGCGGCACCGACAATCCACTCGACACCCGCGCGTCCTCCCACTCGGTGACGATCTTTCAACGAACGCCTCGACCCAAGTCCGAGTAACGGCGAGCCAGGTCGGCCGACGCCCTCGTGCGTGGCAAGGACGCGGCATCTGTTCGCGAAGCGCCCCTTACGGCCAACGCGGCGGGCGCGGCTCTTCGGCCGCCAGCCCCGCCCAGTCGGCGCGCACCGGCGCGAACGCGTCGAAGACGACGGCGCCCTCCGGGCCGGCCGTCACCTCGTGCGGGACGTTCGACGGGATCGTCCACGTCCCGCCGGGGCCGAGGTCGCGCGTCTCGTCGGCGATCCTGAAGCGCACCCGCCCGCTCAGCACCATCCCGAGCTGCTCGTGGTCGTGATGGTGCTCGGGGACGACTGCGCCGGCGTCGAGCTCGACGATCCCGAGCGTGCAGCGGTCGCCGCTGAGGACGCGCACCGCGACGCCGTCCCAGATCCGGCGCGGTTCGAGCTCGCGGAGATCGTCGAAACCGCCCACGGCGGCATTATCGCGACGAATCGAGCGGCGGCCCGCGCCGAGCTACTGGCGACGAGTGCACGATCGACGTCGTCGTCTGGCCGTACGGCGTGAAGCGGTCGAGCAGCTCCTCGAGCTCGCCGATCGAGCGCAGGTGCAGCTTGAGGAGGTAGCAGTCCTCGCCCGTGATCCGATGGCACTCGGAGACCTCGGGCGTCTCGCGGGCGATCTCCGGGATTTTCACGAGCTGACCCGGCGCGGGGCGGATCCGGACGACTGCGGCGATCGGATACCCCACGGCCGCAGGATCGATGTCCGCGCTGTACCCCGTGATCACGCCGGCGCGCTCGAGCCGCTGCACCCGCTCGGCAACAGCCGGCGGCGACATCGAGACGCGGCGGCCGAGCTCCGCGACGGTCAGACGGCCGTCCGACTGCAGCTCCTCGAGCAAACGAAGGTTGACCGCGTCAAGGAGGTTCGCTTCGTAGGCGAGCGCATCGCGAGTCCGTGCTTTCCTCGCCATCCCGCCTCCGATCCCGTCGTTTCCGCCTTCCGCGTAGGCGCCGTCACGAAGAGTATGACCCGTCGTGCGAGCGCAGCGCGTACGACCGGAGGTCTACTTCGTCGGCAGCGCGATCTTCCACTACCTCGGGCCGGCGTTCGCGGTCCTCCTCTTCGGGCTCGTCGAGCCGCTCGGTGTCGCCTGGCTCCGGATCGCGAGTGCGGCCGCGGTCTTCGCGCTCTGGCGGAAGCCGTGGCGCGCGCTGCAGCGCGTCGACGCCGAGACGAAGCGGCTCGTGCTCGCGCTCGGCCTCGTGTTCGCACTGATGAACAGCTGCTTCTACGTCGCGATCGACCGGCTGCCGCTCGGGACCGTGGCCGCGATCGAGTTCCTGCCGGTGATCGGGCTCGCGGCGGTCGGCGTACGCACGCCGCGCAACGTCTTCGCGCTCGGGATGGCGAGCGTCGGCGTCTACGTCCTGACCGACGTGCGGCTCGAGGGCGAGCCGGTCGGCGTTGCCTTCGCGTTCGCGAACGCCGCGCTGTTCGCGCTCTACATCGTCCTCGCGCACCGTGTCGCCCGGAACACCACGCTGAACCGGATCGACGGGCTTGGCGCTGCGATGCTCGTCGCGCTCGTCGCGATCACTCCGATCGGCGGCGCTGCCGCATTGCCGGCGCTCGCGAATCCCGTCGCGCTCGTCGCCGGCCTCGGCGTGGGCGTCGCGTCATCGGTCGTCCCATACGTGTTCGACCAGCTCGCGATGGCACGGTTGAGCCGCGCGACCTATTCGTTGCTCGTATCGCTGCTCCCGGCGACCGCGACGGTCATCGGCGTACTCGTGCTTGCACAGGTTCCGTCCCGTTCAGAGGTGTTCGGCGTCGCGCTCGTCGTCGCGGCCGTCGCTGTCCACAAAGAAGCCGCCGGGCGCCCAGAGGGGTCACTGGGCGCCGGGCGGCAACGGGTGCGCGGCGAGTGCGTGACGCCGAGCTCCCATGGGAGGTAGCGGGGCGATCTTCGAGCATCCGCCGGCGCGCCGACCTGACCCGTTTGAGTCAATCGTCGAGCAGGCCGGCCGCGCGCGCCGCGGCAACCGCCTCGACGCGTGAGTGCACGCGCAGCTCGGCGAGCGCGCCGCGGATGTGGTTGCGGACGGTCTCGCGCGCGATGTGGAGCTCCGCGGCGATCTGCTCGGTGCTCGCGCCGTTCGCGAGGAGCTTGACGACGTCGAGCTGCCGCGGAGTCAGCCGGCGTGCGGCCGGGTCCGTCGGCTGCGGCGGCTTCGTAGAGAACGCGAGGACGCCGATCACCTCGTCCCCTTTTCGCAGGGCGACGGAGCTGACCTCGACGAGCACCTCTTGGCCCGAAGGGCGGCGGACGTGCACGACGTAGTCGGTGAACGGCGCCTTTCCGAGCACCTTCTTGGTGAACGCCTCCTGCGCGCGGCGTCGGTCGTCGACGACGACGAACTCGTTGAAGTGCGACCCCCTGACATCGCCGATGAACTGCTCCGACGCGTGGTTCTGCCAGACGATCACGCCCTCACGATCGAGGGCGTACGCGAGGACGTTGACTTCGGTCAGCGCGCGGCCGACATCAGCACCGAGGCGTTCGAGGACCCACCCCACGCGGGTGAGTCTCCGCGTTGCGCGCTCGTCGCGTCAAGCGACAACCGTCAATGCACGAAGATCCCGCTCGAGACAGCCGTCACTCAACCGACCGCGTTCGCGAGCTCGGGACGCCTCACGCCTCGTCGGCCCTCGCCTCGCTCTGCCGTACCCACAGCGTCACGAGCCGCGCGACGAGCGTGACGAGGAACACCTGGCCGATGAGCGCCTCGAGCACCGTGAGCGCCTGCGGCAGCCCGACGGCCGGCGAGAGATCGCCGAACCCGAGCGTCGT
>DASTHC010000116.1:0-10523 GCA_035718485.1 Gaiellaceae bacterium
GCTCGAGTCCCGCATGGGCGAGCCCGGCTTCTGGGACGATCAATCCGCGGCCGCGCAGATCTCGTCCGAGCACGCGCGGCTGAACAAGCGGCTCGAGCGCTACGACCAGCTGACCCGCGACTACGACGACGCGCGCGAGCTGCTCGCGCTCGACGGCGACATGGCGGGCGAGATCGCCCGGATGATCAGGCCGCTCCGTGCCGAGCTCGACCGGCTCCAGGAGGACGCGCTCTTCACGGGCGAGTACGACACCGGCGACGCACTCGTCTCGCTCCACGCTGCGACCGGCGGGATCGACGCGCAGGACTTCACGGAGATGCTCCTCCGCATGTATCTGCGCTGGGCGTCCGACCGCGGGTTCAGGACCGACCTGCTCGAGGCGACCCCCGGCGAGGAGGCCGGCCTGAAGTCGGCGACGCTGAGCGTGGCCGGCGAGAACGCGTACGGGATCCTGAAGGCAGAGCGCGGCAAGCACCGGCTCGTGCGCCTGTCGCCGTTCGACCAGGCGCATCGCCGGCACACGTCGTTCTCGCAGGTCGTCGTTGCGCCGCTCCTTCCGGACGACGCGGCGGTCGAGATCGACGAAGGCGATCTCCGCATCGACACATACCGCGCGAGCGGAGCCGGCGGCCAACACGTGAACAAGACCGACTCGGCGGTGCGCATCACGCACCTGCCGACCGGGATCGTCGTGCAGTGCCAGAACGAGCGCTCGCAGTCCGCGAACAAGCAAACCGCCCTGCGCATGCTCCGCTCCCGGCTCACCGAGCTCCAGCTCGAGGAGCGCGAGGCGGAGCTCGCGCGCGAGCGGGGCGAGGCGGCGGACACGGGCTTCGGCGGCGCCAACATCCGAAGCTACGTCCTCCAGCCCTACCAGCAGGTGAAGGACCACCGGACGGGCCACGAGGTCGGGAACGCCCAGGGCGTGCTCGACGGGGACATCGACGGCTTCATCCACGCCTATTTGCTGGACCAGGCGGCCGCCGGTCCCGCCGCATAGGCGCCTCCGACCCCTCAGCTACACTCCTCAGGCGGGAGCCCCCCGAGCCGGAGCGGCTTCGGGCAGCCCTGCACACACTCCTGGTGACGGAGCTCGAGACCACACCTGCGGCAGTCATCGAGGCGTCGGAAAACGGCGCCGAAGCCCCCGCGCCCAGCGCCGGTGCCGCGATCATCTTCGACAGCGTCACGAAGGTCTACGACCCGGGCGTGACCGCCCTCTCGGACGTCTCGTTCGTGATCGAGAAGGGCGAGTTCGTCTTCGTGGTCGGCGCCTCGGGCTCCGGGAAGTCGACGCTGATCCGGCTGATCCTGAAGGAGCTCGAGCCGACCTCCGGGCGGATCTTCGTCGGAGGCCGCGACCTCACCCGCCTCCGGCGCGGGAAGATCCCGCAGCTCCGCCGGAACGTCGGCTGCGTGTTCCAGGACTTCAAGCTCCTCCCGAACCGCACGGCCGCCGAGAACGTCGCCTACGCGCTGAAGGTGCAGGGGGAAGGGACGAACAGCATCCGGCGCAAGGTGCCGGAGGTGCTGAGCCTCGTCGGCCTGTCGCACAAGGTGAACTCCCTCCCCGACGAGCTCTCCGGGGGCGAGCAGCAGCGTGTCTCGATCGCGCGTGCGTTCGTCAACCACCCGCCGCTCCTCATCTGCGACGAGCCGACCGGCAACCTCGACCCCGACACGTCCATCGGGATCATGCAGCTGCTCTACCGGATCAACCGCTCCGGTACGACGATCCTCATGGTCACCCACGACCGCGAGATGGTCGACAAGATGCGCCGCCGCGTGCTCGCGCTCGAGGAAGGCAAGCTCGCGCGCGACGAACGGCGTGGGGGGTATGTCGGCGAATGAGGCTCCAGCTGCTCGTCGCCGAGTCCCTTCGCTCGCTCCGCGCGAGCCTCTCCACGACGTTCGCCGCGACGATGACGGTGCTGATCGGAATGTTCCTGCTCGGCGTCGCGATCGCGCTCGGCTCATGGGTCGTCTCGTGGTCGAACCACGTGAAGAAGGACGTGCAGGTGAAGGTGTTCTTCTGCACCGAGCACACGTGTGCGCGCGACATGAAGGACACGCAGGTCACGTCCGTGCAGTCATGGCTCGACCGCGACTCGCGCATCAAGGAGGCGACGTACGTCTCCAAGGAACAGGCGCTCGAGATCATGCGGAAGCGCTCCCCCGAGCTCGTCAAGGACCTGACGTACAACCCGCTCCCGAACGCGTACGAGGTGACGCCGAAGCGCGCCGAGGACGTCGAGGCGATCGCGCGCGATCTCAGGCTGCAGAACTTCGCCGGCGTCGAGAAGGTGGACTTCGGCCGCGCCACCGCGCGCAGGATCATCAAGGTGGGCCAGGTGATCTCGATCATCTTCTTCGGGGTCGTCATCCTGTTGCTCGCGGCGTCGGGACTCCTGATCGCGAACACGATCCGACTGTCGATCTACGCGCGGCGTCGAGAGATCGAGGTGATGAAGCTCGTCGGCGCGTCGAACTGGTTCGTCCGCGGGCCGTTCATGCTCGAGGGGCTGTTCTGCGGCCTTGCCGGCGCGGTGCTCGCGGTGTTCCTGCTCCTGCTCGGCAAGGAGATCGCGCTGCCAGCGATCCTCGGCCGCGTCGACGCCGACTCCGACGTGCAGGCGCTCGCGTTCCCACTGACGGCGCTGATCCTGCTCGTCCTCGGCCTGCTGCTCGGAGCGGCCGGCTCGGGGCTGACGCTACGCCGCTTCCTGCGCGTGTAGCCACTCGAGCGCGCGCAGGCGCGCGACGAGCAGCGTCCCCGCGAGCCACCCGAGCGCGTTCGCCAGGCAGGCGGCGTTGAGCAGCTGCTGCTGGAGCGGGTCGACGAGCTCGTTCGACGCGACCGCCGCCTGGAAGGCACAGGCCAAGAGCGCGCCGAGCGCTCCGAGCGCCAGCACGCGGCCTGCCGACCGCGCGAACGCCAATCCCAGCAGGAACGCGACCGCACATCCGAGGCCCCCCGCCAGGAGCAGTGCGACGAACGAGCTCATCGGATGTGCAACGGGGGAACGAACGGGAAGGTTGCGGGCGTGACCGACTACGTCGTCGTCGAGGTCTCGCAGCGCGGACGCCTGGTCGTCGGCGAGCCGGTGTTTACTCCCGGCGTCCCGATCCCGCTCGACCGTAAGGGTCTCGCCGACGTCGGCCCGGGCGACATCGCGGTCGTCCGGACCGGACGCGGGCGGGCGCGTCTCGAGCGGCGGCTCGGCCCGTCCGACCGAATCGAGAACGTCCTCGAGGGGCTGCTGGAGCACGAGGGCCTGCGCCGCCCCTTCGAGCCGTTCGAGCTCCCGAGCCCGAGCTTCGAGGGCCGGGCCGACCTCCGCGAGCTCGTCACGTTCACGATCGACCCGGAGACCGCGAAGGACTTCGACGACGCGATCTCGGCGCGACGCGAGAGCGACGGCATCCGCGTGTGGGTGCACATCGCCGACGTCTCGTGGTTCGTCCACGCCGGGTCGCCGCTCGACCGCGGCGCCGCGGACCGCGCGCTCTCGACCTACGTGCCGGGGCTCGTCGCGCCGATGCTCCCGCACGAGCTCGCGGATGACGCCTGCTCCCTCCGGCCGCACGTCGACCGGCTCTGCGTGACGGTCGAGGTGCCGTTCGACGGGTCGCTGGAGCCGGGGGAGCCGAGCTTCTACCGTTCCGTGATCCGGAGCGACGAGCGGCTCACCTACGGCCAGGCCGAAGGGATCCTCGCGGGGCGCGAGGAGGTGCGCGACGAGCTCGCCGAGGGGATCCGACTTGCAGACACCGTGGCGCTCGAGCTGCGCCGGAGACGCTTCGAGCGCGGAGCGCTCAGGATCGCCGGGGCCGAGATCGCGTTCGCGTTCGACGGCGAGGGCGGGGTCGAGAAAGCCTGGCTCGAGACCGAGCCGCACGCGCACGCGCTCATCGAGGAGCTGATGATCCTTGCGAATGAGGCGGTCGCCGGCCTGCTCGCCGGACGCCGTAGGGAGGCGCTCTTCCGGATCCACGAGCCGCCCGAGCCGCAGTCCGTCGCGCGCCTGTTCGCGAAGCTCGCCGCGCTCGAGGTCCCGACGCCGCCGATCCCCGACGCCGACCGAATGGCGCCGCAGGAGGCCGCGCGGCTCGCCGGCCAGGCGAGCGAGCGGGTCAGCGAGTACGTCGAGCGGTCGAAGCGCGGCCGCGAGGCGTTCCCGGCGCTCGTCCTTCGCTCGCTCAAGCAGGCCCGCTACTACCCGCGGAACCTCGGCCACTCGGGGCTCGCGAGCCCCGCGTACTGCCACTTCACTTCGCCGATCCGCCGCTACCCCGACCTCGTCGTCCATCGCGCGCTTCTCCGCGAGATCGGTGCGGGCGACGACCCCGTGCCGGAGGACCTCGACGAGGCGGCCGAGCACTGCTCGACGCGCGAGCGCTCCGCGGCGGAGGTCGAGTACCGCGCCGACGACATCTGCCTCGCCTGGCTCCTCGAGGACGTGCTCTTCGAGCGCGGCTGGGACGAGCCGTTCGGCGGCGAGATCACCGGGCTGATCGGCTCCGGCCTCTTCATCCGCTTCGGCGACGTGTTCGAGGGCTTCCTGCCGGCGCGCCGCCTGCACGGCGACTTCTACGAGATCGACGCGCTCGAGACGCGGCTCGTCGGACGTCGCGGGGGCGGCGTCTTCAAGCTCGGCGACTCGATCGACGTGCGCGTCGAGGAGATCCGGAAGACCGAAGGGAAGGTCGAGCTCTCGCTCGCGCGTCGGCGCTAGGCTCGCCGGGTGCGGACGCGGATCGCCGAGCTCACGGCGCGCGAGGAGCGGCGGTTCCGCGACGAGCACCCGCGCTCGTTCCAGCTCGCCGAGCGCTCGCGCGGCTCGCTCCTCGCCGGAGTGCCGATGCACTGGATGGCGAAGTGGGCGGGCGGGTTTCCGGTCTTCGTCGCGGAGGCGCGCGGTGCGCGCTTCGTCGATGTCGACGGGAACGAGTACGTCGACCTCTGCCTCGGGGACACGGGCGCGATGACGGGCCATTCCCCCGCCGCGACCGTGGACGCGCTCGGCCGCCAGGCGCAGCACGGGATCACGCTGATGCTCCCGACCGAGGACGCGCCCTGGGTCGGCGAGGAGCTCGCCCGCCGCTTCGGGCTGCCGTTCTGGCAGTTCGCCCTGACCGCGACCGACGCGAACCGCTTCGCGATCCGGCTCGCCCGTGAGGTGACCGGCCGGCCGAAGGTACTCGTCTTCAACTGGTGCTACCACGGCACGGTCGACGAGACGTTCGTCGCGCTCGACGAGGGCCGGGTCGTCGCGCGCCGCGGCAACCTCGGGCCGCCGGTGCCGCTCGAGGTTACGACGCGCGTCGTCGAGTTCAACGACGTCGACGCGCTCGAGCGCGAGCTCTCGGTCGGGGACGTCGCCTGCGTCCTCGCCGAGCCGGCTCTCACGAACGTCGGGATCGTGCACCCGGATGCGGGCTTCCACGACGCCCTTCGGGAGCTCACCCGCCGCACCGATACGCTGCTCATCATCGACGAGACGCACACGATCTGCTGCGGGCCGGGCGGGTTCACGCGTGCGAACCACCTCGAGCCCGACCTGCTCACGATCGGAAAGCCGATCGCGGGCGGGGTTCCCGCGGCCGCATACGGATTCAGCGACGAGGTGGCTGAGCGCGTCGTCGACCACATCGAGCTCGAGGACGTCGACGTCGGCGGCGTGGGCGGGACCCTCGCGGCGAACGCGCTCTCGCTCGCCGCGATGCGTGCGACGCTCGAGCACGTGCTGACGGACGAGGCGTTCGAGCGGATGATCCCGCTCGCGGAGCGGTTCACCGCGGGCGTCGAGGACGCGATCGACCGCTACGACATGCCCTGGCACGTGACGCAGCTCGGCTGTCGAGCCGAGTACCTCTTCGGGCCGGGCCGGCCCCGCACCGGGTCGGAGGCGGCGGAAGCGGGCGACTTCGAGCTCGAGCGGTTCATGCACCTGTACGCGCTCAACCGCGGCGTGCTGCTCACGCCGTTCCACAACATGGCGCTGATGTCGCCGGCGACGACGCGGGCGGACGTCGACCGGCACACCGAGGTCTTCGACGAGGCGCTCAGCGAGATCACGACTGCATCCTTGGGAGGGACATGAAGCTCGAAGGCATCCATCACGTGACGGCGATCACCGGCGACGCGCAAGGCAACGTCGACTTCTATGCCGACAAGCTCGGGCTCCGGCTGGTCAAGAAGACCGTCAACCAGGACGACCCGACCGTCTACCACCTCTTCTACGCCGACGAGAAGGGCAGCGCCGGCAGCGACATCACGTTCTTCGAGTACCCGGGCGCGGCGAAGGGGAGCGCCGGCGCCGGAATGGTGCACCGGGTGCTCTGGCGGGTCGGCTCCGAGGAGTCGCTCGACTTCTGGGCCGACCGGCTCGGCGTCGAGCGCGACGGCGATACGCTCCGCTTCTCCGACCCCGAGGGTCTCGATCACGAGCTGATCGTCGACGAGAGCGGGGAGGAGCCGCTCGCCGCGCAGCATCCCGAGATCCCGGCCGAGCACGCGCTGCGCGGCTTCGCGGGCGTCCGCGCGTTCAGCGGCGATCCCGACCGAAGCAACGAGTTCCTCGGCGCGCTCGGCTTCGAGCCCGGCTGGGTCGCGCGCGGCGAGAACCGGAGCGGACGGTACGAGTACGACCAGGCGTCGCCCGGTGCGGGCGTTCCCGGCGCGGGCACGGTGCACCATGTCGCCTGGGCGTCGCAGCAGGAGGAGCACGCCGCGTGGCGCGAACGCGTCGCGTCGGCCGGAGGACGCCCGACGCCGATCATCGAGCGCTTCTACTTCAAGTCGATCTACTTCCGTGAGCCGAGCGGCGTCCTGTTCGAGATCGCGACGCTCGGCCCGGGCTTCACCGCCGACGAGCCGCTCGAGTCGCTCGGCGAGCGCCTCTCGCTTCCGCCCGACTTCGAGGGCATCCGCGAGCAGGTCGAGCCGGTGCTCACGCCGATCAAGAACCCGCGCGAGACGTGGTCTCGTACGTAACGCGCAAACCTGTCGGCGAGCCCGAAGGGACGGTCGTCCTCTTCCACGGCCGCGGCGCGGACGAACACGACCTCGTCCCGCTGCTCGACGTGCTCGACCCCGAGCGCCGCTTCCTCGGGATCACGCCGCGCGGGCCGCTCTCGCTGCCGCCGGGCGGCGCGCACTGGTACGCGGTTCGCGAGATCGGCTACCCCGATCCCGGCACGTTCCACGCGACGTACCGCGAGGTCACCGAGTGGATCGACGGGCTCGACCTCGACTGGGAGCGGACGATGCTCGGCGGGTTCTCGCAGGGCGCGGTCATGAGCTACGCGCTGTCGCTGGGAGCCGGCCGGGCGCGGCCTGCCTCGGTGCTCGCGCTGAGCGGGTTCGTCCCGACGGTCGAGGGCTTCGAGCTCGACCTCGAGCCGCCGCTCCCGCGCTTCGCGATCGGCCACGGGACGTTCGACCCTGTGATCGGCGTGGAGTGGGGGCGGCGCGCGAAGGAGCTCCTCGAGGAGGCCGGCGCCGACGTCCTCTACCGCGAGTACCCGCTGCCGCACGCGATCGACCCGCGGTTCCTCCTCGAGGCGCGCGACTACCTCATCGATCGGATTCGAGCCGCGAATACATGACGTGGTCGCGCGGGACGCCGTTCTGCTCGATCCACGCCCGGAGCACGCCCTCGCGTCGGAAGCCGGCCTTCTCCGCGACCCGCTGCGACGCGAGGTTCTCGACGTCGGCGTGCAGCTGCAGTCGGCGGTAGCCGTGCGCGAAGCCCCACTCGGCGGCGAGGGAGAGGGCGCGTGAGCCGATCCCGCGTCCTCGCGAATCGGCCCTGACCCAGTAGCCGACCTCGGCGCGCTTCCACTTCCGGGCGCTCACCGCGATGCCGCCGACGAGGCGCTCCTCGTGGACGATCGCGAACGCTCCCTCGCGGCCTGCCGAGCGCCGGATGTACGCCTCGCCGTCGCCGCGGAGGTACGGGTGCGGGATCGCCGGCATCCAGCGGCCGATCTCCGGGTCGTTGGCGGCCTCGACGAGCTCGTGCAGATCCTCCGGCAGCCAGGGACGCAGCCGCAGCTCCCCGTCGCGAAGTGCCTTCACGGGTCGATCCTAGAATGGCCGCGTGGCCGAGAAGCTCATCGCCGACAACCGCAGGGCGCGTCACGACTACCACCTCACCGATCGCGTGGAGGCGGGCGTCGCGCTGCTCGGCACCGAGGTCAAGTCGCTCCGCGCCGGACAGGCGAACCTCCAGCGCGCCTACGCGGAAGTGCGCGACGGCGAAGCGTGGCTCGTCGGCGCCCACATCCCGGAGTACGGACACGGCAACATCGCGAACCACGACCCGGACCGTGACCGGAAGCTCCTGCTCAAGCGGCGCGAGATCGACTCGCTCGAGGGGAAGGTGCGGGAGCGCGGATTGACGTTGATCCCGACCCGGCTCTACTTCAAGGACGGCCGTGTGAAGGTCGAGGTCGCGGTCGGGCGCGGCAAGGAGTCGCAGGACAAGCGGCGCGCCATCGCCAAGCGCGACGCCGATCGCGAGATCGAGCGCGCCGTCAAGTCGCGGAGGTGAGCGGACCTCCGCCTGCGCGCGGTGAGCGGCGCGCGTGGTCCGAGCTGCCGGGTCGAGTTCTCGCCGAGCTCGAGCGGATGCTCGGCTCCACCGTGCAAGCGACGGCGTCGCAGCCGAGCGGGTTCTCTCCGGGAATCGCAGTGCGCGTGGTCCTGAGGGACGGTCGGCGCGCCTTCGTGAAGGCTGTCGGGCCGGAGCCCAACCCGGACTCGCCCGCCCTCCACCGCAGGGAACTCGAGGTGATGTCCGCGCTGCCCGTTGACTCGCCCGT
The DNA here is from genome assembly GCA_035718485.1 of Gaiellaceae bacterium. Classification (GTDB taxonomy): domain Bacteria; phylum Actinomycetota; class Thermoleophilia; order Gaiellales; family Gaiellaceae; genus JACCTU01. The sequence goes on from DASTHC010000116.1 coordinate 8,830, forward strand.
GCCGCGGCTGATCGGCGGCGTGGACGAGGGTGAAGGCGGCTGGGTCGCGCTCGCCCTGGAGGACGTCGATGCGCAGCACCCGGCGGAGCCCTGGCGTTCGGACGAGCTCGAGCGCGTCGTGAGCGGCGCGCACGCCCTGGTCGAAGCCCTCACACCATCGCCGCTCGACACGCCACAGGTCGGGACGAGGCTTGCGGAGTCGATCAACTCGTGGCACCTCGTCGACTCCACGGAACACCTCGATACGTGGTCTCAGCGTCGGCTCGAGGACCTCGTCGAGCTCGAGGCGACGGCCGCGGACGTGGCGGGCGAGACGCTCCTGCATCTCGACATTCGCGCGGACAACCTCCTCCTGACGGACGCCGACGTCTACTTCGTGGACTGGCCCCACGCGTACGTCGGACCGGCGTGGGTCGACGCAGTCGCGTTCGCGCCGAGCGTGACCATGCAGGGCGGCCCGGAGCCCGAGACGCTCTTCGCCCGGTGGCCGGGCGCTGCGGACGCCGACCCGGACGAGGTGACGGCGGTCGTCGCGTCGATCGCCGGCTTCTTCACGTACCGGGCGCAGCTGCCGTCGCCGCCGGGGCTTCCGACCTTGCGGGCGTTCCAGGCGGCGCAGGGCGAGGTCGCCCGGCGCTGGCTGGCCGAGCGCACCGGCTGGCGCTGAAACCGAGGGGTAGGCTCGGACGTATTGGGGTAGAACCGAAGCTGTCGTCGAACGAGGGGGAGTTTCGATGCTTCGAACGAAATGGGCGCTCGCCGCGCTGGCGTTCGTGCTTGTCGCCGTGGGTGTGGGCCCAGCTGTCGCCAAGGACGCCTTGCCGTCCACGCTGCCGCTGCCGACCGCCTGGCAGCCCGAGGGGATCGCGATCAAGGGCCACACGTTCTACGTGGGCTCGATCCCGACCGGCTCGGTCTACCGCGGCGACCTCCGCACCGGCCAGGGCGCGCCGTTCATCGTGCGAACCGGGCGCGCAGCGACCGGGCTCGAGGTCAAGGGCAACCGCATCTTCGTCTCGGGAGCGGGGACCGGGAAGGCGTTCGTCTACAACGCGACCACGGGTGCGGACATCGCGACGTACACGTTCGATCCGGGCTTCATCAACGACGTCGCCGTGACGAAGAACGGCGCGTACTTCACGAACTCGAACGTCGCGGCGCTCTTCCGGATCCCGATCCAGGACGGGCAGCTCGGGTCGACGCCGCAGCGGATCCCGCTCACCGGCGCGTTCCAGCTCCAGATGGGTTTCAACGCGAACGGGATCGACGCGACGAGGAACGGAAAGTGGCTGATCATCGTGCAGTCGAACACCGGGAAGCTCTTCCGCGTGAATCCGTCCACTGGCGCGACCGTCGAGATCACCCTCGGCGGCGGGAGCGTTCCGAACGGCGACGGCATCCTGCTCGACAAGAAGAACAGGCTGTTCGTCGTCCAGAACCAGCTCAACCAGATCGCCGTCATCGACCTGAACAAGGACCTGACGTCGGGGACGATCGTGTCGCTGATCAAGGACCCGCGCTTCCGGATCCCGACGACGATCGACGACTACAAGAAGTTCCTGTACGCGGTCAACGCGAAGTTCGGCTCGCCGCCGGCATCGACCAGCTACGAGGTCGTCCAGGTGGCGAAGCCGGCGAAGGCCAAGAAGGCCAAGAAGAAAGACGACGACTGAGTGAAGGCTGGCGGGGGGGGG
>DASTHC010000117.1:0-2597 GCA_035718485.1 Gaiellaceae bacterium
GGACGGCGCCCGTCCTGGAGCAGCGTCGCTCGCGCGTGGTTGAAGTACGCGTCCGCGTAGTAGCCGGCTCGAAGCTTCTCGACGGGAAGCTCGAAGATCTCCGGCGGCAGCCGCCGCCGCGTTCTAGCTGCGACCGCCACCCTCTTCGAGCTCGAGGCAGGCGCGGAGCGCGGCCTCGGCGACCTCGAGCTGCTCCGGCGAGGGCTCGTCCGTGCCGACGTGGTGCTGGAGCTCGTGGCCCGGCTTGGCGAGCGCGCGGGCGACCGGGTGGCCCGGATTGCGGACCATCCAGCCGAAGACCTCGGTCGAGACGGCGAGCGAGCCGAACGTCGCCGCGACGCGCGCGGCGGGCCGAAACGACGCCGGCGCCTTCGCCGCGAGCGCGTTCCCGAGCGTCGTCGTCAGCACGATCGGGCCGACGAGGTGCGACCCGCAGCGCTCGTGCTCCTTCGCGCGTGGCTCGTCGTGCTCGTACGTCCCGATCGAGACGTGCTCGGCGCCGTGGTACGCGGCGAGATCGGAGCTCCGCAGTGCGAGCACCGCGGGCGCGAACGAGAAGAGCGCCGACAGGAGCTCCTGCGACGCCGGCCCGAGCCGGCGCGAGCCGCGGACGATGCGGACGCTCGCGGCAGTCGCGACGAGCGCAGCGAGCACGGCCGGCCGCTCGAACGGCAGGCGCGCCTCGGGCAGCGCGCGGCGCACGGCCGGGAGCACCGCGAGCGACTCGAGCAGCTTCAGCGGCCCACGCAGGAACGGCGGCGTGCGGTCGTCGCTCTGGAAGCGCTTGAGCTCGGCCGCAACCTCGAGCGTGCCGTCGGGGCGCCGAATCGCGCAGGCCCAGGCGGTCGGGCCGTGGACGAGCACGCCGTTCGCGAGCGCCATCCCACCCAGGCGGATCTTCTCGGCCATCGAACGGAGGGTACTCGCGGGCGCTCGGGCTACGTCAGGACTGCCGCCGCCGCCGAGCGGTAGAAGTCGACCGCGAGCTCGAGGTCGTCGACCGGGATCCGCTCGTTCGCGGAGTGGATGAGGAGCGCTGCCACCTCTGGCTCCATCGAGCGCATCGGGAAGAACCCGTACGAGACGGTGCCGAAGGCCTCGCGCATCCAGTGGCTGTCCGTGAACCCGGCGAGGCAGATCGGCGCGACGCCGGCGCCGGGATCGTTCGCGTCGACCCATGCGGCGAGCGCATCCCACAGCGGCGACTCGACCGGCGAACGCGTGCCGCCCGCGGCCTCGATCCAGTCGAGCTCGTAGTCACCCTCGCCGAGCACCTCGCGGACGATGCGCTCGGACTCGGCGGGAGTCTGGCCGGGCAGCAGTCGCGAGTCGACCGTCACCTCGCAGAGGTTCGGGACGACGTTCCGCTTCTGCGACGCCTCGATCATCGTCGGCGCGTAGGTCGGCCCCATGACGGCCTCGAGAAACCTTCCGAACATCGCGTGCAGCTCCTCCGCCTGCTCGACCGCCTGCTCGACCGGCGGCACCTCGCCGGTCACAGCACGGAAGAACGCCTCCGTCTCCGGCGTGTGCGTCAGCTCGGGGTGGTACGAGCCGATCCGCTCGACGAGCCTCGCCGCCTTGAGCAGTGCATTCTCCGCGATCCCCGGCATCGACGCATGGCCGCTCCGGCCGCGCGTCCGGATCAGGAACGGCGCGCTCATCTTCTCCGCCGTCGACACGAGGTAGAACGGCCGTCCGCCGAGATCGACTCGCTCGCCGCCTCCTTCGTTCAGCGCGTAGTCGGCGCGCACCGCCTCGGGGTGCTCGGCGCAGAGCCACGAGAGCCCGTAGCCGTCGTTCACCTCCTCGTCTGCTGCTGCGACGAAGAGCAGGTCGCCGCGCGGCTCGAAGCCGTCTCGCGCGAGCGACGCCATCGCGACGGCGTTCGCCGCCACCTCCCCTTTCATGTCGAGCGCGCCGCGGCCCCAGACCTCGCCGTCGTGGACGTCGCCGGACCACGGATCGCGATCCCACTCCGACGCATCGGCGAGCACGGTGTCGGTGTGAGAGAGCAGCGCGAGCCGCGGGCCGTCACCGCTGCCCGGGATGCGGGCGACGAGGTTCGCACGGCCGGGAACCTTCGCGTACAGCTCGCACCGCACGCCGTTCGACTCGAGGTACTCGCGCAGGAGCTCGGCGGCCGCGGTCTCGTTGCCCGGCGGGTTGACGGTGTCGACGCGGATCAGCTCCTGGAGGAGCTCCGTCACCTCGGCCCGAAGCGTCGCAACCGCCATTCAGTCCTCCCTGTTCGCTCTGTCGGTCAGCTCGTTCCGCACGTCCCAGAGCTCCGGGTACATGCGGCTGTGGATAAGACGCCCGAGGAGCTCGACCGGCGTGCCCTGCGTGCCGATCGCCCCGGCGCCGATGATGCGCTCGACGACCTTGAAGTGACGCACGCGCCAGAGCGTCACGCGCTCGTCCCACTCGACGAGCGCTTCCGCCAGCTGGTACAGCGACTCGTGCTCGCGCCCGTGAATGTAGAGCTCGGCGACCGTCAGCCCCGCGTCGCGCCGGAGCCGGTGGAACGCCTCCCCGAGCATCGGCGAGACGCGCCGCACCGCGCGGAAGCCGGGCGAGTCGAACCCGCTGCCGTG
>DASTHC010000118.1:0-30303 GCA_035718485.1 Gaiellaceae bacterium
CGTCCGGCGCCGCGCCGGGTGGAAGGACGAGAGGCCGCGCGCGGCGGCTCGCTCCCAGAACCGCGAGGCGCCGACGAGCACCGTGCAGATGAGCGCGTCGATGACGAAGACGCTCTTCGGGAAGTCGCCGAGCTCCTGGACCGCCGCGAGCACACCGAACGCAACGAACTCCGACGTGACGACCGCGGCGATCACCGAAGCCGCGTCGCGGGCGCCGGCGTACCGCCACACTCCGCGGTAGAGCCCGAACGGGATGAACGCTACGTACCGTGCGACGAGCAGGATCGGCAGCGCCGTCGTGAAGATGAACCGCTGGTTGACCGTCCCCTCGCCCTCGACGCGCAGGAGGTACGCGGCGAGGAACGCGGCGCAGATGAGCGCGAAATCGACGAGCACTTCGACGAACCGCCGCCGGTGCAGCGCGAAGAACGACGTCGACGTCGACTGGTGGCGCTCGATGTCGGACAGGAAGCTGGCGAACTGGACGAGGAGCGCGAACGTGACGAGCACGCCGAAGAGCGTGATCAGCGTGTTGTCGAGCACCGAGTACGCGAAGCTCGTCCCGCCCAGCGCCGCGGCGACGAGCGCGAGGAGCACCACGGAGCGCTTCTCGGACAACCCGTGGTAGACGAGGCGATGCGACGCGTGGTCGCGACCGCCCTGGTGGATCGGTCGGCCCTCGAGCAGCCGGACGATCGTGACCAGCGTCGTGTCGAGGATCGGCACCGCGAGGATGAGGATCGGCAGCAGGAGCGTGGCGACGGTCGATCCCGCGACCTTGTAGCTCGTCAGCAGTCCGAAGCACGCGACGGCGAAGCCGAGCACCTGGCTCCCCGAGTCGCCCATGAACGCCGCGGCCGAGCCGCGGACGCGCAGGTTGAAGCGCAGGAACCCGACGCACGCAAGCCCGAGCGAGAGCGCGAGGACGAGCACCGTGTCGTTCGGGTGCACCGTCACCGCGTCGAGCGCGAAGTAGCCGGCGGCGATCGCGGCGAGCGTCGCCGCGAGCCCGTCCATGTTGTCCAGCAGGTTGAAGGCGTTCGTCATCCCGACGAGCCAGATCACGCCGAGCGGCACCGCGATCCAGTCGCTCGAGACGAGCTCGACGGTCAATCCGCTCCAGAGCGCGAGCGCGGCGGCCCCGATCTGCGCGCCGAGCTTCGCCCAGGCGGGCAGGGCCCAGAGATCGTCGACGAACCCTGCGAGGAAGAGGAGCGCGCAGCCTCCGAGGACGCCCCAGAGCTCCGACGTCGGCTCCATGATCCCGGTCGCGAGCGCCACCACCACCCCGGCGACGAGCCCGGCGAGGATGCCGAGGCCACCGACCAGCGGGGTCGTCTGCTCGTGCCAGCGGTCGTCGCGGGGCGCAGCGGACAGGCGTCGGGAGAGTGGGGAAACGAGCGCCGCCCGGATCACCGCATACGAGGCAGCGAGGGCGGCGATCGCGACGAGCGCAATCACGAAAGCAAAGGGTAAAGGACGGCTGTTAGCGGGTTGTGTGCCGTGGCCACCGCCTACGCTACCCCTCGATGCGGTCGTCCCTCCTCCAGGTGCTCCGGTGCCCGGTCTGCTCCTCCGGACTCGAGCTCGGCGGCGATCGGCTGACCTGCGCCGCCTGCGGCGGCGAGTTCGCGGTCGAGGACGGCATGCCGCGGATGCTCGACGACCGCCTACCTGGCATCGCCGAGAAGCGTCGGGAGCTCGAGGCCTGGCCCGAGAAGGCCCGCGCCGAGGGCTGGTACGCCGAGGACGACTCGACCGACCTGCTGCTCCCCGCGGTCCCCTGGGACGACCCCACCTGGTCCGCGAACGAGCACTCGTTCAACCTCCTCCTCGGGCGCTACGTGAAGCCGGGCCTCCGCGTCCTCGAGGTCGGGGCCGCACGCTGCTGGGGCGCCCTCCACCTCGTCCCGCGCGGCGTCGACTACATCGCGACGGACATCCTCGCCGACCCGGTGATCGGGCTCGGCCGCGGGGAGTTCTACGAGCGCCACGTCGGGCCGTTCGAGCGCGTCCAGGCCGACGGCGAGAACCTGCCGTTCGCGGACGGCTCGTTCGACCTCGTTTACTGCGTGGCGAGCCTCCATCACGCGCTCGACGCGCGCAAGATGCTGAAGGAGATGGCACGCGTCACCCGGCGGCGCGGAGTCGTTGCCGCGCTGAACGAGGGAACGCGCGCGCCCGGAGCGAGCGAGGACAACCCGCAGCAGGAATCGGAGAAGTCGTACGGCATCAACGAGCACGTGCACACGATGTGGGCCTACGTCGCAGCGTTCCTCGCCGCGGGCGTCCTGATCACGCGACTCGAGCAGGCGGAGGGCTACGACGTGATCCGACAGCGGCGCCGACTTCGGCACGTGCTGCGCGTGCCGCTCGTCGGCCGCACGGCCGCGACGCTGCTGACGCAGAACCTGAGCGAGTACTCCGGGATCACGATCGTCGGTCGGAGGGTGACGTGAGCACGTACTCCGACGTCCTCCGCTATCGCGAGCTGTTCGGGTCGCTCTGGCGCAGAGACCTCGAGGCGAAGTACAAAGGCACCGTCCTCGGCGTTCTCTGGTCGCTCGCGAACCCGTTGCTTCTGATGGGGATCTACCTCGTCGTCTTCTCACTCCTCTGGCAGGTGATCGACCAGGCGTACCCGGGCCTCTTCCTGCTCACCGGCCTCGTCCTCTGGGTCTTCTTCGCGAACTCGGTGCAGGCGGCGTCGAAGAGCTTGCTCGAAGCAGCGGCGCTCATCCGCAAGACGCGCTTCCCGCGCCAGCTCGTCCCGCTCTCGTCTGTCGCGACGAACCTCGTCGCGTTTGCCGTGATGTTCGTCGCCGTGTTCGTCCTGAACTTCGCGTTCCTACCGCGCGTCCGGACGACCGAGTGGGTCGCGATCCCGCTCGCAGCGCTCTTCGTGCTCCTCGTCGCCGGCGTCTCGCTCGCGATCGCGTGCGCGACGGTCGTCTACCGCGACGTCGAGCATCTCGTGAGCGCGCTCCTACTGCCGCTCTTCTTCCTGACGCCGATCCTCTACACGATGGACAACCTGCCCGGCGCGGCCGCGGACTACGACTGGCTTGCCGACATCCTTCGCTGGGTGAACTTCCTCGCGCCGCCCGTCAACGCGATCCGCGACCCGCTGTTCTTCGGCGAGTGGCCGGCGGTCGGCGACGTCGTCTACCTCTGCGTCGCCTCGGTCGCCGCGCTCGCCCTCGGCGCGTGGGCGTTCATCCGCGTCGACGACCGGATGGCAGTCGAACTCTGATCCGTCCGTCGTAGAGCGAGGGCTCGCCGTCGAGCGGGCGCGCCGCCGGGAGCCCCGCGACCTCCGTCCACTCGACCTCGACCCCCTCCAGCACCGACGGACAGACGAGCGGGAGTCCGAAGTCGGGCACGCGTCCCGGCGGGGAGTACGCAGCCAGCTCGGCCGGGAGCCGCCGTCCGCGCACCGAGCCGCCGACGACGGCGAACCCCTCGCGATGCGCGGCCTGAACCTGTGCGTCCCACCCGCTCTCTGCCACTGCTCCCCCGAGGTGCGCGACCGCGGCGCCCCCGCGGGGCAGCACGTCGACCTCGAAGTCGAGCGTCGGCTCGCCGAGCTCTCCGAACCAGAAGCGGCCCTCGTCGACGAGGTCGAGGGAGAGTCGGTACCGGCCGGGAGGGATCGGGGCGCGCACGTCCGCGTCGACCCGCGCCGTCGCGCCGGGCGCCGCCTCGACGCGCGTCCGCAGCCCGTCCCAGACGATCGCGTTCCCGAGGTCGTCGAGCCAGTGGTACGAGACCGTGAAGCGGTCGCCGCGCCACGGCGTGTCGCCGACGTTCGTGACCTCGATGCGCACGGCCGCGAGCGAGCCGGCGTGGAGCTCGGGCAGCTCGTGGGCGCCCCAGCGGACCGCGAGCGGGCGTCCCATTGGCGACTAGTCTAGGCCGCTGATGGAACCGCTCCTCGTCCGTGCGGCGCGGCGCGAACCGGTCGAGCGCACTCCGGTCTGGTTCATGCGTCAGGCCGGAAGGTCGCTTCCCGAGTATCGCGAGCTCCGCAAGGGGAAGACGCTGTTCGACGTCGTCAGCGATCCGGCGCTCTGCGCCGAGGTCACGCTGCAGCCCGTGCGTAGACACGACGTCGACGCCGCCGTGATGTTCGCCGACATCATGGTCCCGGTCGTCTCGATGGGCGTTGACGTCGAGCTCGTCGAGAACGTCGGGCCGGTCGTCCGCGAGCCGGTCGCGACGGCGGCCGACGTCGAGCGGCTCGGCCCCGGCGAGCCGGATGCGTCGGTGCTCGAGGCGGTCCGAATCGTCCGCGGCGAGCTCCGTGACGACCAGGCGCTCGTCGGCTTCTGCGGCGGTCCGTTCACGGTCGCCGGCTACCTCGTCGAGGGCAAACCGACCCGCGAGTTCACGAAGGTGAAGTCGCTCATGTACTCGCAGCCCGACGTGTGGCACGCGCTGATGGCGAAGCTCGCCGACACGTTCGCGGTCTACGTCGCCGCGAAGGTCGACGCCGGCGCCGACGTCGTCCAGCTCTTCGACTCCTGGGTCGGCGCGCTCTCGGTCGCCGACTACGAGGAGTTCGTCGCGCCGTACTCCGCGCGCATCCTCGCGGAGCTCGACGTTCCGACGATCCACTTCGGCACAGGGACGACGCACCTGCTTCCGTCGATGGCCCGCGCCGGGGGCGACGTCATCGGGCTCGACTGGCGCCTGCCGCTCGACGACGGGTGGGAGCTCGTCGGAGCGGATCGCGGCGTGCAGGGGAATCTCGATCCCGCGCTCCTGCTCGGGCCGTGGGAGCGCGTCGAGGCAGGCGCACGCGACGTGCTCGAACGTGCCGCCGGTCGTCCCGGTCACGTGTTCAACCTCGGGCACGGTGTGCTCCCGGACACCGACCCGGCGGTGCTCGGCCGGCTGCGCGAGCTCGTCCACGAGGTGACGACGGAGGTGCGCGTCTGAGCGCGGCCGTCGTGCTGATGGCGTACGGGTCGCCGGAGCGGCTCGAGGACGTCCCGGCGTACTACGCCGACATCAGAGGCGGCCGCCCGATCGCGCCGGAGCGGCTGGCGGATCTCGTCGAGCGGTACCGCCGCCTCGGGATCGAGGACGGGTCGCCGCTGAACGCGATCACGGAGCAGACGCGCGCCGCGCTGGAGCAGGAGCTCGACGCCGCCGTGTACACGGGGATGAAGCACTGGACGCCGCGCATCGCCGACGCGGCCGAGCGTGCACTCGGCGGAGACGCCGGCACGATCGTCGGCCTCGTCCTTGCGCCGCATTACTCGCCGCTCTCGATCGGCGGATACCGGCGCCAGCTCGAGGACGCGGTCGCCGGCCGAGCCGACGTGCAGTTCGTCCAGCGCTGGGGGACCGAGCCCGGCTTCGTCGCACTACTCGCGGACCGCGTGCGCGGGACCGATGCGCACGTCGTCTTCACCGCGCACAGCCTTCCCGTCGAGGGGAGCGGCGACTACGCCGACGAGCTGCTCGAGACCTCTCGCCTCGTCGCCGAGCGGGCCGTGCTCGACGACTGGTCGTTCTCGTTCCAGTCCGAGTCGCCGACCGGCGTGCCCTGGCTGGGGCCGGACATCCTCGACCACCTTGCGGCGCTGAGGCGGAAGGGAGTCGAGCGCGTGCTCGCTTGCCCCGTCGGCTTCGTCGCCGACCATCTGGAAATCAGGTGGGACCTCGACATCGAGGCGGCGGATTGGGCCCGCGAGCTCGGCCTCGGCTTCGCGCGGATCGAGATGCCGAACGCGGAGCCCGCGTTCGTCGACGTGCTCGCGGGTCTGGTGCGGCGGGCGCTTTCGGTACCGTCGAGGGCGTGATCAGTTCCGGCGAGATCCGGATCGACGAGGTCTCGCGACGTTTTCGTGTCTATCCGAAGGACGCGCGCACGCTCAAGGAGCTGATCGTCACGCGCGGTCGCGGCCGCGGCGAGGACGTCTGGGCGCTGTCGGGGGTCAGCCTGCACGCCCAGCCGGGTGAGGCGGTCGGGCTCGTCGGGCGCAACGGATCGGGCAAGACGACGCTGCTGAAGCTGATCGGCGGAATCATCAAGCCGACCCGCGGCACGGTCGAGGTCGGCGGGCGCGTGGCGTCGCTGCTCGAGCTCGGCGCCGGGTTCCACCCGGAGTTCACAGGCCGCGAGAACGTCTTCCTGAACGGCTCGCTGCACGGGCTGTCGCGCGCGCAGATCCGTGAGCGGATGGACGAGATCGTGGACTTCGCCGGGATCGGGCACTACGTCGACCTGCCGGTCCGCACCTACTCGGCCGGGATGTACATGCGGCTCGGCTTCGCAGTCGCGGCGCACGTCGACGCCGACGTGCTGCTCCTCGACGAGATCTTCGCGGTCGGCGACGAGGAGTTCCAGCGCAAGTGCTTCGGACGGATTGCGCAGTTCAAGCAGCGCGGCGGCACGATCGTGTTCGTCTCACACGACGCGGCGTCGGTCGAACGGCTGTGCGAGCGCGCGGTGCTCCTGCACGACGGCATGGTCGAGTTCGACGGGCCGACGCACGAGGCGATCCTGCGCTATCGCTCGCACCTCGCGCAGGACCGCGACCCCGCTGAGCGCGGCGCCGGGCTGACCGAGTGGGGGAGCGGCGAGGCACGGATCGTCGGCGTCGCGCTCCAAGGTGCCGACGGGGAGGAGCGGACGCAGTTCGTCGGCGGAGAGCGGCTGACCGTGCGGCTGCGCGTCGTCGCCGACCGCAAGATCGCTGCGCCGCTGCTCCAGTTCGAGCTGCGCGAGTGGGGCGGGGCGCTGATCGCCGGCGGCTCGACGGACACCGCAGGGCTTGGCTGGGACGGCGCGGGCGAGCAGGCCTTTCGGTTCGACGTCGACGAGCTGCCGCTCTCGGAGGGCCGCTTCAAGCTGCGCTTCGGACTCGTCTCGGACGACGGCGGCCATCTCTACCATTGGCTCGACGACGCGCTGCGCCTCTACGTGATCCCGCAGGCGAGCGGCCGCGGCCTCGTCCGGATCGAGGGCCGCTGGTCGAGGGAGGAGATCGGCGCGCCCGCCGAAGTAGGCAGCGGATGAGCTCGCGCACCTGTCCCGACTGGCCGCAGCTGATGGAGATCGCTCCGGATCTCCAGTTCAAGCACTACACGCTCGGGGAGGCGAAGCTCCCGACGGATGCGCTCGTCAACATCAAGAGCGTCTCGCAGGACACTGTCGCGATCTGCTGCGACCTCGAGCGACACGTCTTCTACAGCGAGCACACGGAGCCCGAGGTCGCGGCGGCGCTCCGCGAGACGCACTGGTACGACCTCGCCGAGTGGTCGACCGCAGGCCCGGGCGCAGCGAGCGCGGCGTAGCGCCCCGACCTGAGGCCCTTCCCCGCCCCTTGGGGTGGGGAGTGGTGTTCCACCCGCCTCCCGCTGCGGACGCTACCGCTCCACCCGTCACGCGTCTGCGACGACACTGCGCCGAGTTCGTGCCGATTCGTGCTCAGCGCCGGCGGAGCGCCAGCACCTGCTCGAGCGGCTTCGTGTTCAGCACGTCCCCGACCTGAGCGGCGCCGCGCCGCGCCGTCGCGACGGCGAGCCGCATGTTTCCGAGGCCCCGGACCGAGTGCGCGTCCGTATTCACGCAGATCTGGACGCCCGCCTCGATCGCCCGGCGTACGTGCTCGTCGCGCAGGTCGAGCCGGTCGGGCAGCCCGTTCACCTCGATCGCCACGCCCTCCTCGACCGCGACCTCGAACGCCTGCTCGAGGTCGAGTGCGTTCGGCGGCCGGCGGTTGATCAGGCGCCCCGTCGGGTGCGAGAGGCACCGGACGGCGGGATGCCGCATCGCCTCCGTCACCTTCCGCGTCAGCTCCGGCCCGGCCTGCCTCTGGCCGGCGTGCAACGACAGCTGGACCCAGTCGAGCTCGCCGAGCACGTCGTCGGGAAGATCGAGCGACCCGTCCGCGAGGATGTCGCACTCGATCCCCCGCAGGATGCGGAACGGCGCGAGCTGCTCGTTCGCCTCCGCGATCTCCTCGGCCTGCCGGCGCACGGCGTCGGCGTCGAGACCCGGCACGACCCGGACGTTCACCGTGTGGTCGCAGATCGCGAGGTACTCGTACCCGAGCGCGATCGCGGCCGCCCCCATCTCGAGCACGCTCGCCTTCCCGTCCGACCACGTCGTGTGGACGTGGAGGTCGCCGCGCACGTCGTCCCCCCGCAGGAGGAACGGCGGCGGCTCGTCGCGACGCGGTCGCTCCCGGAGCTCCGGCGGGCACCACGGCACCCCGAGCGCCTCGTATACGTCCTCCTCGGACGCGCCGACCGGTAGCGGCTCGAGCTCCGCCACGTACGGAGCCGATCCGGTGGCCCGCACGAGCGACGTCCCGAACGACTCCGGCCGAGACACCACGAGCTCGACCGGCACGCCCTCGACCGTCACGCCGATCGCGCGCCGCTCCTCCCGCTCGACCACCGACACGATCTCGGCCAGGGCCTCGAACCGATCGACGACGGGCCCGGGTTCGTCGGCCGCTACGACGACCGCGATGTCCTCCGACGAGTCGCGCCACCGCCGCGGATCGCCGGCAACCTCGCCACCCAGCGCCTCGGCAACGCCGCCTGCGAGTGCCCACGCCCGGTTGAGCAGCAATCCGCGCCGCGGCTTCGGCTTCGACGAGCGCTCGAGCCCCGCCTTCAGCTTCGCCTCGGTCTTCGGCCCGACCCCGGGCACCGAGCGGAGGCGACCCTCGGCGACCGCCGCGCGGAACTCGTCGGTCGTGCGCACGCCGAGCGCCTGCGCGAGCTCCCGCATCCGCTTCGGCCCGACGCCGATGAGCTGACCCAGCCCGACGAGCTCGGGCATGAGCGACTCCTCGAGCTCGCGAAGCTCCTCGAGCCGGCCGGTCTCGACGAGCTCGCGGAGGCGCGCCTCGATGCCAGGCCCGATCCCGCGCAGCTCCCGCACGCGGCCCTCGCGCACGAGGTCCGCGACCGGCGCCGGCGTCTCGCGGATGAGCTCCGCCGCGCGCCGGTACGCACGCGACGTGTAGTAGCTCGCGCCGTTCAGCTCGAGCAGCGCCGCAAACGCCTCGAGCTGAGCCGCGATCGCTGCGTTCTCCACGCGGATAGTCTCCACGAGCGATGGCGGCGATCGTCGTTCCGTTCCGCGGGGCGGGTGGCAAGCAGCGCCTCGGCCCGCTCACGGACGACGAGCGCGAGGCGCTGGCGCTCGCCATGCTCGAGGACGTGCTCGCGGCCTGCCGATCGGTGGGCGAGACCGTCGTCGTCACGCCCGACGACGATGCGGCACGCGTCGCCGACGAGCACGACGCGCGCGTCGTCGACGACCCCGGGAACGGGCAGGGAGCGGCGGTCGCGGCCGCGCTTCGCGACTTCGTCGGGCCGGTGCTCGTCGTCAACGCAGACGTCCCGTGCGTCGTGCCGAGCGACCTCCAGCGGCTGGCAGAGGCCACGCCCGACAACGGGTTCGCACTCGTCGCCGCGCGCGACGGCACGACGAACGCGCTCGGTCTCTCCGAGTCGTCGCTCTTCGCCCCGCTCTACGGCCCCGGGAGCGCCGAGCGCTTCCGCCTCCACGGCGAGCGACTCGGCGTCGATGTCGTCCCCGCCAAGATCCCGAACCTCGCCGACGACGTGGACTCGATCGACGACCTGCGGCGCCTCGAGCGCCGCGTCGGGCCGCGGACGATGTCGACGCGCACGCGATGAAGGTGGTCGTTCTCAGCGGCGGCGTCGGCGGCGCGCGGTTCCTCCGCGGCCTCGTCGACGTCGTCGACGCACGCGATGTGACGGTGATCGGGAACGTCGGCGACGACCTCGAGGTGCTCGGCCTCTCCGTCTCGCCCGACCTCGACAGCATCCTCTACGCGCTCGCCGGGCTCGCGGACGAGGAGCGCGGATGGGGGCGCGCGGACGAGACGTGGAACGCGCTCGAGACGGTCGCGGGCATCGGCGGCGAGTCGTGGTTCCGACTGGGCGACCGCGACCTCGGGCTCCACCTCGTCCGGACGCAGGCACTCCGCGAAGGCGCCACGCTCACCGAGGTGACCGCACGCCTCGTCGAGGCGCTCGGGCTCGGCCTGACCCTGCTCCCCGCGACCGACGACCCGCTCCGAACGTGGATCCAGACCCCGGCCGGGACATTCCCGTTCCAGACGTGGTTTGTCGCGCGCGGGCACCGCGACGAGGTCGACGCCGTCCGCTACCACGGAGCCGACGCGGCGCGTCCTGCGCCCGGCGCCGTCCAGGCGCTGGAGGGAGCCGACGTGATCCTGTTCGCACCGAGCAACCCCTACGTGAGCATCGGGCCGATCCTCGCAGTCGCAGGGATCGAGGAGGCGATCCGCGGCCGCAACGCTCCGGCTGTCGCGGTCAGCCCGCTCATCGGCGGCCGCGCGGTCAAAGGCCCGGCCGACCGGATGCTCGCGCGCCTCGCCGGCGGCACGACCCCCGCGCACGTGGCGTCGTGCTACGGCGACCTGATCGACGTGCTGGTCGTCGACGAGGCCGACGCGCACGACGTGGAGAATCTGGCCGTGCGGCCCGTGGTGACCAAGACGTTGATGTCGGACCGCGACGCGCGCCGCCGCCTCGCAGAGGCGGTCCTCGCCGCGTGAAGGTCGCGATCCTCGGAGGCACGGGGAAGTTCGGCTCTGCGCTAGCGCGCCAGCTCTCGGAGCGCGGCGACGACGTCGTGATCGGCTCGCGCGACGCGGAGCGCGCTCGGTCGACCGGAGCGGAGCTCGGGGTGTCCGGCGCGAGCAATGAGGACGCGGTCGCCGGTGTCGACCTCGTCGTGCTCGCGGTCGACGCGTCGGCTGCGCTCGACACCGCTCGTGCGCTCCGCTCGGCGATCGGGACGACGCCCGTGCTCTGCGTCGCAAGCGAGCTGCGCGTCAAAGGCGTGCCGTCGCTCGCCGAGCAGGTCGACGAGGCGCTCGACGCGCCGGTCGCGGCAGGGCTGCATACCGTCGCGGCGCGAACGGTCGGCCACGAGCAGGACGCGCTCGTCTGCGGCGGCGACGACGACGCGAAGGCCCTCGCGCTCGAGCTCGCCGCCCGCGCGGTCGAGGGACGCGCCTTCGACGCCGGCCCGCTTGTGAACGCGCGTGCGCTCGAGGGGCTCACCGGCGTCATCGTCGCGGTCAACAAGCGCTACAAGGCGCACGCGGGCATCCGGCTCACGGGCGTGTGAACGTCCTTCCCGTCACGGGTCTCCCCGAGATCCGCGAAGGCGACGACCTCGGCGCGATGATCGCCGAGCGGGTCGAGCTCGAGGACGGCGACGTCCTCGTCGTCGCGCAGAAGGCGGTCTCGAAGGCGGAGGGCCGGGTCGTCCGCCTCGACGAGCTGGAGCCGTCGGAGCGCGCGCTCGAGCTGGCCGAGGACGACGACCCGCGCCGCACGGAGGCGATCCTGCGCGAGGCCGCCGAGATCGTCCGCATCAGGCCGCCGCTTCTCATCGTGCAGACGCGGCACGGTTTCATCTGCGCGTCCGCCGGGGTCGACGCCTCGAACGCGCCGGAGCCGGGGATGCTCGTGCTGCTGCCGCTCGACCCCGACGCATCCGCGGCGCGGATTCGCGACCGCCTCCGCGAGCTGACCGGCAAGACCGTCGGGATCGTCGTCAGCGACTCGTTCGGGCGCCCGTGGCGGATGGGCACGACGGACGTCGCGATCGGCGCCGCTGGCATCCGCGTCCTCGAGGACCTGCGCGGGACCCGCGACCGGATCGGCTACGAGCTGCGCTCGACGCAGATCGCGCTCGCCGACGAGCTCGCCGGCGCGGCGCAGCTCGTGATGGGCAAGGCCGACGGGATCCCGGTCGCGGTCGTTCGCGGGCTCGACGTCGCAGGCGACGGAAGCGCGAGCGAGCTCGTCATGCCGCCGGAGCGCGACCTCTTCCGCTGATCGCGCGTTCGAGGATCTCGGACGCCTCGGCGAGCGTCCGCAGTTCCTCGCGGCTCAGCGGCTCGAGTAGCTCCTCGAGATTGTCGAGCCGCCGCTCGCGGCCGCTCTGCAGGATCCGTCGGCCTTTCGCCGTCGCGCTCAGGCGGACGGCGCGCCCATCGTCCGGGTCGGGGGCACGTCGGACGAGCCCGTCCTCCTCGAGGCCGCGCACGAGCGCGCTGATCGTGGGTAGCCGCACCTGCTCGGCCGCCGCGAGCTCGCTCGGCGTCCTCGCCCCGCCGAACACGAGCACGGACAGCACCGACAGGCGGGCGGGGCTGAGCCCCGTCTCGACGTCCG
This sequence comes from Gaiellaceae bacterium, assembly GCA_035718485.1. GTDB lineage: Bacteria > Actinomycetota > Thermoleophilia > Gaiellales > Gaiellaceae > JACCTU01. The sequence goes on from DASTHC010000118.1 coordinate 12,214, forward strand.
ACGCGCGCACGTTCCGCAGAAGGTGAATCGCTGCAGAGTGCAGGCGGTCCGCAGTTGCACGCGATGACATACTTAGTTAGTCTAACTAACCATGGAGTCGGCCGAGCTCGTCCAGGCGGTCAAGGACGGCGACGTGAGCCGGGTTCGGGAGCTCGCGCCGGCGAACCCGGACGCGCGGGACGAGAACGGCGTCTCGGCGCTCATGCTCTCCCGCTACCACGGCGCGCCGCCGGAGCTGACGGGGGCAGTCAGAGATGCGCGCACAGCGATCGACGTCTTCGAGGCGGCGACCCTCGGCGAGACCGACGTCCTGCGCGAGCTCCTCGACGCCGACGCCACGCTCGCGAATGCGTGGTCGGCAGACCGCGCGACCGCGCTCCACTTCGCCGCGTTCTTCGGCCAACCGCAAACGGCAGCGCTGCTCGTCGAACGAGGCGCCGACGTGCACGCCGTCTCGCCGACGTTCGGCGACGTGACGCCGCTGCACAGCGCCGCGGCCGCGAGCGCCGAGAGCGCGCGGATCGTCCACCTGCTGCTCGAGGCAGGCGCCGATCCGAACGCGCGCCAGGGCGGCGGCTTCACCGCGCTGCATGCGGCGGCACAGAATGGCGACACTGCGATGGCGACCGACCTGCTCGAGCACGGCGCCGACCCGACGCTCGCGACCGACGACGGCCGGACCCCGCTCTCGATCGCCGAGGAGCAGGGCCACGGCGAGGTCGCAGCCCTGCTCCGAGAAGCTCGCTAGGCCGAGCCGGCGTACTTGCCGAGCACGAAGCCCCAGCCCGAGTCGTAGCTCGAGCGCTCGTCCGGGCCGGACTTCTCCCAGCCGCGGTGCTCGAGATCGACGCGCGTCTCGTCGCCCTCCGCCGTGAACTGCACCTCGACCTCGGTCGCAGGCTTGGCGGGGTTGACGCGCCAGTTGAGCAGGAACCGGTTCGGAGGCTCCCAGGCGTCGATGTCGGCCCAGTCGTGCTCGGTGCCGTCCGGATGCCGCTCGTAGACGCGCTTGCCCTCGAGGTCGAACGTCACGCTCTCGACCTTGTCCCCGCCGATCGAGTGCGAGGCGAACGGCCACCAGGAGTTGATCCCGTCGGTGAAGAGCCGAAACGCCTTCTCGACCGGGAGCGGGACGGTCACGCTCTTTCGGATTGCCCCGGTCTCCGTCGCCTGCATGGTCATTCGTCCTCCTGTTCCGCCTCGGCCTCGGCAGCGGCCTCGAAGGCGGCCAGCACGTCGGACCAGAAGCTCTCCAAGTAGTCGCGCACCTCGGCCAGGCCGTCAGTGTCGACCCGGTACAGCCGGCGCGTGCCGTTCCTCCGTTCGGTCACGAGGCCCGCCTCCTTCAGGACGCGCAGGTGCTGCGAGACGGCCGGCCGGCTGACCGGCAGCTCCGCGGCGAGCTCGCCGACGGCGCGCGGGCCGCGGCGGAGCCGCTCGAGGATCTCGCGGCGCGTCCCGTCGCCGAGCGCGTCCAGCGCCAATGCGTAAGTCATGACTAACGGTAAGTTTAGGCTTACTGAGAGCGACTGTCAAGGCGGTAGGCTCGCCGCCGTGCCGGAGCTTCGAGAGCAGGACGCAGCGGATGACCCGCTCGAGCAGTTCCGTGCGTGGGTCGCCGAGGAGCCGCTCGACGCGGTCGCGCTCGCCACCGCCACCCCGGACGGGGCTCCGTCGGTCCGGATGGTGCTGCTGAAGGGCGCCGACGCGCAAGGGCTGACCTTCTTCACCGGCTACGAGAGCCGGAAGGGCGCCGAGCTCGCCGCGAACCCCCGCGCCGCGATCCTGCTCTACTGGCCCGCGCTCGGCCGCCAGGTCCGCGTGGAGGGCACCGTCGACCGGATCGACGCGGCCGAGTCGGACGCGTACTGGGCGAGGCGCCCGCCCGGGAGCAGGGTCAGCGCCGCCGCGTCGCCGCAGAGCCGCGTCGTCGCGGACCGCGCCGAGCTCGAGCAGCGCGTCGCGGAGCTGCGCGAGCGACACGGCGACGACCCGCCGCGGCCTGCGTCCTGGGGAGGATTCCGGCTCGAGCCCGTCGCGTGGGAGTTCTGGCAGCACCGCGACGACCGCCTGCACGATCGTCTCCGCTACCGGCGGGACGGCGACGCGTGGGTGCGCGAACGACTCGCTCCGTAAGCTTCGCCGCGTGCCGGACGAGCAGCGCGACCACGAGGACCTCGACCGCGAGCTGATCGAGTTCCTGAACGAGCTTCGCGTCGCACTGCCCGGCGTTCAGGTGCTGTTCGCGTTCCTGCTCGCCGTCCCGTTCGCGAACGGCTGGGAGAAGGTCGACGAGTCGCAGAAGTACGCGTACATGGTCGCGCTCCTCGCCGCGGCCGTCGGGACGGTTCTGCTGATCGCGCCCACGACGTACCACCGGATCCGCTGGCGCGAGCACGACAAGGAGCAGCTCCTGCGCACGTCGAACCGCCTGGCGATCGCCGGCACGGGGTGCGTGGCGGTCGGGATGACCGCGGCCGTCTACCTCGTCACCGACACGGTGTTCGGAGCGCTCGTGTCCGCGGTCGTCACGAGCGCGGTCGCCATCGTCTTCGCGTGGTTCTGGTACGGCCTGCCGCTCTGGCGGCGCGTCGAACGGGGCTAGCGATGCGCTTCTGCGACGAGCAGGAGTTCGGCTTCGGCTGGATCGACGACGACGATCCGATCCGGCGCACATCGCACGCACTCGTGGCCGACGGCGGCGTGTGGCTGATCGACCCGGTCGCCTGGCCGGCGGCCGAGCAGCGTGCGCGCGAGCTCGGTGAGCCGCGCGGCGTCGTCCAGCTGCTCGACCGCCACAACCGCGACTGTGCGGCGCAGGCCGCGACGCTCGACGTTCCGCACCACGTCGTCCCGGAGCGCGTGGAAGGCGCACCGTTCGAGTTCCTCCCGGTGCTGAAGAACCGCTTCTGGAAGGAGGTCGCGCTGTGGTGGCCCGAGCGGCGGGTACTCGTCGTCGCCGACGCCCTCGGCACGGTCGGCTACTTCCGCGCGTCCGGCGAGCCCATCGGGGTGCATCCGCTTCTGCGCCCGCTGCCGCCGCGCTCGCTCCGGCGCGTGTATCCGGAGCACATCCTGACCGGGCACGGCGAAGGGGTACACGAGGACGCAGCGGTCGCGCTGCACACCGCGCTCAGGACTTCGCGGCGTCGGCTCCCAGCTGCGCTCTGGTCGAGCGTGCGGAAGCGCTAGGCGGCCGCTTCTCGCCGCGCGCGGCGGCGACGACGCGCTCGACCGCGTCGGCGAGCTCCTCGGGCACCGGCTTCTCACCGCTGAACCTGCGGTACGCGCGCTGGGGCTTTCGCCCGCGGCGGTTCTGGCTGAGCCCGATCACCGCCTCGAAGTCCGGCACGAGCTGCACGATGCGGCCGCGCCCGGCGATCCGAGCGATCGCGCGGTTCGTGACCTGCTCCGACTCGTTCGGCGTTTCCCCGCGCGGCGCATCGCGGTCGTGTACGACGACGTACGGGATCGCGCACTCGTTGCAGATGCGCGCGAAGAGCGGCATGTTGGCCTTGCCGCCGGTCTCGAGGATCAGGATCCCCTCGCGGTCCGGCTCGTAGCCGAGGGCCTCGAAGGCGAACGGGAGCGCGAGCTTCTCGGTCATCCCCTCGACGAGCATCACCGCGCGCGAGAGGAAGATCTCGGCGCGCTCCGCGTCGAACTCGGCGAGCGCGCGGAAGCTCTCGTCGGCGGGCAGCGACGCGGGCTGCCAGAGCTCCGTGCCCGCCGCGCGGCGGTGCCGGACGAGCGCGAGCTCCTCGAGGTGGGCCACGCTCAAGAGCGAAGACGCGTGCGTCGAGTAGAGGATCTGGTTGTTCCGTTCGCCGAGCCGTCGCAGGAGGCGGTAGAGGTGACGCTGCCCCTGCGGGCTCAGGTAGAGCTCGGGCTCCTCGATCAGGATCACAAGGCCGCGCGTACGCGCGTCGAGTAGGTGCTCGATCCCCTCAGCTAGCGCCGCGCCGCCGTCGTCCTCCGAGGTCTGGAGATGCTCCACCGCCTTCGCGGCCTTCGGGTGCGACGCGATCGAGACCAGGTCGCCGCCGCGGCGCGACGCAGGGAAGAACAGCACGGGCGGCGCGCCCTCGCGGTTGAGGTTCAGCGTCGCCGGCGGGCGGGCGTCGAGGAAGTACGTCCGCTTGCCCGACGCCGCCTCGAGCCGGATCCGTCCGGCGTTCGCGCCGCGGGAGATGTCGGTGGCGTTCGGAACCGGAGCTCCGGCCTCGAGGAGCATCCAGATCGCCGTCAGCACGGTCGACTTCCCGCTCGACGCTTCGCCGACGAGCGCGCACAGGTTGCGCGGCTCGAGCTCCACGGTGCGCGCGCCGCGAAAGCCCTGGATGGAGACGCGGTCGAGGAGGGCCACCTCGGAACGTCTACCCGAGGCGCCCGGCTCCATGCCCGCGCGTCGCCTCGACGGCGCTCCGCGCCTCGCGCTCGAACGGGTTCTGGCGGTACGCGTAGCGAAACCACGCCCAGAGCTGCGCGAGCGGGCGGCGCTGCGCCTGCCAGACGTGGCAGAGCTCGTGCGTCAGCAGGTCGTCGGACGCCTCCGAGCTCTTGACCACGATCGTCCGCCAGAAGGCGTAGCCGTGGTAGCGCCGGAAGCCGGGCACGCGGAAGAGCTCCGGCGCGACGAGCGCCCGAACGCCGCGGAGCGACACCGGGCGCCGGTAGAGGTCGAGCCGGTCGAGCCGCGCCTTCGCGCGCTCCAGTCGCTCGTCCTCGTTCGGAAGGCGTCGCATAGGCTCGGAGTGTGCGCGATCGGCTCGTAGAGCTGCTCGGGGACGACCGCCGCGTCTCGACCGGCGCGTCGGTGCTCGAGCACCACGCGGGCGATCTGAGCTACCACCCGCGGCACTCGCCGGACGTCGTCGTCTTCCCCGAGTCGACCGAGGACGTCGCTCGCGTGCTCGCCTGGGCGAACGACGAGCGCGTCCCCGTCGTCCCGTTCGGCGCGGGCACGTCGCTCGAGGCGCACGTGATCCCGGTGCACGGCGGCATCTCGCTCGACCTCTCACGCATGAACCGCGTGCTCGAGGTCCTGCCGGGCGACCTGCAGGTGCGCGTCCAGCCGGGTGTTCTGCGCAGCGAGGTGAACGTCGCCGTCGCCGAGCACGGCCTCTGGTTCCCCGTCGACCCCGGTGCCGACGCGTCGCTCGGCGGCATGGCGGCGACGAACGCGAGCGGCACGACGACGGTCCGCTACGGCGGAATGCGCCCGAACGTTCTCGGGCTCGAGGCGGTACTCGCCGACGGGACGGTGATCCGGCCGGGTACGCGCACCGTCAAGACGTCCGCCGGCTACGACCTGAGGTCACTCTTCGTCGGCTCCGAGGGCACGCTCGGCGTGATCACCGAGCTTACGCTGCGCCTCCACGCCCTCCCCGAGCAGCCGATCGCGCTGCGCGCCGCGTTCCGCGACGTCGGCGCCGCGTGTCGCTCCGCGGTCTCGCTCGTCGGCGCCGGCGTCACGGTCACGCGCTGCGAGCTCCTCGACGAGGCGACGCTTCGCGCGGTCAACGCGTTCGAGGGAACGTCGTACGCGGAGCTGCCGAGCCTCTTCGTCGAGGTCGACGGCGAGGAGGCGCTCGCATCCGCGCGCGAGGTGCTCGGCTGGGAGGACGCGGTCGACCTCGAGGCCGAGACGACTGTCGAGGCGCGCACGCGGCTCTGGCGGGCACGGCACCACGCCGCGCACGCCGTCGCGGCACTCGCGCCTGGCAAGCGCTGGTTCGCGACCGACGTCTGCGTCCCGCTCTCGACCTTGCCAGAAGCTGTCGAGCACGCACGCGCCTGCACCGAGAGACGAGGGATCGCGGCGGCCGTGACCGCACACGCCGCCGACGGCAACTACCACCTCGTGCACGTGGTCGATCCCGACGATCCGGCCGACGTCGCGGCGGCGCAGGACCTCTATGCCGAGCTCGTCGAGTGGGCGCTCGAGCGAGGCGGGACCTCGACCGGCGAGCACGGGATCGGCCTCGGGAAGATCGACTATCTCGAGCGGGAGCACGGAGATCTCGTCCCGTACCTCCGCGCACTCAAGCAGGTCTTCGACCCGAACGGCATCCTCAATCCGGGCAAGGTCGTGCGGGAAGAAGCCGGCCGCCGTCGTTAGGCTGCGGCTCCGTGCGCACCCGCACCCTCGGCACCTCCGGCCCCGACGTCTCCGTCGTCGGCCTCGGCTGCAACAACTTCGGCTCGCGCGTGAACGAGGAAGGCACGCGTGCGGTCGTCGACGCCGCCCTCGACGCGGGGATCACGCTCTTCGACACCGCCGACGTCTATGGCAACCGCGGCGGGAGCGAGACCGCGCTCGGGAAGGCGCTCAAGGGTCGCCGCGACCGCGTCGTGCTCGCGACGAAGTTCGGCCACGCGATGACCGACGACGCGCCCCCGAACCGCGGCTCGCGCGAGTACGTCCGGGAGGCCGTCGAGGCGTCGCTCGAGCGGCTCCAGACGGACTGGATCGACCTCTACCAGTACCACCGCCCCGACGGCATCACGCCGATCGAGGAGACCCTCGGCGCGCTGAACGAGCTCGTCGACGAGGGCAAGGTGCGCTTCATCGGGTCGTCGAACCTCGACGGGCGGCAGGTGGTCGAGGCCGACGACGTCGCGAAGGACCGCGGCTGGGCCCGATTCGTCAGCGCGCAGAACGAGTACTCGTTCCTCCAGCGGGGCGCCGAGGAGGAGCTCCTGCCGACCGCGGAGCGGCTCGGCATCGGCGTGCTGCCCTACTTCCCGCTCGCGAGCGGCCTGCTCACCGGCAAGTACCGGCGCGGCCTCCCCGCGCCCGCCGGAACGCGGCTCGCCCTTCGGCCCGAGCGGCTGACGGACGACGCCTTCGATCGGATCGAGGCGCTCGAGTCGTTCGCCGGCACACGCGGGATCTCGCTCCTCGACGTGGCGATCGGCGGCCTCGCCGCGCAGCCCGCGATCGCGTCCGTGATCGCCGGCGCGACGAAGCCGGAGCAGGCCCGCGCAAACGCAGCGGCGGGCGACTGGGTCCCGATGGACGGAGACCTGCGCGCGCTGCGCGACGTGCTGGACGGCTGAGCCGTGCCGCGCGTGGCGTTCGTCGGCGCGGGCTCCGTGAGCTTCACGAAGACCCTCGTCGCGGATCTCCTCGCGTATCCCGAACTGCACGGACGGCTCGAGCTCGTCCTGCACGACATCGACCCGCGCCGGCTCGAGGTCGCGGAGGCGCTCGTGCGCTCCGTGGACGCGACACGCAGCGCGGGAGCGGTCGTCCGCGGCACGCTCGATCGGCGTGACGCGCTCGACGGCGCGGACTACGTCGTCTTCACGGTGCAGGTCGGTGGCCACGAGGCGACGCTCCTCGACTTCGAGATCCCCAAGCGGCACGGCATCCGCGCGACGATCGGCGACACGATCGGGGTCGGCGGCGTCTTCCGCGGCCTGCGCACGTTCCCCGTCGTCTGCGATACCGCGCGCGAGATGACGGAGCTGTGTCCCGACGCGTGGCTGCTGAACTACACGAACCCGATGGCGATGCTCTGCTCCGCGGTGTACGAAGGCACCGGGCACGAGCGCATCGTCGGGCTCTGCCACTCCGTCCAGGGCACGGCCCGTCAGCTCGGCGACATCCTCGGCGTCGACGAGCTCGACTACGAGGTCGCGGGCGTCAACCACCTCGCGTTCTTCCTCCGCCTTCGGGACGTGCACGGGAACGACCTGACCGCGCGGCTCGGTGACGCGATCGACGCCGACCCCGAAGGTCTCGGGCGGACCGTGCGCGCCGAGCTCTTCCGCCGGCTCGGCTTCTTCGTCACCGAGTCGAGCGAGCACGCGGCCGAGTACGTGCCGTGGTTTCTCGGCGACGAGGAGGCGATCGAGCACTTCAGGATCCCGCTCGACGAATACGTTCGCCGCAGCGAGGAGAACCTCGGCGAGTTCGAGCGGGTCGCGTCGGCGGTCGAGCGCGGCGAGGAGCTCGCGCTCACGCGGAGCAACGAGTACGCGCCGGCGATCGTGCACGCGATCGAGACCGGCGAGCCGGTCCGCTTCAACGGCAACGTGCGGAACGACGGGTTGATCGCGAACCTCCCGGACCGGGCGTGCGTCGAGGTGCCGTGCGTCGCGGATCGCTCGGGCATCACGCCGACGCCGATGGGCGCGCTGCCGCCGCACCTCGCCGCGCTCGACCGGGCGTATCTCGCCGTCGTCGAGCTCGCCGTCCGCGCGTACCTGGACGGACGTCCGGAGCTCGTCCACCACGCGTGCGCGCTCGACCCGGGCGTCGTAGGCCAGGGAGTGTCGCTCGCGGAGATCTGGGCGACCTGCGACGAGCTGCTCGCCGCACACGGCCTGCAGTAGCCTCAGGTCGTGGGCGCACTCCTCGCGTTCTTCGCCGTCGCCGCGCTCGTGATCGTCACGCCGGGTCAGGACACCGCGCTCACGGTCCGGAACTCGCTCCTCGGCGGCCGGCGAGGCGGCACGTTCACCGCCGCCGGAGTGGCGGCGGGTCAGCTCGTGTGGACGCTCGCCGCGAGCGCCGGGCTCGCCGCGCTCCTCGTCGCCTCGGAGCCCGCGTTCCTCGCGGTCAAGGTCGTCGGCGCCGCGTACCTCGTCCTCCTTGGCGCGCAGTCGCTCCTCCACGCACTTCGCGGGCACGCGCCGGCGGCGACGGAGCGCGGGCGGGAGCTGACGCCGAGTGCCGCGTTCAGGCAGGGGCTGGTGAGCAACCTCGGCAACCCGAAGATGGCCGTCTTCTTCTCGAGCCTGCTGCCGCAGTTCGTGCCCGGCACGCCGACGTTCGCGTCGCTTTTCGCGCTCGGCGTCGTCTTCTGCACGATGACCTTCGCCTGGCTGGCGCTCTACGCAGCTGTCGTCGAGCGGGCCGGCGCAGTGCTCAGGCGCCCGCGCGTCCGCCGCTGGCTCGACGCAGTGACCGGGACGGTGCTCGTCGCACTCGGCCTCCGAGTCGCGACGCAGACCCGCTAGCGCGGACGGGCGTTCCTGCGGATGAAGTCGAGGACGCGTTTCCACGCGTCCTCCGAGGCTTCCGCGAACTCTTCCTGCTTGCGGTCGAAGAAGCTGTGCGGCGCGCCGTCGTACACGACGACCTCGTGCTCGACCCCGGCCTCCTCGAGTGCGCGTTCGAACGCCCGCACGTCTTCGATCGGGATTCCCGCGTCGGCGCCGCCCATCAGCGCGAGGATCGGTGCGCGGAGCTCGCCCGCCTGCTCGATCGGCCCCGGTGTGTCTTCGGGTCGCCCGGCGGCCGGCCGGCCGTAGAAGCCGATCGCCCCCGCCAGGTCGAGGTCCCACGCAGCCGCGAGCCACGCGTTTCGACCGCCGAAGCAGAAGCCGACCGTGAAGACCACGCTGCACGTCTCGCGCAACTTCGCAACGACGGCGGCGACGTCGGCCTGGAGTCCTGCGCCGGAGACTTGCTGAACGTGCTCCATGTAGCCCCAGTCGTCGTCGCGCTTGGCGACTCCTGCCGTGCGGCCGAAGTAGTCGAACGCGATCGCCGTGTAGCCGCGCTCGGCGAACCGGAGCGCGAGCTCCTCGTAGAAGCGGTAGAGGCCGCGGACGTCGGGCAGGATCGCGATCCCGATCCCCGTCGGCTCGTCCGGCGTCGCCGCGAAGGCAGCGAACCGGTTGCCGTCGCGCGCCTCGAGCACGAGCTCGTCGTGCGACACGGCTGCGCCGCGGAGCACGGGAATCGGCGGCGACGAGTCGACGTCGAAGCACATAGAGGAAGTGGAGTCTAAGCCTGGATGGCCAGGCGGAGCCGCGCCGAGTACGTCAGCCGCACGGGAGCGGTGCTCACGATGCGCGCGGTGCATTCGGCGGGGCCGAGGTTCGGCACGTCGAGCGTCCGCGTGCGGATCGTCCGCGTGAACGCGCGCGACGCGACTCGCTTCCCGGCGCAGACGACCTCCGCGCGGGCACGGCTGCCCTTTCGCTGCGCGCCGCCGAGCGTCACGGTGAACGTCACGCGGCGGCCCGGACCGAGCAAGCCGAACGGCACCGTCTGTGTGCGGCGGGCGGCCAGGGTGCCGGCTCGGGTGATCACGAGCGGCCCGGCGGCCGGCGTCTCGGGGAGCGGCCCCTGCTGCCCGCCGAGCTCCGACAGGAGCGCCGTCTTGAGCGCGTCGTCCGGCGGGGTGAGCCACGGGATCGAGTACTGGTAGCCCACGTGGATGTACGCGTAGTCCTCGGCGAAGATCTCGCCGGTGGCGCGGCTCCAGCCCCGCGAGTAGTCGAATGCGACCTGCCCCTGCGCGAGGAGCTGTGCCATCCCGCGCAGCTGCCACCAGACCGGCGTCCCGTTCAGCTCGCGCACGCCAGGCACGGTCCAGGAGCGGTCGAGATGGTGCCCGTACTCGTGGAGGAACGTGCTCGCAACCCGGAGGTCCTTGCCCGCAGGGACGACGATCAGCCCGCCGGTGCGGGTCTGCGTGTAGCAGGCCGCGGCAGCGGCGCCGCAGAGGCCCGCCACGCGCGACTCCGGGACGATGCGAATGGTGACGGTGCTGACCTCGTTGCCGTGCGCCGCGGCGCCGAGGAGCGCGGCGTACCAGTCGACGTCCACGCCCTGGGCCTGTACGTCGAAGGTGATCGGGCGGCCCTGCGCGTCCTGCCGCGAGACGATCTCGGCGCTGGCTCCCGTCGCGAACGCCGTGGCAGCAACAGTCGCGACCAGGACGGAGACGCACCAGCGCCGAGTCGTGTGGAGGTGGCGGCTCAGGGCCATCTTGCGGACGCAAGTGTCATCGGGAGGCCTGAGAGGATGCTGGGAACGTCGTTAGGGCGACGTAAAACCGGGGAATGGACCGACCGGTAAAGCGGGAGTAGCATCGCTTCTCCCGTCGTCCAGAAAGGCGGTCCTCCTGTGCGAACAGCCCTGCGTGCCGGCCTCGTCCTTTTTGCCCTGCTTGCCTTCCCGGCCTCGGCGCTGGCGGCGACGACCGCAGGGCAGCCGTTCCCCAGCAACCTCTATTCCGTCGAGGACGCGACACAGGCCACCGGCCTCCGCGTGAACCTCCCAAAGCCGGACTGCGCAGCCCGGCCGACCGACTGCGCCGAGGTCGACGTGCTCAACACGCTCGACGGCTTCAACATCCAGCCACGCATCTCCGTGCCGTTCTCCGGGCCGATCGACCCCTCGACAGTCTCGAGCTCGACGGTCTTCCTCGTCGGCCCCGGCTTCCAGAAGGTCGGGATCAACCAGGTCGTCTGGGAGCCCGCTGGGAACACGCTCCACTTCGAGAGCGACCAGCAGCTCGACCAGACCTCCACCTATCTCCTCGTCGTCACGAACGGCGTGCACGCCGCCGACGGCGAGCCGCTCGACACGACGACGTTCCGGCACGACCTCAACTTCGGGCAGACGAAGGATCCTGCCCTGAAGGCGTACCGCAAGTCGCTGCTCGACGGGCTGTCGATGGCGCGCGCGGTGGGTGTGCACGGCGACGACATCGCCGCGGCGAGCCTCTTCACGACGCAGACGATCACCGCGATCTCCGACAAGATCCGCGCGCAGATCCAGGCGGCGGCGCCGCCGAGCGCGCGCTTCGATCTGGGCACGGCCGGCGAGCGGACCGTCTTCCCGCTCTCGACGATCACGGCGGTCCAGTGGAACCGCCAGGTCGGCACCTCGACGTTCGGCAACTCGTTCCTTCCGTTGCCCGCGCTCTCTGCGTTCGGGCCGGTGATCTCGACGGTCGCGTTCGGCTCGTACCAGTCGCGCGACTACGAAACGGCGGCCAAGGTCATCCCGGCGTACGGGACGGCGACGGGAACTCCGGTCGTGCAGGCCACGAACACGATCGGGTTTACGCTCTTCGTTCCGGCGGGCGCGAAGCCGGCAGGCGGCTGGCCGGTCGCGATCTTCGGCCACGGCTTCGGCGACTCGCGTGCCGGCGCTCCGTGGGCTGTCGCGTCCTCGCTCGCGAGCCGCGGCCTCGCCTCGATCGCGATCAACGTGGTCGGTCATGGCGGCGGTGCGCTCGGGCGCTACAACGTCCTCCGCAGCGGCGGGCTGCCGACCGTCGTCCTCTCCGACGGCGGACGCGCGATCGACCAGAACGGCAACGGCGTGTTCGATTCGACCGAGGGTGTCAGCGCGGTCGGCGCCGACACGCTGATCGGCAACCGCGACGGGCTGCGGCAGACCGTGATTGACCTGATGCAGCTCGTGAGGACGCTCCAGGGCGGCGTCGACGTCGACGCGGACTCGACGGCGGACCTCAGCACGTCACGCATCTATTACGCCGGGCAGTCGTTCGGAGGGATCTACGGGGTGCCGCTGCTCGGCGTCGAGCCGGCGATCCGGGCCGGTGTCGCCAACGTGCCGGGCGGGCCGATCATCGAGATCGCCCGGCTCTCGCCGGTGTTCCGGCCGCTTGTCGGCATCCCGCTCGCGACGCGCGTACCGCCGCTGTACAACGCTGTGCCGAACCCGACGTTCACGAACTTCAACGAGAACATCCCGCTCCGGAACGAGCCGCTCCGCGTCGACACGGTTCCGGGCGCATCGGCAATCCAGGAGGTGATCGACAACACCGAGTGGGCGCAGCAGGCGGCGAACCCGGCGGCGTACGCGCCGCACGTGACCGCGCCGATCATCATCCAGTTCGCGCGCGGCGACCAGACCGTGCCGAACCCGACGACGAGCGCGATCATCCGGGCCGGCGACTTGCAGTCGCGGACCACGCTCTACCGGCACGACCTCGCCTTCGCGGCGAACCCGACGCTCGGCAAGAACCCGCATGCGTTCGTCACGAGCCTCACCGGCGGCTTCGCTCCGTTCGCGGTCGCGGCTCAGACGCAGATCGCGACGTTCCTCGCGAGCGACGGGACGGTCACGATCGACCCGGACGGGGGCGGCCCGATCTTCGAGACGCCGACGTCGATCGTCCCGGAGGACCTGGCGTACATCCCGTAGCGAGAACGGGGGAGGCCGCCCACCCGCGGCCTCCCCCTCTCGCCGTCAGCGGTGTCCGCGTGAGCGGTTGAGGTAGCGGTCGACGAGCCGCTCGAGCGTCGGCTGGTTCCACGCGTTCATGAAGTCCGCGTGACCCGAGAAGTCACCGCCCGAAGCGAGCTCCGCGTTCGCGCCGCCCGCGACGCCGTAGTAGACCTGCAGCGTCAGCGCCGGCACCTCGGCGGGATGCGTCGAGGGGCACACGCCGTCCGCTGAGTACGCGAGGTGGCTCTTGTGGTCGGCGCTGTCGAGGTGCGTCCCGTCCCAGCAGTTCGGGAAGTTGACGACGAGCCTCAGGCTGGGCGTGCTACACGTCGGGATCGCGGCCGAAATGCGGACGTCACGACGACCGCCGCAGCTCCAGTAGGTGATCCGCGAGCCCTGCGCCGAGCGAGCTGCCGCGCTCCCCGCAACGACCTCGAGGTTCGCCGGGAACGCCTGCACCGGCTCGAGCGTGCGGCGCACGTAGTAGGCGACCGCCCCGAGCGGGCGGATCGCCCGGCCGGCGACGAAGAGCGTCGGCGCCCAGTACGCCGCGGTGTCGGCGCGGAGCCGGCACGACGTCTGCCCGGACGCGCGGAGCGCAGCCGGCGTCGAGCTCGCCTTCGTCGCCTCGTTGCCGAAGTACGTGTGGTCGTGCGACTTGCCCGGCTGGTTGAAGAAGACGATCGGATCGTCCTGGTTGCGGTGGCTGAAGCCGCACACGATCGCGAAGTAGCCGCGCCCGCCGCCGTAGCGGCCGCCTGGCCCGCCGCGGTCGCCGTTCGCAGGAGCCGACGCCGCGTACGCGACGGCGAACGTCGCCGCTGCGCCGAGCGCCACGAGGAACACCACCAGCCCGCGTCTCATCGGTCACCTCCTGTGCGACCCCTGTCCGCCGGTGTCCGCGCAGCAGACCACGCCCGCCTGGGAACCCCGTTACGCGGGCGTAAAGGTCTGCTGTGAGGGTGCTGAGCCGGGTGTTACGCGGCTTCGGACAGACCCGCGAGCTCGTTCTGCAGCCGCGCGAACGCCTGCGTCTCGAGCTGACGGATCCGCTCGCGCGTGAAGCCGAGCTCCTTGCCGATCGCCTCGAGAGACTGCGGCTCTCCGTCGAGACCAAACCGGAGCTCGATGATGCGGCGCTCCCGCTCGGGGAGCTTCGCGATCGCGCGCCGAACCGAGTGCCGGCGGAACTCGTCCGCCGCGTCCTCGGCCGGATCGCTCGCGGTCGGGTCGCTGAACAGGTCGCCGAGCTCGCCGTCGGACTCGTTGCCGACCTGCTGGTTCAGCGACACGTTCGCCGACGCCGCGTCGAGTGCCTCCTCGACGTGATTGATCGGCAGCTGGGCCGCCTCGGCCAGCTCCTCGCGCGTGGGCTCGCGGCCGAGCTTGGCCTCGAGCTGGTTCCGTGCGCGCGAGAGCTTCACGCGCCGCTCGTGGACGTGGACGGGGACGCGAATCGTCGTCGACTGATTCGAGACCGCCCGCTGACACGCCTGGCGGATCCACCACGTCGCGTAGGTCGAGAACTTGAACCCCTTCCGCCAGTCGAACTTCTCGACGGCGCGGTTGAGGCCGATCGTCCCGTCCTGGACGAGGTCGAGCAGCGACAGCCCGTGGCCCTGGTAGCGCTTGGCGATCGAGATCACGAGGCGCAGGTTCGAGTTGATCATCCGCTCCTTCGCCGCGAGGTCTCCGCGCTCGATCCGCTTGGCGAGCGCGACCTCCTCGGCCGCGGTGAGCAGGGGGTAACGGCCCGCCCGATTCATGAACAGGGTGAGTGCGTCGGCGGTGCCGTGGGGAGCGTCGGCCTCCCAGACGATCTCCTCGCCCTTCTCGGGGACGACGATCTCGATCTCTCGGGCCTCCAGCTCGGCGCGGAGGGCGGCGACGTCCTCCTCCTCGAGCTCGTGCTCGGTCGCGAGCGCCTCCAAGGAGGCCTCCTCGATCGAGCCGCGGTCCTCGGCGTCCTCCAGGAACGCATGGATTGGTGCATCAAGCAGGTGCAGTTCGTTCAACGTGTCTTCTCTTTCCTTCGGGGGAAGCGGGGCCCACGACTGCGCCGATCGCAGCCGGACCGCCGTCTACAAAGGGGAACGTACAACGGCCCAGGATATTCCCGGCCGCCGAAAGCACCTCACAGCATAACGAAAACGCAAAGAACGGCCGGGTGGCGGGCCGCCACCACCCGGCCGTCTCTCCCTACACGCTGACAGTGCGTCGACCGTCGCGGGAGATCAGCAGTGCGAGCGCGCCTCCGGCGAGCGCCGCACCGACGGCGAACCCGATGGCCGCGGTCGACAGGTCGACCGAGCCGGAATCGGAGGCCGCCGAGGTCGTCACCGGCGTCGAAACGCGCGCCGGGCCTTCGATCAGGAACCGAGGGCCGCCCTGGGACTGCGCCGCTCCGTCCTCGATCCGCATCTTCGCGGCGAGTCCGCTGGAGACGCTGTACTCCTGGCGGAAGCTGTCGGGGTACGCGCTTGCCGAGGGCGCCAGGACGGCGGCGCAGAGGACGGCAAGCACGAGGGACCTCAGGGTCGAGCGGGACATCTCTCATCTCCTTGCTGCGTTCGGTGAACGGCCCCGATCGTCTGCGCCGGCGCTAAAGCGGCCCCGAAGCGCCGGCTAAACGACCGCTAAAGCGCTTGACCTCTGCAGACAGCGGGCGGAGACTCGAGGTGGTGCCCAAAATGCTCACGCGCTTGGGGGCGGACGTCGAGGGCGCACTCACCGACGTCAACGTCCCGGCCTACGTCATCGACAAAGACGGAATCCTCGTGTGGCTGAACCCGTCGGCGCAAAAGCTGGTCGGCGACGCACGCGGAAAGCGCTTCACCGATGTGGTCTCCCCGTCCGACCGTCCGCGCGCCAAGCGGATGTTCGCCCGGAAGATGCTCGGAACCGCGCAGGCCACCGATTCGAGGGGAGACGTTCTGCGGCCCGACGGCACCGAGGCGTCCATCGAGGTCAGCACCGTGCCCCTCCTGCGAGGCCATCAGGTGATCGGCGTCTTCGGTCTCGTCTCGCGACCGCCCGAGCGGCCGTCGCCGATCGTCTCGCACCCGCACCTGACTCCGCGACAGCACGAGGTGCTCAGCATGCTGGCGCACGGCGCCTCGACGGACCAGATCGCGGAAAGTCTCCACATCACGCGCGAGACCGTCCGCAACCACGTGCGGCACATCCTGCGCAAGCTCGGCGTGCACTCGCGACTCGAGGCGATCGCCGCGGCACGCGCGACGGGCGACCTCGTGGATTGACCCACGCGGGTCATAGCGACGACGCGCACCGCCACGAGAACATTCGCCGCTGGTTCGGGACGAGCTACCCCTCACCCGAGCCAGAGGGCTTGCGAGCATCGGTCGTGCTCATACAGGCCCTCTCTTCGAGCCGAGTTCCGCCGACACCCCTGCGGCGGGCTCGGCTTCGCTCCGACCCCGCACGTCTGAGTGCGCTAGAACCCCTGTGTGGGAGACCTGGACGATCGGTTCGTCCGCCAGGCGAGGAACGAGGCGCTCTTTCGCGAGGTGAACGAGCGAATCGCCGAGCTGGACGAGGCTGCGCAAGCGTGGTCGCTCGAGGGGACCGTCCTCCTCTTCTGTGAGTGCGGCGCCGAGGGAGGCTGCGGCGAGCGGATCACCGTTCCGGCTCGCGTCTACGAGACGGTGCGGCAGCAGGACGATCGTTTCCTCGTTCGCCCGGGGCACGAGACGCCCGAGCTCGAGACGGCTGTCGAGTGGACAGACGAGTACGTGATCGTCGACAAGGTGCCGGCCGCCGAGCCGTTCGTAGAGGACGACCGGTCGTAGATTTGACCCGAATGCGCTAGAGACAGGCGCCGCACGGGCCGCCAGCATCGCGCGGCGTGCGGCGCATCCGAGTTTTGGAGACGGCACTCGGTGCGCCGCACGCTCCTCGGTGGGTCAGTCAGTGCCCTTCTCGAGCCGGCGGACGCGCCCTGCGAGCTCCGTCAGGAGCGCGACGGCGATGCTCGGCTCCCGCTCGAGCAGGCGCATGAACGGCTTCCGCGGGATCCGCATCGTCTGGAGCTCGCCGTCCGAGGCGATCGTCGCGGACCGCGGCGCGCCGTCGATGAGGGCCATCTCGCCGAAGTAGTCGCCCGTCTTGAGGATTCGCGCGCGCGGCTTCCCGACCACGCGTGCCTTGCCCGAGAGAACGAGGTGGAACGAGTCCGCGGGGTCGCCTTCCTGCATCACGACGGTACCGGCGCCGTAGTCGGCGACGTGTGCGAGCTCGGCGATCTTCGTCAGCTGCCGCTTGCTCACCCGGGCGAAGAGCGGGAGCTCCGCGAGCACGGCCGCCCAGTCGCGCGCCGTGGGCCGATTCCAATCGCGGCCCGCCAGCGAGTTCACGATCGGTGCTGGAAGGGTCGTCGGCATTCAGCGACGCTACTTCCTCGGGGCCGGCCGATCAACCGACTCGAGCGGCACTATCGTGCGGCCGACATGCGCCAGAGGCTCCGAACCGCCGCTCGGAACGACTTCGTCCGCTTCCTCGACAGCTACGCGAGCCTGCTGGTGCTGCTCCTCGCGAACTTCTTCCTGCTCGAGCTCGTCGACGACCCCCGCTGGGGAGCCATCGGCAGCACGGTGCTCGCCGCGCTCGCCCTCGTCGTCGCGATCAACGATCCCGACGCGGGCGAGACCATCACGCGCCGACACTGGATCCAGATCGGCGCCTGCGTCGCGCTCGTGTTCCTCGTGCTCATCGTCGACTCCGCCTCGGCGATCGGCCTCGCCTACCTGCTCCCGGCAGCGCTGCTCGTGACCGCGACGCTTCCCGTCACGCTCAACCGCGTCCTGCACCACAAACGGATCACCCACGAGACGGTGCTCGGGGCGCTCTGCTCGTACGTGCTGCTGGGGCTGCTTTTCGCCTTCCTCTATCTCGCGGTCGACGAGCTCGGCAGCGGCGCGTTCTTCGCGCAGCCGGGCGTGCACGAGCAGTCCGAGTACCTCTATTTCAGCTTCGTTGCGCTCACGACGCTCGGGTTCGGCGATCTCTCGCCGGCCGTCGGGCTGCCGCAGGCGCTCACGGTGCTCGAGGCGCTCATCGGCCAGGTGTTCCTCGTCACGCTCGTCGCGCGGCTCGTGACGCTGTGGGTACGGCAGAGCGAGGCG
>DASTHC010000119.1:0-12895 GCA_035718485.1 Gaiellaceae bacterium
GGCGCGGCGGCCGCAGGTGCGGCCGCCGGCGATTCCTGCGGCTGGGTGGTCACCCCGCCAGCGAGATCCGCTCGAACTCGACGACCTCGGCGTTCTCCTCCGCAAGCGCCTGGCCGACCGTCTTGCCCGTGTCGTGGATCCAGGGCTGTTCGGCGAGCACCTGCGCCGCGAAGAAGCGCTTGTTGATCATCCCTTCGACGATCTTCTCACGCGCCTGCTCGGGCTTCGACTGCACCTCGTCGGAGCTCAGGTAGATGTCGCGCTCCGTCGACACGAGCTCGTCCGGGACGTCCTCCCGCGTGACGTAGTTCGGCGACGACGCCGCGATGTGCATCGCGATCTTGCGAGCGAGGTCGTCCGAACCGCCGCGCAGCTGGACGAGCACGCCGAGCTTGTTCGCAGGCGGGTGTGCGTAGCCGTCGATCGTCCCGGTGTCGACACGCTCGAAGCGCGCCGGCGAGACGAACTGGATGTTCTCGCCGAGCTTCGCCGAGAGCTCCTTCCGCTCGTCCTCGAGCTGCTCCTCGGCGCCGACGCCCTGCTCGTCGACGAGCTCGAGGACCTTCTTCGCGAACGAGAGGAACTCGTCGTTGTTCGAGACGGGCTCCGTCTCGCAGCCGACGCCGACGATCGTGCCGCGGCTGCCGTCGCTCTGGATGCGGTAGCCGACCTTGCCCTCGGTCGTCGCGCGGCCGGCGCGCTTGTCGGCGGACGCCATGCCTTTCTCGCGCAGGAGGCGCTTCGCCGCCTCGACGTCGCCCCCGGTGTCCTGCAGCGCGCGCTTCGCGTCCATGATCCCTGCGCCGGTCATCTCGCGGAGCTCCTTGACGAGGCTGGCCGCGATCGCCGTCACGTCGTCACCTCGGTCGGCACCTGCTGCTCCTCGCTCGGCGTCTCCTCCGCCGCTGCCTCCGGGGTCGTCTCTTCATCCGCAGGAGCCTCGGCCGGCTGCGGCCGGCTTGCGAGCTCCTGCTCGGTAACGCCGGTCTTGCCCGCCGCGATGCCCTCCGCGATCGCGCGCGTCACGAGCTCGCACGAGCGGATCGCGTCGTCGTTGCCCGGGACGACGTAGTCGGCCTCGTCGGGATCGCAGTTCGTGTCGACGAGCGCGATCACCGGGATGTTCAGGCGGCGCGCCTCGTTCACGGCGAGCTGCTCCTTGCGGAGGTCGAGGATGAAGATCGCGTCCGGCTGGCGCTTCATGTCGGCGACTCCGCCGAGGTTCGCGTCGAGCTTCTCGAGCTCGCCGAGGAGCTCGATCCGCTCCTTCGGCGGAAGCAGCTCGAGCTGGCCCTCCTCCTTGAGGCGGCGGAGCTCGTGCAGGCGGTCGATCCGGGTGTGGATCGTGCGCCAGTTCGTGAGCAGCCCGCCGAGCCAGCGGTGGTTCACATATGGCATGCCGACGCGCTTCGCGTGGTTCTCGACCGCGTCCTGCGCCTGCTTCTTCGTTCCGACGAAGAGCACGGTGCCGTTCCGCGACGCGACGTTCTTCGCGAAGTCGTGGGCTTCCTCGAGCAGCTCCTGCGTCTGCTGGAGGTCGATGATGTAGATGCCGCCGCGCTCCGTGAAGATGAAGCGACGCATCTTGGGGTTCCAACGTCTCGTCTGGTGGCCGAAGTGCACCCCGGCCTCCAGGAGTTCTCGCATGCTGACGACGGACATGGTGGCGTAGCCTCTCTTTCGGTTCGTTGTCGGTGCAGCCGGCGGGCTCGGCTGGAACCGGGATCCGTCCAAATCCCGGCACCGCCACCCGAGTCGCCCCGCCGGGTCGAAGGGTGGAGCGGCCATTCTAGCGGGGATCAGGCGGAATCCCGCTTATCCTGCGAAGGTGGCGACCACGCTCAGCGGTCTGGCGGACGAGATCCGCGAGTCGTCCTGGGAGCTCGCGCTCGAGGTCGTCGACGAGGGGCTCCGGGACGATGCGGTTCCGTCGCTCCAGCGCCTGGGTCAGGTCGGCCAGGTCGGCGACGTGCCGACGTTCATCGTCGAGCTGTCGCGCGAGCTCGCCGAGCCGCAGCCGGCGCGCTTGCGCCGCGGCGGGCCGCTCGCCGCGCTCGTCCGCGATCACGCGCGCGAGCGAGAGGCGCTCGGGTTCGCGCCTCGCGAGATCGTGACCGAGCTGCTCATCCTGCGCCGCGTGCTCTGGCGATTCGTCTCCAAGCGCGCATCGGAGCTGACCGGCCAGGAGGTGCTCGAGGCGGAGCGTCGCTTGAACGACAGCCTCGACGTGCTCGTCGCGGAGTGCGTCGTCGCGTACTTCGACCGCGCGACCGCGGAGCTCGCCGACCTCGCGCGCCGCGACGCGCTGACCGGCCTGCTCAACCACGCTGCGTTCGGAGCGGCGGTCGACGAGGAGCTCTTCCGCGCCCGCCGCTACGAGCGCGGGCTGACGCTCGTCTACGTCGACGTCGACGACTTCAAGCAGATCAACGACACGCTCGGACACCTGGAGGGCGACCGCGTGCTGCGACGCGTCGCGTCGATCCTCACCGATTCGCTCCGCGCTTCGGACGTCGCCGGACGCCTCGGCGGCGACGAGTTCGCCGTGTGCCTGATCGAGAGCGACATCGAGACGGGCGGGCGGTTCCTCGCGCGCTTGCACGACCTGATCGACGAGGAGGCGGCCGGCGGGCGCTTGCCGGAAGGGTTCTCCGTGAGTGCCGGGCTCGCGTCGTATCCGCAGGACGCGGTCGCGGCGGACGCGCTGTTCAGGCTCGCCGACGAGCGTCTGTACGAGGCGAAGCGCGCCAAGCTCGTGGACTAGCTCGCCTGCGCGAGCGCTCGTTGGAGGTCCTCGGGGAGCGGCGAGCGGACGTCGACGCTCTCATCCGTGAACGGATGCGCGAATGCGAGCCGCGCCGCGTGGAGGAACTGCCGGTCGAGATCGAGGTCGCCGCCGACGCCGTAGGTCGGGTCGCCTGCGACGGGGAGGCCGATCGCCGCGAGGTGAACGCGGATCTGGTGCATCCGCCCGGTGTCGAGGCGGACGCGGAGGAGCGCGTGTCGCGGGAGGAGCTGCTCGAGCTCGAAGTGCGTGACGGCCTCGCGCGGTGCGTCTGTGTCGAGCGACTGACGCGTCGGGTCGCGGCGGTCGCGGCCGATCGGTGCCTCGATCCGCCCGGCGCGCGACCGCGGCTTGCCGCGAACCAGGGCGACGTATTCGCGCTCGAGCGCTCGCTCGCGGACGAGCTGCTGGAGGCGTTCGTGCGCCTCCTCCGATCGTGCGACGACGAGGAGGCCAGACGTGTCGCGGTCGAGACGGTGGACGATGCCCGGGCGATCCTCCTCGCCACCGGCCGCGCCGTGCTCGACCAGGGCCTGCGAGAGCGTGCCGCCCGTGTGGCCCGCGCCGGGGTGCACGACCACGCCGGCCGGCTTGTCGACGACGAGGAGGTGGTCGTCCTCGTACGCGATGCGGAGGTCCGCGGGCGGTCGCTCCGTCGGGGCCGCGCGCTCCGGCAACTCGAACGCGACCTCCTCCCCGGGCTGCACGCGATAGCTCTTCGCGCGGCGCTCGCCGTCGACGGTGACCGCCTTCGCGCTCAGAAGTCGTTCGGCATCGGCGCGCGAACCGAGCTCGTCGAGGGAGGCGAGGAAGCGATCGAGCCGCGCGCCCGCGGCGTCAGCGGGAACGAGGATGCGAACGATCGGACAGCACCGCTGCGGCGAGGAGCAACGCGACGCCGACGACGATGAACGTGTCGGCGAGGTTGAACGCCGGCCAGAATCCGAGGTCGAGGAAGTCGGTCACGTGCCCGAGCCGAACCCGGTCCGCGAGGTTCGAGAGGCTGCCGCCCACGACGAGGCCGAGACCGACCGGCATGATCGGGTGGCGCGCGCCCGAGCGCGCGAAGACGACGAGCAGCCAAGCGATCACCATCGCCGTGACGACGATCACCACCGTCGTCGCGCCCGAGAAGAGCCCGAAGGCGATGCCGGAGTTCTGGACGTGGTGCAGGTCGAGGGGACCGATGACGTGCTTCGACTCCCCGAGATCGAGCGTCCCGGAGACGATCCGCTTCGTCACCTGGTCGGCGAGGATCGCCGCCCCGGCGACGGCCACGAGGCCGATCCACTCGTGCGCCCCGGCCGCGAGCGGGCGCTCGGCGACCGAGACCGGCGTCAGTCCATCGGTCGACGAGCCGACTCGGACGTCGAGTCGAGGCCTCGGCGCAGGCTCGCTCATCTCGCCTTCGCGCAGTCGATGCAGAGCTGGGCCCAGGGGAGCGCTTCCAGCCGCTCAGGCGGGATCGGCTTCTGGCAGTTCGTGCAGATGCCGTACGTGCCGTCCTCGATGCGCTGCAGCGCCGCGTCCATCTCCTCGAGCAGCTGCTGCTCGTTCTCGGTGATCCCGTAGTCGAGCTCGCGGTCGTGCATGGCCGTCGCAACGTCCGCAGGATGCTGGTCGTACGTCTCGTCCCCCGTCTCGTCCTCGACGGTTCCGGGGTTCTCGTTCTTCAGGTTCTCGATCGCCGCGACGACGCGGGTGCGCTCCGTCTCGAGCGCGTCCTTCATGCGGCTGATGTCGATCGTGCTCATGCGTCCTCTCTCTCGGCAGAGGCGAGCCTCGCGTCGGTTTCGGCGGACCCCATCCCGGCCACCTCCACAATCTTGTCACGCGAGCCCGGACCGGAAACGAGCCGAACCGCAGCCTTGGGCACGCCGAGCGTCTCGGCCAGGAGCGCGAGCACGGCGCGGTTCGCAGCTCCGCGCTCGGGTGGCGCAGCAACGCGGATCTTCCAGCCCTGGCCGTAGCGGCCGACGATGCCGGGGTTCCTGGAGGCGCCGGGGACGACGCGGAGGCGGAGCCGGGTCGACTCCACGGGGCGACCCGCTAGGCGGCTTCGCGCTCCTCGGAGTCCGCGGGCGCCTCGTCCTCGACGTCGAGCGAGTCGAGCGCCGAGCGGAGGAGCGAGCGGATCCGCCGGGCCTCGCTCGTCAGGTGCTCCCGCTCGGCATGGGCGCGCCTGACGATCGCTCGGGCCTCCGCGTGCGCCTCCGTCAGGACGAGCTCCGACTCCTTGCGTGCCTGTTCCTTCAGCTCCTGAGAGGCACGCTCCGCCGAGACCAGCGTCGTGCGGAGGAGCGCCTCGAGCTCTCGGAAGCGGACGAGCTCGTGCTCGAGGTGCTCGACCTTGTCGGCCAGGTCGGCACGGTCGCGCCAGACGTCCTCGAAGCTCGAGGCGACGTCCTCGAGCACCTGGTCGACGAACTCGCGCTTGTAGCCGAGGAGCGACCGCTCGAGGCGGATGTGCTTGATCTCGACAGGTGTGAGTGACACGGGGCTGCCCTCCTTACAGTCGGTCGAGCAACGCGTGCAGCAGCTGCTGGACGACGAGCAGCACGATGACCGCGAGCATCGGAGACAAATCGAGCGGCCCGAGCGGCGGCACCACGCGCCGGAAAAGGCGCAAGTACGGGTCGCAGACGTCGTAGAGGAACCGCTGGATCCTGTTCAGCGTCGGCGAGTACGGCAGCCGGATCCAGCTCGTGATGATGTACGCCAGGATC
Organism: Gaiellaceae bacterium; assembly: GCA_035718485.1. GTDB lineage: Bacteria > Actinomycetota > Thermoleophilia > Gaiellales > Gaiellaceae > JACCTU01. The sequence goes on from DASTHC010000119.1 coordinate 5,512, forward strand.
ACGAGGATGTAGACGGTGATGAACACGTCCAGGAAGTTCTGGACCGCGCCGACAGCGTCGAGGAGCAGCATGGAGCTGGCAGTGTCGCCCATCGGCACTCTCGTTCGCCGCGGTCGGTGGATGTCCTGGCACATCTGGGGACGGATCGGCACGGCCGCGCGACTCATCGTCGGGTGATGGCGATGTACATCTCCATCGATGTCGATGGACATCGCCATCTGATGGGTCGGAAGACGCAGATCACGCTGACGGATCGCCAGCACGCCTTCCTCCGCCACGAGGCCGCGCGAACGGGCCTCCCCATGACGGAGCTGATCCGCCGCGCCGTCGACGCGACGTACAGGCCCTACTGGCGGCTCAGGTTCCGCGGCTTCGAGCTCAGCCTCGGCCTCTGGCGGCGTCCGGACGAGGGTCTCGTCGGGCGGCGGCTCAGACGCCGCGAGCCTAGGCCTGGTTGAAGAACCCGCCGCGCTCGAGTAGACGCGCGCGCTCCTCGGCGCTCACCTCGACGTTCCGAGGCGTGAGCAGAAAAACCTTGTCCGCGACCCGCTGCATGCCGCCGTCGAGCGCGTAGGTCAGCCCGCTCGCGAAGTCGATCAACCGCTTCGAGAGCTCCTGGTCCGAGCTCTGGAGGTTCAGGATCACTGGGATGTCCTGCTTGAATCGGTCAGCGATCTGCTGAGCGTCGTTGAAGCTCCTCGGGATCACCAGGTGCATCCGGACCGACCCGGGTGCCTCGACGCCGCGGAGGCGCGGCCGCATCGGCGTCGCGGCCACTGAGGCCGCGGCCGGCTGCTCGCCGGGGTCGGTCCAGTCGTCGAACTGCTCCTGACGCCTGCGCGGGGCGAGCCGGCGAACGTTCGGGCGGTCGGAGTAGGTCCGCTCGAGCTCCTCCTCGGTGACGTAGCCGTCCTCGTCCCAGTCGTCCTCCTCGGCGATCCCGAAGTAGACGAGCGTGCGATTCCAGATGTCCGCGAAGCCCATCAGCCGGAATGGTAAAGCGTCGAGCCGACGCGTATCAGCGTCGCCCCTTCGTCGACGGCCACGCGCCAGTCCTGACTGGTGCCCATCGAGAGCTCGCGGAGACCGTGTTGCTCGGCGAGCTCGCGCAACCGACGGAAGTACGGACGCGACGACTCGGGGTCGTCGGTCGCCGGCGGCATCGTCATCAGGCCGCGCACGTCGCCGTAGAGCGAGAGGAACGAGTCGAGCTCGTCCGGCGCGATCCCCGACTTCGACGACTCGCCCGAGAGGTTGACCTCGACGAGCGCGGGTACCGTCAGCCGTCGCGCGGCCGACTCGGAGGACAGCGAGTGGCAGAGCTCGCACGTCTCGTTGACCGTCCGCGCCTTGCGACTCTGCAGATGTCCGATGAAGTGCCACCGAAACGCGTCGCCGTACCGCGCGTGCTTCGCCTCCAGATCCTGCGCCCGGTTCTCGCCCACGACTTCCACGCCGGCGTCGCGCAGGACCGAAAGCCCGTCGGAGTCGACGTACTTCGTCGCCGCCACGACGGTCACGCCGGAGCCCGCCTCAGCACGGATTGCGTCGTAGCGCTCCCGGACCTCCTCAGCCGACAACAACGCCGATCACCCCTTGCCGGCCGGTCACGCCGTCGTCCCGGCGATGGGAGAAGAAGAGGTCCGCATTGCACGAGGTGCAGAGGTCGAATCGGTCGACCTCCCCCGCGCCGGCCTCCAGCAGCGCGCGCTCGGTCGCCGTCCAGAGGTCGAGGTTGCGCCCGCGCAGCACGTCCTCGCCGAAGCGCCCCCGGAACGGGGCTGCGACCTCTTCTCCCACCTCGTAGCAACACGGGCCGATCGACGGACCGACCGCCGCGCGTGCGACCGAGCCCAAGGCGCGCACGCCTTCGCCCACGATCCCCGCGAGCAGTCCGCGCCACCCGACGTGCAGCAGCGCGAGCGACCGACGTTCCCCTCCAGCGAGCGCCACAGGGACGCAGTCAGCGGTGAACGCGAGCATCGGAACGCCCGGCTCGGCGCTCCAGACGCCGTCGCCAGGCGTCCCCCGACGCCCCTCGACCGCCTGGTGCACGAGCGCCGAGTGCTGCTGGCGGTTGAACGTGAGCCGCTCCGCCTCGACGCCGACCGCGCCGCAGAGACGGCGGCGGTTCTCCTCGACGTTCTCGGCCGTGTCGAGCGTGAGCTTCCCGAGGTTCAGCGACTCGAACGAGCCCTCGCTGACGCCGCCCTGCCGCGTCGAGAACGCGACGGCGTAGCCGGGACCCGCGTCCCACCGAAGCAGCTTCACCCAGACCTCGCGCGCTCGAGCAGCAGCTCCCTCGTGTTCAGCGTCGGATCGTCGACGACCGCCGAGAGCAGTTCGCGGAGCACACGGCCGATCTCGGGGCCCTCCGCGAGCCCGAGCTCGAGGAGATCGCCGCCGTCGATTGCGAGGTCGCCGAGCCGATGGGGGTGCTCTTGCTCCTCCTCGAGCAACCGCAGGAGATGCGCCGCCGCCTCGTGTTCCTCGGGGGGCACGTTCTTGGCGCGGAGATCGACCTGCTTGTGCTGCGCGAGGTCGCGTGCGACTTCCTCCCCACGCTGCGCGAGCATCCGCCGCGCGAACAGCGCGTCGACGTCGTCGAGCGGGAACGAGTGGTGCCGCACAACGGCGTTCACGCGACGCTGGAACCGCGCCGGATAGCGAAACCGCCGCAGGATCTGCGCGCTCAGCTGCGCGCTCAGCTCGGCGTGCTTCCCGTCCTCGGACGGCTTCGCGAGATCGTGCATGAGCGCCGCGAGCCGCACCTCGAGCGCGATGCCCGCGTCAGCCGCACCCTGCACGACGCGAAAGATGTGCTCGTCCAGCGTGTACGGCTGGCGCGGCGTTCCCTGATCGAACCCGATCGTCGGCTCGAACTCCGGCAGCAGCTCGACGAGCACACCGGTGTCACGGGCGAGACGCAACGCCTTCGCGGGATGCGGGCCGAGCAACAACTTCGAGAGCTCCCCGAGCCCGTCCGCCGTCAGCCCACCGCCGATCCGCTCGCCGGACACGAGCCGGATGGACGGAGCCTCCTCCCGCATCTGCCGCAGCGTGTCCTCGTCAGGCTCGAGGTCGTGCTGCGAGACGAAGCGGAGGCCGCGGACGAGCCGGAGCGGGTCCTCACGGAAGCTCAGTGGCGACACCGTGCGCAGGACCCCCGCGCGCAGGTCGCGCTCGCCGCCGTACGGATCGAGCAACTCCCCCGTGGCGAGCCGCTTCGCGATCGCGTTGATCGTGAAGTCGCGGCGCCCCATGTCCTCCTGGAGGGAGATCTCGGGCGACGCCACGATCTCGAAGTCGTGGCGGCCGGGCCCCGTGGAGCGTTCGGTCCTCGGCGGCGCGAACTCGATTCCCGCCGGCGCGAGCGCGCGCAGATCGCCGTCGCGCGGATAGAGCCTCAGCCCGACGCGCTGGCCGGCGACCTCCAGGTCCTCGACGCGCCCGTGGGGAGCAAGCGCGTCGCGCAGCTCGGCGTAGCCCACGCCCGGAACGACGAAGTCCTGGTCCTTCGCGAGACGACCGAGCAGCTCGTCCCGGACCGCGCCCCCGACGAGGTACGCGTCGAGGCCGAGTGAGTGGACGAACGCCGTGACCTGCTCAGACGTGCGCGACCACCGCGATCTCGACCCGCGCACCCATCGGCAGCGCGGCAATCTGCACCGTCGCACGCGCCGGCGGGCTCGCCCCGACGTAGCGACCATAGACCTCGTTCAGCTTCGGGAAGTCGGCGAAGTCGGTGAGGTAGATCGTCGTGTTCAGCACCTTGTCGAAGCTGGTGCCCGCCGCCTCGAGGATCGCCTTGAGGTTCTCGCACGCCTGCTCGGTCTGCTCCTCGATCGTCTCGCCGACGATCTGGTCGTGATCCGGCTGGAGCGCGACCTGCCCCGCGACGAAGACGAGATCGCCGTACCGAACCGCCTGCGAGTACGGCGCGCCCTGGAACGGTGCGGGAGCGGCATCGGTGCGAACAACGGACTTCTCGGCCATCCACCTACTCCTTTCGGCTCCGTCCGCGGCACGCCTGGGCGAGGGCGAGGCCGAGCGCTTTGAAGATCGCGTCGAGAACGTGCTGCGTGTCGCGCCCCTCGAGCAGGCGCACGTGCAGCGTCAGCTCAGCGCCCTCGGCGAGGCCCTCGAGGAAGCGGGCGACGATGTCCGTCTCGTGACCGGCGACACGCGCCGCCGAGAGATCGACGTTCGAAACGAGGAGCGGCCGGCCCGACGCCTCGAGGGAGACGTGGGCGAGCGCCTCGTCGGCCGGAACGACGGCCGAGCCGATTCGCCGGCCGTTCCGCAGCGGCTCCGCGAGCGCCCGGCCGAGCGCATGTCCGGCCGAGGATGCCTCGAGCGCGGCCGAGCCGGGCTCGACCTCGAGGACGACGTCGAAGCCGCCGTGCACTGCGAGCAATCCGAGCAGGTGGTCGAGCACGGGCAGCCCCGTGCCGACCGTCGCCGTCCCGGTCCCGTCCACGGTGACGCGGACGCCGGTCCGCGCCTCACCCTCGCGCTCGATCGCCGCCATCCCGAAAGAGGCTATCGCAGTGCCGCGACATACCCCTCGCGACGGCGCCTACTAGTCGGAGACGCGCTCGATGCGCGCGCCGACCGACGCGAGGCGCTGGTCGATTCGCTCATAGCCGCGGTCGATCTCGCCGACGTTCCCGATCGTCGACGTCCCCTCGGCACAGAGGCTCGCGATCAGCATCGCCATCCCCGCACGGATGTCGGGGCTCGCCATCCGTTGCCCATAGAGGCGCGCCGGCCCGGTCACGACAGCCCGGTGCGGGTCGCACAGGATGATCCGCGCCCCCATGCTGACGAGCTTGTCGACGAAGAACAGGCGGTTCTCGAACATCTTCTCGAAGATCAGGATCGTCCCCTTCGCCTTCGTGGCGACGGCGAGCGCGATCGACGTGAGGTCGGCGGGAAACGCGGGCCACGGGCCGTCCTCGATCTTCGGGATCTGATCGCCGAGATCGTCCTGGATCACGAGCTCCTGATCCGGCGGAACGTGGACGCTCGTGCCGTCGATCTCGACCTGGACGCCGAGCCGCGCGAAGTGCGGCAGGATCGCGATGAGATCCTTCGGCTGCGCGTCGTCGATCCAGAGATCGCCGCCGGTGACCGCGGCGAGCCCGATGAAGCTCGCGACCTCGATGTGCTCGGGGGCGATGCGGTACTCGCCGCCGCCGAGCCGCTCGACGCCCCCGACGCGCAGGACGTTCGACTCAATCCCCTCGATCTGTGCCCCGAGCGAGACCAGGAAGCGGCAGAGGTCCTGCACGTGTGGCTCGCACGCGGCGTTTCCGATCACCGTCTCCCCTTCGGCAAGCACGGCGGCCATGACGGCGTTCTCGGTCCCCATCACGCTCGCCTCGTCGAGGAAGACGTGCGTGCCCTGTAGGCGATCGGCGCGGAACTCGAAGGCGCGGTCGATCGTCGCGACGGCGCCGAGCCGCTCGAGCGCGTGCACGTGGACGTCGAGCCGGCGACGCCCGATCACGTCGCCGCCGGGCGGCGGCAGCACGGCCCGGCCGAAGCGCGCGATCAACGGGCCGGCGACGAGGAACGACGCGCGGATGCGGGAGGCGAGCGCGATGTCGACGTCGGTCTTCTCGACCGCGCGCGTGTCGATCCGCACCTCGTGCGCCCCGAGCCACTCCGTGTCCGCGCCGAGATCCTCGAGCAGCTCGACCATCGTCTCGACGTCACGGATCCGCGGCACGTTCGACAACGTGACCGGCTCGCCCGCGAGCAGCGTCGCGGCGAGGATCGGCAGCGCGCCGTTCTTGTTCCCCGCGACGCTGACGCGACCGTTCAGCGGCCGTCCGCCTTCGATCACGAACGACTCGGTCACGGGCTGTGTGAGCGTAGAGGCCATCGGAAGCGGGGTACGATAGCTCCCCCGTGGAGGTCACTCGCGAACGTGCCTGGGAGACGCTGACCGAGTACACGAAGAGCGAGCCGCTCAGGCGGCACGCCCTCGCGGTCGAGGCTGGGGTCGGCGCCTACGCGGCGAAGTTCGGGGAGGACGAGGCGCTCTGGCGGGCGACGGCGCTGCTCCACGACTTCGACTACGAGATCCACCCGACGCTCGACAAGCATCCGCAGGACGGCGCGCCGATCCTGCGCGAGCAGGGGTACCCGGAGGAGCTGATCGAGGCCGTGCTCTCGCATGCCGAGCACCTGTCGATGCCGCGCGACACGCCGCTCAAGAAGACGCTCTTCGCCTGCGACGAGCTCTCGGGGTTCGTCCATGCCTGTGGACTCGTTCGACCGGACGGGATCGAGACCTTGGAGCCGAAGTCCGTGCGGAAGAAGCTCAAGCAGCCCTCGTTCGCGTCGGGCGTCAACCGCGACGACGTCTACAAGGGCGCTGAGGAGCTCGCCGTGGACCTCGACGAGCACATCCGCTTCGTGATCGGGGCGATGCGGCCGATCGCGCCCGAGCTCGGGCTGCGCACGCAGGCGGACGCGGCATGACCCCTCGCTTCGATGCGCTCGGGGTCGTCGTCTCCGACATGGCGCGCGCGCTCGCCTTCTACCGGATGCTCGGCCTCGAGTTCCCGGACGGTGCGGAGACGGAGGGACACGTCGAGGCGCCGCTTCGCGGTGGCCTTCGGTTCATGCTCGACTCCGAAGAGGTGATTCGCTCGTTCGAGCCCGAGTGGGAACGGCCGAGCGGCACGGCGGTCGGCCTTGCGTTCGCGTGCGACTCGCCGGCGGACGTCGACGGCGTGTTCCGTGAGCTGACGACTGCGGGATACGCCGCGCACAAGGAGCCGTGGGACGCGTTCTGGGGCATGCGCTACGCGCAGGTGAGCGATCCCGACGGCAACGTGATCGACCTCTTCGCGCCGCTCTAGAGCGTCTCGACCAAGCGGTCGAGATCCTCGTCGCTCGTCCACCAGCCGCACGACACCCGCACGAGCCCGGTCCCAGGCAGGTCGCGGACGATGACGCCGTTCTCCGCGAGCCGCTTGACGGTTTCCTCCGGCTCGTCGGAACGGAACGAGATGAGCGTCGAGTGGCCCGGCTCGGTGAGGACGTCCACGCGCTCGGCGAGCCGCTCGCGTGCGCGCGCGGCGGTGTCGGCGGCGCGCTCGAAGCGCCACTCCGGATGGACCGCAAAGGCGGCGAGCAGTCCCGCCGTCGTGGCGAGCGGCGTGAAGTGCGTGTCGAAGCGGTCCGCGCCCTCACGCGCCTCGAACGTCGCCGCGGTGAGGTCGTACTCCCGCTGCGAGAGGTAGCTCGGCTGCGCGACGCGGAGCTCGTCCGGCGCGCGCACGCGAGCGGCTCGCCGAGCGCGTGGACGTCCTCACCGAGCCGGGCCACTCGACGCTCATCTCGTTCCGTTCCGACGAGCCGGAGGAAA
>DASTHC010000120.1:0-10515 GCA_035718485.1 Gaiellaceae bacterium
GTCCGATTTCGATCAGGCGTCGATCAGGAGCCTCTCGCAGCCTCGACGTCCTCCGGCTTCGGAGAGATCACCTTGTCCGTGGTGAGCTTGTCCGTCGCCTTGTAGACCGTGAAGCCGACGACCGCTCCCTCTGCGCCCGAGGGATCGCCGTTCTCGTTGATGTCGAAGGAGCCCAGATAGCCGTCCGTGACCTTCGTCTGGAACATCTTCGCGATCACGTCCTGGCGGCTGCCGTCCGACGCGGCGATGGCGTCGAGAAGCACCTGCGCGGCCTGTGCGCCGTAGATGGCGTACGGGTCGATCTCCTTGCCGCCGAGCGTGGGCTTGAACGCCTTGGCGAACTCGGCACCCGCGCCCTTGAACTGGTCGATCGGCACACCCGCGACCGACATGTACATCCCGGCCGCCGCGGTGCCGGCCTCGTCGATCGTCTGCTGGGTCGTGAAGCCGTCCGGTGCGAACAGCTTGACCTTGCCGCCTTCGTTCTTCCCGAGGACGGCGACCTTGTCCTTGATCACCTTCGCGCCGTTCTCGTCGATGAGTCCGCCGAGGAAGACGGCGTCGGCGCCCGTTCCGCCGATCTTGCGGAAGAGGCCCTCGTACGACGAGGCCTTCGGATCCCACGCCTCGAACCCGGCGACCTTGATGCCGAGGTGCTCAGCGGCGTTCCGCAGGTTCGTCGCGACGCCGAGGCCGTAGGCCTCCTTGTCGTTGAGGATGTAGACGTTCTTCACGCCTTCTCCCACCATGAACTCCGCCATCGCCGCGCCCTGGTACGCGTCGTGCGGGACGACGCGGGCGTAGTTCCGGTTACCGGTCGGGTAGTACTTGTCCGGCTCGGTGTCCTCGCAGCCCGGGCCACCCTCGGTCAGGCAGACGAACGTGTTGGCGGGCGAGAGCATCGCGATGCCGCCGTTCGGCGCCTGGTTGAGGACCGGGATCTCGATCGCCGCGCAGCCGGAGTTGAACGTGCCGATCACGCCGATCAGCTTGTCGTTCCCGGCGTACGCGTTCGCGTTCTGCGAGCACTTACCGGACTCCCACTTGCCGGCCTGTGCAGTCGCGTCGTCACACGACTGGAAGGCGATCTTGTGGTCGCCGGCCTTCCAACCCTGCTTGTCCAGCAGGTAGCGGATGGCGCCGACGATCTGGGTCGTCTGCGTGCGGCTCGAGCCCTGAAGCGGCAAGTCCGAGACGATCAGGTAGTCCGGATCGCCGTCGCCCTTGTACTCGATGCCCGTGCACGAAGACGAGGGCAGCGCCTGAATCGAGCCGCCACCTCCGCCGCTCCCTTCGTCGTCGCCGCCGCAGCCCGCCGCCACAAGGGCGAGCGAGCCGACCAGCAACGCGAAGAGCGCAAGCAAACTGCGCTTTCTCAATGCTCCTCCTCCGTCTGCAGATCGGGGTACGCGCGTTACAGCGCCGGGAGTATCCGCGCACCGCCGGACGGGATCAAGTCGGAACCGTCCCGCGCAACACGCCGTTAACATGGCTTCGTTCGCAGGCCGAAGTGGCGGAACTGGCAGACGCGCCGGACTCAAAATCCGGTGGCCTTCGGGCCGTGTGGGTTCGATTCCCACCTTCGGCACTCGAGCTCACGGCTCGAGCAGCGACCCGACGTCGTGGTCAAGCAGGGCGGCGACGAGGCGTCCGTCCGAGAAGACCGCGTCTCGCAGGGCACGCTCGCGATCGCGCCCCGGCGGCGCCTGCGCGAGCCAACCGACGTTGGCCGCTAGGAGGACGAGCAGCGCGAGCCGACAGTCGCGGAGGAGCCGGCCGCCGTCGTACCTTCGGACACCATGCTCGACGAGCAGCGCGACGTACTCGTCGAGCAGCTTTTCCTCCGCTTCCCGGCGCGCCCCGACGTCAAGCGAGCCGTAGAGGAACGACGCGACGTCCCAGGCGGGATTGCCGACGCGGACCGTCTCCCAGTCGAGCACCGCCACGCGCCGGTCGAGGCCGGCGTCGAAGAGGACGTTGTCGAGCTGGAGATCCCAGTGGATCAGCGTCGTCGCACTGCCGTCGAGCCGAGCGATCACGTCCGCGAGGCGCGAGCGGAGCCGCTCGACGAGGTCGCGGACGTCGGCCGGCAACGTCGCGTCCTGGAGCTCCAGAAACCGGGGCAGCAGCTCGTCGAAGCGAGCCTGCCGAGCGAGCGGATCGCGCGTGTCGCCGCGCAGCCACGGTGGTGCCGCTTCGGCGTGCCAGTGCCGGGCGTGGAACGGCGCGACGGCCCCGAGCACGCGGCGGGCATCCTCGACCGAGCACCCTGCGAGGACGTCGCCTTGCCGAGCCTGCGTCAGGTCCTCGAGCAGCAGGATCGCGCGAAGCTCGGCGTCGTCGGCGTCGGCGTAGTAGAGCGCCGGCCGCGGCGCCCCCGGAACCTCGCGGTAGAAGCGCACCTCCCGGACCCCGTGCGTCGGCAGCTTCGCCACGAGCGACGACGGTGCATCGTCGTCCGCCGCGTCGAACCGCAGCGCGACGCGACCCGTGCAGCTCGCGAAGCCGTACTCCTCGCCGATCGTGCTCCACTCGACGTCGACGACCGAGCCTCGCGTCAACGCGCCGCTCTCGGTGAGCGCGGACGTGAGCCAGCCCGCCGTGACGTCCTTCGGAGTAGCGGGAACGGGCAGCCGTTCGATCGCACTAGGCTGCCAGAGCCGTGCGGATCGCGATGCTCACCGGTGGGGGCGACTGCCCCGGGCTGAACGCCGTCATTCGCGCCGTCTCTCGCGCGTCGCTGCAGAAAGGCCACGAGGTGGTCGGCGTGCGCGAGGGCTGGAAGGGGCTCGTCGAGGGGCTGTTCCAGCCGCTCGGGCTGCGCGAGATCTCGGGGATCCTCCCGCGCGGCGGCACGATCCTCGGCACGACGCGGACGAACCCGTTCAAGACGGACTCCGTCGACCGCGTGCTGACGAACTTCCGCGAGGCGCGCCTCGACGCGCTCGTCGCGATCGGCGGCGAGGACACGCTCGGCGTCGCCGCCCGCCTCTACCGGGAGCAGCAGTTTCCGGTCGTCGGCGTGCCGAAGACGATCGACAACGACCTCGCCGCGACGGACTACACGTTCGGGTTCGACACCGCGGTCTTCATCGCGACGGAGGCGATCGACCGGCTGCACACGACGGCGGAGTCGCACAACCGCGTGATGGTCGTCGAGGTGATGGGCCGGCACACCGGCTGGATCGCCGTGATGAGCGGCATCGCCGGCGGGGCCGACGTGATCCTGATCCCGGAGCAGCCGATCACCGTCGAGGCAGCCTGCGAGGATCTGCGCCGCCGCCACGACCGCGGCCCGAACTTCTCGATCGTGGTCGTGAGCGAGGGCTACGAGCTCACGTACGAGTCGGGAGAGCGGCGGATGGTGGGCGAGGCCGCGCGCGAGACCGACCAGTTCGGCCACGTCAAGCTGGGCGGCGTCGGCGACGCGCTCGCGCACGAGATCGAGCAGCGGACCGGGTACGAGACGCGCGTGACGGTGCTCGGTCACGTCCAGCGCGGCGGCACGCCCACGCCTCGCGACCGCGTCCTCGCGACGCGCTACGGGCTCAAGGCGGCCGAGCTCGTGATGCAGGGCAAGTTCGGGCGGATGGCCGCGCTCCACGGCGACTCGATCGTCGACGTCTCGCTCGACGAGGCGACGGAGGAGCTGAAGACCGTGCCGCCCGACTGGTTCGAGGTCGCGAAGGCGTTCTTCGGCTAGTCGACGGCTAGTCGACGAGGAGCAGCGCGTCGGTGGGCGCGTAGTCGTCCGTCAGGACCGGGACGTCGCGCGTCGGGACGAACTTCTCGTAGCGGAGCGCGATCGCCCGCTTCAGGTCCGGCGCCTGCGGGTGTTCCTGCCGCACGGTGTCCCAGCGCTGCTGCAGGAAATCGGTCTGCGGAAGCGCGGCGTTCGCGGCGACGACGATGATGTTCCGGATCGACGTCGCGTCGCGCTGGTAGTCGACCGGGTGGACGGCAACACTCGGGAACACGGAGCGGTAGGTGCGGTAGAACGCGCGGAAGAGCTTCGACTCGGGCCCCTCGAGCGCGCCGATGATGTTCGCGACGACGATGCCGCCTGGATTGAGCCGGTCGCGCACGAGCCTCATGAACTCCTGTGTCGCGAGGTGGAACGGGATCGAGTCCGAGTAGTACGCGTCGAGGACGATCACGTCGAAGCGCCGGTCATGCCGCTGGAGGTACCGCCGGCCGTCCTCGACCTCGACCGCGAGCCGGGGGTTCCGCGGGAGCGCGAAGTACCGGTAGGCGACGTTCACGACCTCGGGGTCGAGTTCCGCGACCTGGAGGTCGATCTGCGGGAAGTCGCGCCAGATCCGCTTCGGCGCCGAGCCGCCGCCCAGGCCGACGAAGAGCATGCTCCGCGCCTCGGGGCGGTATGCGAGCGCGAGCGAGAGGTAGTCGACGTACTCGAACGGCGTCACGAACGGGCGCTTGCGCTCCATCGCGCTCTGGAACGAGCTGTCGAACCGGAGGTACCGGTCACGGTCGTCCTGCACGACGGCGATCCGGTGGTAGGCGCTGTCCTTGCGGTAGACGACCTGGAAGCCCTCGGCGCGGTAGTCCGGCGCGCCAGTGGCGTCGTTCTCGCGGAGCCGGTAGACGGGCGAGTAGTTCTGCGCCGCCGCCGCGGTGAGGCGGCCGCCCTGCTCCGGCGCGAGCGAGACCGAGAGCGCGGCCGCGGCGGCTCCTGCGGCGAGCCCCGCGACGGCGACGATCGGCAGCGCGCGCGCCGCTGCCACGAGCGCCGTGCCGGCGAGGAGCCAGGCGGCGCTCTGCGCGAGCAGCTGGTCGGTCCCGAACTCCGGGATCAGGACGAACGCGGTGGCGAACGTTCCGACGATGCTCCCGACCGTCGAGACGGCGAAGAGCCGGCCGGCAGTGCGGCCGAGCGTCGCCACGTCGAGCGCGGCGATCCGCACTGCGATCGGCGTCACCGACGCGAGGACGACGCTCATCGGCCCGAAGAGCGCGACCGCGGCGACGAGCGGGTTGAGCCGCGCGCCGGGATCCCAGTCGACGACCCACTGCAGCACCCGGTCGTCCTCGTAGGGGATCAGGAGCACGAGCAGTGCACCGAGGCCCATCATCGCGAGCAGCAGCCAGACCGACGGATAGCGGTCTGCGAGCGCGCCTCCAAGCCAGTAGCCGATCGCGAGGCCCGTCAGGACGACGCCGATCAGCGCGCCCCAGACGTAGAGCGAGTTGCCGAAGAAGGGGGCGAGGACGCGGCTCGACGCGATTTCGACCCCGAGCAGCACTGCGCCCGAGACGAAGACCGCGAAGAAGAGCGACGCCCGCTCGAGCCCTGCCCTCACGCGCCTGACGGTAGCTGGTAGAGCGCGACCCAGGGCCCGGCCAGCCGGTCACTCGGCCCGAGCCGGAAGACGAGCCTGCCGCGGCGGGCGAGCGCGTCGTAGAACGCGTTCTCCTGCGGATAGTCGTCGCGCGCGTCGCGGACACGGTCGACGACGTCGCCGTTCACCCACACGAAGCTCCCCGCCGGCAGGCGCGAGAACGACCGCCTCGGGTCGCGCGACCACCGCGTCGGGAGCTCGAGCGAGACGACGTCCCCGCGTATCCGGGGCAGGCCCGGGTCCTCCGCCAGCGGCTTGCTCCCGACCGCGCGCTCGACGCGGGCCACCGCCGCCGCTCGCGTGTCCTTCTTCGTGAGCTCGCGCGTGTCGCGGACGGTCCACGTGAAGGGAACGATCAGCAGCAGCAACGTCACGGGCGCGAACTGCCGAAAGCGGCCGGCGAGGACGCCGAGGACGGGGATGAGCGGCAGGACGTAGCGGTCGAAGTGCGACCCGAGCGGGAGGAGCGAGAGCGAGTAGGCGCCGACGAACGACAGCAGGACGCGGTCGGCGAGGTCGCGGCGCGCGATCGCGACGGCGAGGCCAACCGCCGCGACGATCAGCACAGGCCCGAGCGAGTCCCACAGGTTTTCGGTGAACGCGATCACCGAGAACGAGTCGTGCTCGAAGCCGAGCCACCCCTGCCGCGCGTGCTCGTGGACGTCCCACCAGTCCGAGGCTGCCTCGCGCGGGTGGACGAAGACGAACGGGCTCCCGAGCGCGAACGCGCCGAGCGCAAGGGCGGCCGAGCGGGCGAGCCGGTTCCATCGCCCCCAGGCCACGACGACGAGTGGGACGAGCGCGATCGCCCCCGGCCACTTCGCGGCGGTCGCCAGGCCGATCGCGACCCCGGCGAGCTCGAGCCTCCCCGAGACGAGGAGCGCGAGCGCGACCGTGACGAGCGTCGTGAGGAGGATGTCGGTCACCGCCATCCGCGAGTAAGCGACGTGGACGCCGGCGATGCCGGTCGCGACCGCCGCCACGCCGCCGGCGGTCACGCCGTACGAGCGCTCGCCGAGCCACCACGCTGCCGCGACGCCGCCGACGCCGATCGCGACGACGACGAGCCGGGCAGTGAGGTAGGACGGCGCCGGCTGCCACGCCTGGAAGGGGGCGAGAACGTACGTCAGCAGGCTCGGCCAGTCGAAGAACGGGTTCGGATCGAGCCCTCCGCCGTGCGTGATCGCCCAGGCGCGCGGCACGACCTGCCGCTCGTCCGGGTTCAGCAGCCCGCCGTACGGCAGCCCGTAGCGGATCCCGACGAGCCGGATCGCGGCAGCGCCGACCAGCACGAGCGCGAAAACGGTCGCGGGACCGCCCCAGCGGCTATCGGGCTCAGACTTCGGGCGGCTCGTCACCGACGAGCGCGCGAACGTCGCGCGTCTCCACGACAACGGCGTCGACGCCGGCACGCTCGAGCGCGAGCACGTCGTCGCGCGAGGCGGCGGCGATGTGGGCGACTGCGAGCTTCCCCGCCGGCACGTCGGGCAGCAGCTCGAGCACGTGGTCGAGGACGTCGACGTCGGGGTCGTCGTTCCCGGCGAGCAGGAAGATCTCCGGGTCGACATGCTCGAGCGCTTCCTCGAGCTCCTCCTCGTCGCGGACCTCGACGACGACGTCGAGCCCGAGCTCGAGCACGTGCGCGTGGTCGTCCGCGAGCCGGTCCCAGTCGTCGCCGTAGCGCTTTGCGACGAGCAGGCAGGCGTCGGCACCCGCGGCGCTGGCTGCGTCGGGACCGTCCGCGCACCAGAGGATCGGTAGCTCGGTGGCGTCGCGGAGGGAGGGCAGCGGCTGTCGGACGACGACGCCGTCCGCGCCCTGCTCCTCGGCGGAGGCCGCGGACTGCATGTCGGGCACCTCGACGAGCACCGAGATCCCGTCGCCCTCGGCGACGGCCTGGCTCAGCCTGTGAGAGGGCTGTTCGTTCACGCGCGCCGGATGCTAACCGTGCCGTTGCCTCGCGACGCAGCCCAGGGCAGACTGCCGTCATGGCGGAGGAACGGGCACCGGCGCTGCGCGTCGCCGACGCCGACCGGGAGCGGACGGTGCGCACGCTCGGCGACCATCACGCGCAGGGCCGGATCACCTACGAGGAATTCGTCGAGCGGATGGAGCGCGCGTACGAGGCCCGCACCGGCGAGGAGCTCGAGGCGCTCACCCGCGACCTCCCTGTCGCGACCGCGGCCACGACGCCCGCAAGACGGAAGAAGCGGCGCTGGCTCGTATCGGTCATGAGCGGCAGCGACCGGACGGAAGAGGTCGCGCCGGAGCACTCGGTGGTGTTCGATCTCATGGGCGGCAGCGACCTCGACCTCCGGCACGCGCAGTTCCCCGAGGGTGAGACCACCGTGACCGCGATCGCGATCATGGGCGGCTCCGACATCTGGGTGCCCGAGGGCGCGCGCGTCGAGTTCTCCGGGTTCGCGTTCATGGGCGGGAACGACAACCGGGTCGCTCCGGGTGGCTCGGGCCCGCTGATCCGCGTACGCGCGTGGTCGCTGATGGGCGGGATCGACGTCCGCTCGGGCGAGCGGAAGCGGGACACGCGTCGGGGTCTTCCGCCTCCCCCATCGCCGCCCTCACCGCAATAGGCGTCGGGCGGCGGCGGCTCGGCGGTCGATGAACTCGCGCCGCGCTGCGGGCTCGGAGATCCGGATGCCGGGGAGGTCGAGGAGGAGAAACAGGAGGACGACCGCCGCATCGACCGCGCGCCGGAAGGCGGCGTCGTCGACCGCGGTCTTGCGCGCAGCAAGGTAGACGGCAAGATCGTGCTCGGGTGACGGAGAGCGCGGTACCCACGGCGAGCCGTGCAGCCAGTTCGCGAGATCGAGGGCGGCGTGGCCGCGACCGGCCTCCTCCCAGTCGATCCAGCAGCGCCCGCCGCCCTGCGTCGCCAGGACGTTTCCCGGCCAGGCATCTCCGTGCACGAGGGTGGTCGGGCCGGTCAACGCGGCGAGGAGCGGCCGAGGGTCGGCGGCGAGCGTGAGCAGCGGGTCGGGCAAGGCCATTTCTGCGGCCAGCGCGGTGCTCCGGTCGACGAGCGTCGGCAGCTCGTCTCCCGCGACGTCGCGCAGGCGTCGGTCGGCGAGGACCGCTTCGTGGGCGAGCGCGTCGTGGAGCGCTGCAAGGTCAGAAAGAGCCGCCGCAGGGTCTGCAAGCTCGACGTCGACGGCCCCGATCAGCAGCCAGCCCTCGCCCGCCTCGAGCAGGGGCGGAAGCCGAAGTGGAAGCGTGTCGACGAGCTCACCGAGCACGAAGGCCTCCCTGGCCGCACGGTCCGGGGGACCGGCCTTGAGCACGAGGCCGTTCCCCTCCAACACCCGAGAGGACCCGAGACGGCCGAGCTCGCGCGGTGACGGGCCGAGTCGAGCGAGCACGTCGCGGGGGACCGCAGCGACGGGGTCAGCTGCGTGCACGCGCCTCGTGCCCGGCTGATCGGGCGCTCAGCGGCCGATCGGGTGCCAGACGGTCTTCAGCTCGAGGAAGTCGGCGATCTGCCAGGGGCTCTGGCCGTCGACCTGGCCGCGGACGACACGCTTGACGTTCTCGGCGGCGAGGCGCTCGAGGTCGGGCACGAGCCCGTCCGCGCCCGTCACGTCGATCGCGTTCACGTCCATGTGGCCGGCGAGCCACGGAGCGAGCTCCTCCTTGTGGCCGGTGAGGATGTTGACGACGCCACCGGGCACGTCGGACGTGGCGAGCACCTCCGCGAGCTCGATCGCGGCCAGCGGCTTCGGCTCGGACGCGACCGCGACGACCGCGTTGCCGCCCACGAGCACCGGCGCGATGCGTGAGACGAGTCCCGCGAGCGGCGGCTCGTCGGGAGCCAGCACGCCGACCACACCGGTCGGCTCCGGCACCGTGAAGTTGAAGTACGGGCCCGCCACGGGATTCGCGCCGCCGAGCACCTGCGGCAGCTTGTCCGCCCATCCGGCGTACCAGACGAAGCGGTCGATCGAGCGGTCGACTTCCTTCGTTCCCGTGCAGAGCTCGGCGAACTCCGAGCGGCGCGCCTCCATCATCTCCGCGACGCGGTAGAGCACCTGGCCGCGGTTGTACGCGGTCATCGCGGCCCACTTCTCGTACGCCGGACGCGCGGCGCGCACCGCGTCGCGGACGTCCTTGCGCGACGCGCGGGCGACGTTCTGGCCCTCGGCCTCGTACGTCCGGCCGGACTCGGAGCGCGGGAACGCGCCGCCGATGAAGAGCTTGTACGTCTTCTTGACCGGCAGCCGGCTCATCCGCCGAACGCCTCCGAGTCGAACTTGATGTACGGCTCCAGCCCGTGCAGCCCGCCCTCGCGGCCGAAGCCGGACTCCTTGTAGCCGCCGAACGGCGACGTCGGGTCGAAGCGGTTGTACGTGTTCGCCCACACGACGCCGGCGCGGAGCTGCTGCGCCATCCAGAGGATACGCGAGCCCTTCTCCGTCCAGACGCCGGCGCTCAGCCCGTACGGCGTGTTGTTCGCCTTCTCGACGGCCTCGTCGGGCGTGCGGAAGGTCAGGACCGAGAGCACCGGCCCGAAGATCTCCTCCTGCGCGATGCGATAGCTCTGCGCGACGTTCGTGAAGACCGTCGGCACGAACCAGTAGCCCTTCTCCGGCAGGCGGCACGGGGGCTGGTAGATCTCCGCTCCCTCTTCCTTGCCCGCCTCGACGAGCTCCTCGATCTTCTCGAGCTGCATCTTCGAGTTGATCGCGCCGACGTCGGTGTTCTTGTCGAGCGGGTCGCCGACTCGGAGCGTCGAGAGGCGGCGCTTCAGCTTGTCGACAACGGGCTCGTAGATCGACTCCTGCACGAGTAGCCGCGAGCCCGCGCAGCAGACGTGGCCCTGGTTGAAGTAGATGCCGTTGACGATCCCCTCGACCGCCTGGTCGAGCGGCGCGTCGTCGAAGATGACGTTCGCGGCCTTCCCGCCGAGCTCGAGCGTGAGCTTCTTTCCGGTGCCGGCGAGCTCGCGCTGGATCGCCTTCCCCACGTCGGTCGAGCCCGTGAACGCGATCTTGTCGACGCCCGGGTGCTTGACGAGAGCCGCGCCCGTTCGTCCGTCGCCGGTGACGATGTTCACGACGCCCGGCGGCAGCTCCGCCTGGCGGAGCACGTCGCAGAAGAGCAGCGCGGTGAGCGGCGTCGTCTCCGCCGGCTTCAGCACCAC
>DASTHC010000121.1:0-15573 GCA_035718485.1 Gaiellaceae bacterium
GTCCGTCTGCGACGCCTACGTCTCGAGCGGGGATTGTCACAGCGCGAGCTGGCGTCCCCGGGCGTCTCGTACGCATACATCTCTCGGATCGAGGCCGGCACGCGCCGCCCGTCCGTCAAGGCGCTCCGCATGCTCGCGCGCAAGCTCGGCGTCTCGCCCGAGTACCTCGAGACGGGCTCCGAGCTCCGCGACGTCGACCAGCGCGAGCTCCGGCTCGCCGACGCCGAGCTCCGGCTGCGGATCGGCGGAGAGCCCGACGCCGCGCAGGAGGCGTTCCGCGAGCTGCTCGCGGAGGCGACGGAGGCCGGCGACCTCGGCTCCGCCACACAGGCGCGGGTCGGACTTGGCCTCGCGGCGGCACAGCTCTCCGACAATGCGAACGCGGCGGCGCTCCTGCAGGAGGCCGTCGACTCGGGCGAGCTCACACCGCTCGACCGCCCGGACGTCTACGCGCAGCTCGGGCGTTCGTACACGGCGATCGGCGTTCACGAGCGCGCGATCGCACTGCTCGAGTCGTGCCTCGACGAGATCGACCGCGAGGATCCGGAGAACGTGAGCGCATACGTCCGCTTTGCCGGATACCTGAGCGCGGCGCTGACGGATCTCGGCCAGCTCGAGCGCGCCGAGTCGGTTCTGACGACGGCGCTCGACCGCGCCGAGAACGCGTCCGACGTCTACACGCGGATCCGCGTCTTCTGGTCGATCGCGCGGCTCTCCGAGGCCGGCGGGCACCCGGCCCGCGCGCTCAAGTACGTCCGCCAGGCGATCGCGCTCCTCGAGGCGACGGACGACTCCGTCCACCTCGGACGTGCGCACCTCCTCTGCGCGTGGATCATGGGGATGGAGGACCGCCCCGAGGACGCCGTCCCGCACCTCGCGCAGGCAGAGGCCCTCTTCGCGCCGAGCACCGACCCGGTCGATATCTCCCTCCTGCGGATCGAACAGGCGAAGAACGCCGCGGCGCGCGGCCTCGGCGACGAGGCCGAGCGGTACGCACGCGAGGCGCTCGACCGGCTGGGCGACGATCTCGAGGGCGAGC
This sequence comes from Gaiellaceae bacterium, assembly GCA_035718485.1. Classification (GTDB taxonomy): domain Bacteria; phylum Actinomycetota; class Thermoleophilia; order Gaiellales; family Gaiellaceae; genus JACCTU01. The sequence goes on from DASTHC010000121.1 coordinate 1,040, forward strand.
AGGGCAGCGCGTGGTGGGCGCTCGGCGAGGCGCTCGCGCTTCAGGGCAAGGTCGCCGAGTCGACCGACGCGTTCGCGCGCGCCGTCACTACGCTCGACTCGATGTCACGCTGGCGCGAAGCCGCGCAGTGCTGCCGCCGTTGGGCGAAGGTCCTCCGCGACGCAGGACGCGACGCCGAGGCGCTCGACGCGCTCGAGCGCGCGACCGACTACGCAGTCCGCAGCCAACCGACCGCACACACGCCCCTCGAGCGTTGACGGTCACGGCTCGGATCCGTCCGACCGGCCCCTACTCTCTCGCCCTCACGGCCCGCGGTGCGTCCGACGCGACACGCGTCTGGCGTGACGGCGTCCTCCGGGCTGCGATCGGCGACGAGCAGGCGCTCGCGACGCAGCTCCGCGACGGGACGATCGTCCTCCGCGGCCCGAGCGAGGAGGTCGTCGAGCAGCTTCGGTGGATGCTCGCCGTCGACGACGACCACACCGAGTTCCTGCGCCGGTTCCGGAAGGACAAGCTGCTCCGCGGCCCGATCGCGCACATGCAGGGGAAGCGCGTGCTCCGCGTCGGCACGGTGGCGCACGCGCTGCTCCGGGCGCTCTGCGGCCAATTGATCGAGTCGCGCCGCGCGCGGGCGATCGAGAAGAGGATCATCCGCTCGCTCTCGAGGCCGGTCGGCGACATCCACGCACCGCCGGACTGCGAGACGCTCGGGCGCGCGTCGCCCGCGCAGCTCCGCTCGCACGGGCTCCACGCACGGCGCGGCGCGACCCTCGCGAGGATCTGCCGCTCGGTCGAGCTCGAGCGGATGAAGGCCGTCCCGTCGGACACCGTGTCGCAACGGCTCGAGCGCGAGCGCGGGCTCGGCCCCTGGTCGGTGGGCGTCGTCTGCCTCGAGGGGCTCGGCCGGAAGGAGTACGGGCTCGTCGGCGATCTCGGGCTCGTGCAGCTGATGATCGAGCTCGAAGGGCGCTGGGTCGAGGGCCATGAGACCGCGGCGCTCCTCGAGCCGTACGGCGAATGGGCCGGCCTCGCGAGCGTCTACCTGATGTCCGGGTTCGGCCGTGGGCTGATCCCGCTGCCGAACGCCGAGCGAATCCGCAAGCCGCCGCACCGCATCCGGACCCGCGCCGCTTAGAGTCTCGGCATGGCACGGCTCGCGATCCTCGGCGCGGGGAAGATCGGCGAGTCCCTGCTCTCGGGGCTCCTCTCGTCGGGATGGAACGACGTGGTCGTCACGGGACGCCGCGAGGAGCGCGTCGCGGAGCTGCGTGAGCGGTTCGGCGTCGAGGCGACGCTCTCGAACGCCGAGGCGGTCGTCGGCGCCTCGATCGTCGTGATCGCCGTCAAGCCGCAGGACTTCGCGGCGCTGCTCGGCGAGATCGCGCCGTCCGTCTCGCCGGAGCAGACGGTGCTCTCCGTCGCCGCGGCGATCCCGACCGCGCAGATCGAGTCGCGGCTCGCCGACGGGGTGCCGGTCGTACGGGCGATGCCGAACGCGCCGTCGACCGTGCACGAAGGGATCGCGGGTCTCGCCGCGGGCGCGCACGCAGGCGACGAGCACCTGCAGCTCGCGGAGGACGTCCTCTTGCACCTCGGCCGCGTCGTCCGTCTCCCCGAGTCGGCGATGGACGCCGTCACCGCGGTTTCGGGGTCGGGCCCGGCGTACTTCGCGCTCCTGTCCGAGGCGATGATCGAAGCGGGAATCCTGCTGGGTCTCTCGCGCGAGGTGTCGACGCAGCTCGTGATCCAGACGATGTTCGGCACGGCGAAGCTGCTCCGCGACGAGAAGATGCACCCGGTCGACCTGCGCGAGGCCGTCACGTCGCCCGGTGGGACGACGATCCGCGCGATCCGCGTCCTCGAGCAGGAGGGCGTACGCGCCGCGTTCCTGAACGCGATTCAGGCAGCCATGGAGCGGTCGCAGGAGCTCGCGGCCGGCGGCCAATAGAGATCGAGGTCGCACGCGACGCGGAGGACGCGGCTTCCCGCTGCGCCGATCTGCTCGTGTCAGCGGAAGGCGACGTCGTCCTGACGGGCGGCACGAGCCCCGAGCGCGCGTACGAGCTCGCCGCCGAGCGGCGGCCGGACTGGAGCGGAACGACGCTCTGGTGGGGCGACGAGCGCTGCGTGCCGCCGGAGCACGAGTGGTCGAACTACGCGATGGCGAAGCGCGCGCTGCTCGACCGGCTGCAGGTCCCGCCCGCGGCGGTGCACCGGATCCAGGGCGAGCTGGGGGCAGAGCCGGCCGCGGACCTCTACGACGCCGAGCTCGAAGGCGTCACGCTCGACTTCGTGCTCAACGGCGTCGGGCCCGACGGCCACTTCGCGTCGCTCTACCCGAACGCGCCCGAGCTTCGCGAGCGCAACAGGCGGGCGATTCCCGCGCAGGCGAAGCTCGAGCCGTACGTCGACCGCGTGACGATGACGCTCCCGCTGTTCCAGTCGGCGCCGCTCGTTGTCTTCCTCGTGACCGGCGCCGAGAAGGCTGACGCGGTCCGCAGGGCGTTCGCCGAGCCGCCCTCGGAGGCGACGCCCGCGAGCCTCGCGCGATCGACGACCGGGCGCACACTCGTGATCCTCGATCCTCCAGCCGCAGAGAAGCTCAGGATCTAGACACCGAGCGGCGATTCCTATATGTAATCGCCATGGCAACGGCCGAGGACCCGGGTGCAGCCTCGCTCGGCGTCCTCACGATCGACAAGCCGGAGCAGCTGAAGGCGCTCGGCCATCCGCTCCGGCTTCGCGTGCTCGAGCTGCTCGGCGAGAACGACGAGACACTGACGAACCGCGAGCTCGCGCAGCGGCTCGAGGTCGATCCCGGGCACCTGCACTTCCACGTGCGGACGCTGCTCAAGGTTGGGCTGATCCAGCGAGTCGAGGGCGGCCACGGCCGCGAGAAGCCCTACCGCGCGGTCGCGAACACGATCCGCGTCGCGCCCGAGCTCTTGACCGCGCCCGGGGCGACGAGCGACGTCCACGAGGCGATCCTCGACGAGGTGAACGCCGGCTGGGCGAAGTTCGGGCCGCAGGGCAAGTTCCGGAGCGCGCAGGTCACCGTGCGGATCGCACCGGAGAAGGTGCGCGACCTCTGGGAGATGATGTCCGACCGGATCGACGAGCTCGAGGATCCCGAGCAGGACCCGATCGTGATCACGCTCGTCTTCCACCCGCACACGGCGAACTAGGAGGGCTTGGCGGAGGAGGCCTCGTCGTCGGGGCGCGATGGTCGTTCCGACGCAAGGACGCAGGGAGCGTTCGTAGCCGGAGGCTACGGGCGCGACTGAGGACGCCGCATCGGGGCGTCCAGCGCGGCCCGGCGGCACAGCGCCTCCTTCGCCGAGCCCTCCTGCTTAGTCGCGGTTGCCGAAGAAGACGAGCAGGTAGTAGAGGAGCTGGCTGAGCGCGGCGAGCGCGCCTGCCACGTAGGTCAGCGCGGCGGCGTTCAGCACCTTGTTCACGCCTTCGCGCTCGGCGGTCGTGACGAGGCCGAGCCCGGCGAGCTGCTGCGACGCCCGGCGTGACGCGTTGAACTCCACCGGCAGCGTCACGAGGTGGAAGAGAACCGCGACCGCGTAGAGGGCGAGCGCGACTGCGACGAGGTTCAGCGCACCGAGCAGAGCGCCCGCGAGCAGAAGCCAGATCCACGCGGACGACGCGATCGCGACGACGGGGAACATCTTCGAGCGGATCGAGAGCGGCACGTAGCCCGACGCGTGCTGCAGCGCATGGCCGGACTCGTGCGCGGCGACCGCGGCCGCGGCGACCGTCGTCGGCTCGTAGACCGGCGGCGAGAGGAAGAGTGCGCGCTTCCGCGGGTCGTAGTGGTCGGAGAGCGCACCGCCCTGGGCCTCCTCGACGGGGACGTTGTCGAGGCCGTTACGGTCGAGCACCTCGCGCGCGACCCGCGCGCCGGTGAGACCGCTCGAGAGCGGGACGTTCGAGTAACGCGCGAACGTCCGCTTGAGCCACCACTGGACGGCGAGGCCGATCACGAGCGGCGGGACCAGGAAGAGCAGGTAGAGACCGAACTCCATACGCAGGTGAATGCTAGCCGGGCAGCAGCGCCGATTTGAGGTCGGCCTGCATTCCTCGGGGGGCGGCGAGCGCCTGCAGCACGAGCACGGTGTCGGCGACCGCGACGTCCTCGAGGTAGTCGGTCCGGCCTTCGAACGATTCGAGCACCGACTCGACCGCCTCGACGTACGCGACTCGGTCGGCCGCGGCGAGCGCCGCCAGCGCATCGCCGACGTCGTTCGGGAAGTCGTTGCGCGCGCGGATCGCGTCGGCGTGCGCACGCGCCTCGGCGTCCTCGCCGCGGATGAGGTGCGCGAGCCCGGCGGCGTAGCGGCCGATCGGGCTCTCCGCGACGTCCGCCCCGGCGTCGAGCGCCCACTGCGCCTCGTCAGCGGCGGGCTTGCCGGCGAGCAGGCGCGACTTCATGCCTGCGATCGGCCGGCCCCACGATTCCGGCGGCGCCTCGGCCCAGCTCTCCCGGTAGGCGGTCACGGCGGTGTCGAGCCAGCGTCGGGCGGCTTCCCGGTCGCGGCGCATCAGGTGCGCGAGCCCGGCGCCGTACGCGGCGTTCCCGCGGTGCACGGCGCCGAGCGCTCCCTCGGAGCGCCGCTCCTGCCGGGCGGCGACCTCGTCCCAGTCCGTTGAACCGCCAGTCAACGCCCGACTAGGCTATCCGCGATGCGCGAGGTCTACTTCGTCGACGGCGTCCGGACGGCGTTCGGCAAGGCCGGGCCCAAGGGGCTCTTCTGGCGCACGCGCGCGGACGACATGGCGGTGAAGGCCGTCCGCGAGCTCGTGCGCCGAAACCCCGAGATCCCGGTCGAGCGGATCGGCGACGTGATCATGGCCGCGACCGCACAGGTCGGTGACCAGGGGCTGACGCTCGGCCGCGACGTCGGCCTGCTCGCGGGCCTCCCGGAGACGGTCCCGGGCTTCGCGGTCGACCGGATGTGCGCGGGCGCGCTCACCGCCGTCACCGCCGGAGCGGGCGAGATCGCGTGGGGCGCCGCCGACGTCGTGCTCGCGGGCGGAGTCGAGCACATGGGCCACCATCCGATGGGCGAGGACGTCGACTTCAACCCGCGCTTCATCACGGAGCGCATCGTCGACGAGAGCGCCGCGACGATGGGCGCGACCGCCGAGAACCTCCACGACCGCTTCGCGGAGATCACGAAGGACGACGCCGACGCGTTCGCCGTTCGCTCGCAGCAACGCGCGGCCGCGGCCTGGGAGAACGGCGTCATGCGCGAGACGGTCGTCCCGATGAGCGTCTTCACCGAGGACGGCTGGGCGCTCGCTGCGCGCGACGAGTTCCTCCGCCCCGACACCACGCTCGAGGGGATCGCCGACCTGCGCACGCCGTTCCGCGCGGGCGGACGCGTCACGGCCGGCAACTCCGCCGGGCTCACCGACGGCGCGACCGCCGCGTTCCTCGCGTCCGGCGAGGCCGTCGAGGAGCTCGGGCTGGAGCCGCGGCTGCGGCTCGTCGGCTTCGCGTACGCCGGAGTCGAGCCGGAGCTGATGGGCATCGGGCCCGTCCCGGCGACGCAGCGCGTGCTCGAGCGTCACGGGCTCACGCTCGACGACGTCGGCCTCTTCGAGCTGAACGAGCCGTTCGCGGTGCAGGTGTTGACGTGGTGCCGCGAGCTCGGGGTCGACCCGGACGACGAGCGGCTGAACCCGTACGGCGGCGCGATCGCGTGCGGCCACCCGCTCGCGGCGACAGGCGTCCGGCTGATCGCGCAGCTCGCGTACGGGATGCGCGAGCGCGACGTCCGGTACGGGCTCACGGCACTCTGCATCGGGATGGGCATGGGGGCCGCGGTGCTGTGGGAGCGCGCGTGAGCACCGAGTTCAAGCTCCGGCGCGTCGGCGACCTCGCGCTCGTCACGATCGACAACGGCGAGGACTGGACGAAGCCGTCGACCTTCGGACGCGAGGCCCTGGAGTCGCTCGAGCGGACACTCGACGAGGTCGAGTCGCAGGAGTGGGCCGGCCTCGTGCTCACCGGCAAGCCGTACGTCTTCGCGGTCGGCGCCGACATCGACGCGTTCCCGAACGTGACGCCCGACCTCGCGCGCGCCGGTTCACGCGCAGGCCACGAGCTCTTCCTCCGCCTCCGAGTTCTCCCGTTCCCGACGCTCGCCGCGATCAACGGCGCGGCGCTCGGCGGTGGGCTCGAGATCGCGCTCCACTGCGATCACCGCGCGATCGCGCGCTCGGTGCGGCACGTGGGCACTCCGGAGGTCTTCCTCGGCCTCTTCCCCGCCTGGGGAGGCACGCAGCTGCTGCCGCGGCTGATCGGGGCGGCGAGCGCCGTGAAGGTCGTCGTGAGCAACCCGCTCCGGCAGAACCGGATGCTCGACGCGCAGAAGGCGCTCGAGCTCGGCATCGTCGACGTGGTTCTCGAGGACGTGGAGTTCCTCGACGACTCGATCGCGTATCTGCGCTCGGGTCCGACACGACGAGAGGAAGCCGACCTCTCCGACACCGACGAGGTCTTGCGCCGCGCGCGCGACGAGCTGATGGGCCCGGCACGCTCACCCCAGGTCGCGCTCGACCTGATCGAGGGCGCGCCGACGTGGTCGCTTGCCGACGGCTACCGCGCCGAGGAGGACGCGATCGCGGGCCTCCTCCCCGAGCCGCAGGCACAGAACTCGATCTATTCGTTCAACCTCGTCGAGCGCCGGCAGAAGAAGGGCGTCGGAGTCCCCGACGCGAAGCCGCGCCGGATCGAGAAGGTCGGAATCGTCGGGGCCGGGCTGATGGCGACGCAGCTCGCGACCCTCTTCCTGAAGCGCCTCGAGGTCCCGCTCGTGATCCGCGATCTCTCGCAGGAGATCGTCGACCGCTCGCTCGTAGAGATCCGGGGCGAGATGCAGGCGAGGAAGCCGTTTCTCGCGACGATCGTCTCCGGAACGACCGGCTGGGACGGCTTCGAGGACTGCGACCTCGTGCTCGAGGCCGTCGTCGAGGAGCTCGGCGTCAAGCAGGAGGTCTTCGCGACGCTCCGCGAGCTCGCGCCGAACGCGATCCTCGCGTCGAACACCTCCTCGCTCTCGCTCGCCGAGATGGGCGCCGACGTCGGGCTGCACTTCTTCAACCCCGTCGCCGTGCTGCCGCTCGTCGAGATCGTGCGGCACGACGAGACCTCGGACGAGGCCCTCGCGACGGCGTGGGACGTCTGCAAGAAGCTGCGCAAGCGCGGCGTCGTGGTACACGACGCGCCCGGCTTCGTCGTCAACCGCGTGCTGACGCGGATGACGAGCGTGTTGATGGACTCGCTCGAGCACGGCAACACGGTCGCGGAGACGGACGAGGCGATCGTCTCGCTCGGCATGCCGATGGCGCCGTCGGTGCTGCTCCAGCTCGTCGGCCCGCGCGTCGCGAACCACGTGCTCGAGACGATGCACGAGGCGTATCCGGACCGGTTCCCGCTCTCACCGACGCTCGCGAACTACGCAGACGGGAAGGACGAGATCGTGATCGCGGGCGACCGGCACAGGACGGTCGACGAGATCCAGGAAGCGGTGCTCGAGGCGCTCGCGGACGAGATCCGCCACCTGCTCGACGAGGGCGTCGTCCGCGAGGCCGCGGACGTCGACACGTGCCTGCTCCTCGGCGCCGGCTGGCCGTTCTTCCTCGGCGGGATCACCCCCCACCTGGAACAGCGGGGTTACTCGCTCGCTCAGACGAGCGTGCGGTAGAGCTCGGCGGTCTTCTCCGCGACGCGGTCCCAGCCGAACTCGCCGACTGCGCGGGTACGGCCTGCCTCCCCCATACGCGCTGCACGCGCCGGGTCGGCGACGAGCTCGTTGATCGCGCGCGCGAGCGCGTTGGGATCATCCGGCGGGACGAGCAGGCCGGTCTCGCCGTCGACGACGACCTCGGGGATCCCGCCGACGCGCGAGGCGACGACGGCCGTGTGGCACGCCATCGCCTCGAGGTTCACGATCCCGAGCGGCTCGTAGATCGACGGGCAGACGAAGACCGAGGCGTGCGAGAGCAGCTCGATCACGTCCGGCTTCGGAAGCATCTCCTCGATCCAGACGACGTCGTCGAGCCTCGCGACTGCCTGCTCGGTCTCGCGCGCGAGCTCCTCGGTGTCGGGCGCGCCGGCGGCGAGCACGAGCTGTGCGCCCTCGAGCTGCGGCGCTGCGGCGAGGAGCGTCGAGAGGCCCTTCTGCTTCGTGATCCGCCCGACGAAGAGCACGTAGGGCTCGTGCACGCCGTAGCGCTCGAGCGCTCCCCGCGTCTCGACGCGCTCGTACTCGGCCGTGTCGATCCCGTTTCCGATCACGTGCACGTTCGACGGGTCGAGCGCCGGGTACGCGGCGAGGACGTCCTCGCGCATCGCGGTCGAGACCGCGATCACCGCGTCCGCGCCCTCGAGACCCGTGCGCTCGCACCAGCTCGAGAGCCGGTAGCCGCCGCCGAGCTGCTCGGCCTTCCACGGCCGCGACGGCTCGAGGCTGTGCGTCGTCGCCACGTGCGGCACGCCGTGCAGGAGCTTCGCGAGGTGGCCGGCGAGGTTCGCGTACCACGTGTGGCTGTGCACGAGCTCGGCGCCGTCGAGGTCGGCCGCCATCAGCACGTCCGTCCCGATCGTCTTCAAGGCCGCGTTGGCGCCTTCGAGCTCCTCAGGCGGCGGGAACTTCGCGAAGGGCCGAACCTCGAGATCGACGAGCCGCTCGAGCTCCCGGGCCAGGTAGGCGACGTGGACGCCCGCCCCGCCGTAGACGTCCGGCGGGTATTCACGTGTGAGCAACGCGACCTTCACGGCCCGTACTTCTACCGGTCGGATCGTCTACACTGTGCGGTGCGACGCCCGAGTCGGGGTCAGAACCGGGCCGCACCTCTGATGGAAGCTGCAGCGCATTCCGGCGCTGCCACCGTGGCAACGACGACCGATCACCTCACGGATTCGCCGTTCGCGGGCGACGAGCTCGCGGGAGCGGCGCTCAAAGCCCAGGAGTGGGCGGGCGAAGCCTTCCTCCACGAAGGCGAGCAGGCCGCCGAGGTCCTGGCGCCGGGCACCGCCCGCAGGCGCGCCCTCGACGACGCGATCGCCGAGCTCGACCGCGGGCTCCCCGAGCCGTCCTACGGCTGGAAGGTCCGCTACGGCCTGATGCTCGGGCTCGAGCGGGTCCTCGTCGAGGAGCGGCCGAAGCTGGCGTCCGGCACCGAGCTCCGTCGCCATCAGGTCGACGCGCTCGCGGGGATGCTCACCGAGCTGATCCACGCGAACCAGAAGGAGAACGGCGGCAACGGGAACGGCGCGGTCGTCGCCGTTGAGGATGCGCCCGAGGCGCTCGAGGAGGAGCCCGAGGACGAGCTCGGCCTGCTCGAGACCGAGGCCGACGTCGACACCGGCGACGACGTCTACCACGGCCCGGACCCCGGTGCGGCGCGACGGTTCCGCTTCCGCCACCCGACGGCCTCCGGCAAGACGATCGCCGCGGCCGGTTTCGTCGAGGCCGCCCGAACGCTCGGAGTCCTGATCCTCACGCACCGGCGACTGCTCGTTCAGCAGTTCAACCGCGACCTCACGACCGAGGGGTACGGCGAGCGCTTCAACGAGGCGATCCTGCGCGGCCAGACGCCGCCGCGCGAGAACCCGATCACGATCCAGACGTACGCGTGGTTCGCGCGTCACTTCGACGACATCTCACGCGACGCGTACCACCTCGTGATCGCCGACGAAGCGCACACCGCGCTCGGCGAGAAGACGTCGAAGGCGATCCGGTCGTTCCACGAGCCGCTCTACATCGGCATGACGGCGACCGAGGAGCTGATCGCAAAGCAGGTCTCCGACGTCTTCCCGGCGTCGGTCGACGATCTCCCCCTCGCCGAGGCCGCGCGACGCGGCCTGATCGCACCGCTCCGGTCGCTCCGCGTTCCGCCCGTCGCGGCGATCAACAACGTTCCGATCATCGGCGGCGACTTCGACCAGGAAGAGCTGGCCAAGGCCCTCGACCACCAGGCGCTGAACCTCGCGGCTGCGTCGCTCTACCGCGACCGCTTCGACAATACGCCGGGCATCGTCTACGCGGCCGGCGTCGACCACGCCTACCACCTCGCGCAGGAGTTCCGCGCGGTCGGGATCAAGGCAGAGGCCGTGTCGGGCCGCACGCCTCCCGTCAAGCTCGCGGAGACGCTGGCTGCGTACGAGCGCGGCGAGATCAACGTGCTGATCAACGCGATGCTGCTCGCGGAAGGATGGAACTCACCGCGCGCGACCGTGTGCATGCACCTCGCGCCGACCGCCTCGCGCCGCGTCTACCAGCAGCGCATCGGCCGGATCATGCGGATGCACGCTCGCAAGGAGGCCGGCATCGTCGTCGACTTCGTCCCGAAGGGCGCGACGCACAACGAGCGCGTCGTCTCGCTGCACTCGCTCCTCGACGCGGACTTCTACCGCGAGGGCGCGCGTGTCACGCCCGCCCCGCGCCGCAGGATCCAGCGCCGCGCGAAGCGGAAGCTCACGCCGGCGCCGTGGCTCGTCCCCGTCACGCCCGACGTGCGCAGACGCCTCGGCGTGATCCAGCGCGAGTGGCAGCGGGTCGACCCGAAGTACCTCGACGACGACGAGCAGCGCTTCTGGGCGTCGATCGCGGGGCGGCAGATCCGCTTCGAGGAGCGCACGCAGTTCGTCGAGAAGCTCACCGCGGGGCGTGCGACGAAGGGCGCCCTCGAGCAGTTCCTGACGACGTGCGCAGCGGAGAACCCGAACCGGCGCCTGCGGATGATGGCGCTCGCAGACCGCGTGTCGATGCGCGTCGACCGCGCCGACTTCGACGACCTCGTCACGCTCGTCACCTCGGCGCCGACGTGGGACAAGGACCGCCTCGGCGGGATCCGCACGCTCCTCCGTGCGATCGGCGAGGGGAACGCCGACGCGCCCGAGCAGATCCTCGCCCGCTGGACGTGGCGGCTGGCACGCGCGGCCCGCAAGGTGCTCGACCGCAAGGCCTCGCAGGAGTATCCCGAGGCGAAGCGGCTGCTCGGCGCGCTCGCGAACTCGCGGGGCCACCGCCACGAGGAGAACGCCGCGAAGCTCGTCAACACGGCGCTCGAGCTGCCGAAGCCGGTCGGTGCAGCGCTCCTCGCATCGGCCGAGGCGTACACGCCGCGCGCGACGAAGCTCCTCGACGCGGCGCGCGAGCGGCTCGGGCCGATCGACGAGGTCTCGCTCGCGCTCGCCGAGAACCTGCCGCAGCCGAAGACGCAGCCGTCGCGCAAGCGGCGCAGGCGCCGGCGGAAGAAGAAGGGGACCGAGGCGCAGCAGAAGCAGCAGCCGCAGCAGCGGCAGAGCGGGAAGGCGGAGCCGGAGCCACAGCCGGCCGCCGAGCCCGACGCCGTCGCGCAGGGCTGAGTCTTTCGCGTAACGCTCGGGACGCCTAGCGTGTATCCCGAGCGATGGCTGTGCCCGCGACGGCCCACGACGACGCGCTGATCGCCCGAGCACGGGCCGGCGACGAGCGCGCGTATGCCGAGCTCGTGCGCGCCCACGAAGGAAGCGCGCGCCGGACGGCTGTGAGCATCGCCGGCGCGAGCGCCGGTGAGGACGCGACGCAGGAGGCGTTCATCAAGGCGTATCGGAAGCTCGGGACGTTCCGTCTCGGCTCCCCGTTTCGGCCGTGGTTCCTGCGCATCGTCGCCAACGAAGCACGGAATGCGCGCCGGAGCGCCGCCAGGCATGCGCGGCTCGCGGAGCGGGCCGCGCTCGCCCCGGCGCCGGACGGATCTGCGGACGAGCTCGAGCTGATCGCGCGCGAGGAGCGCGCGGCGCTGCTGGCGGCGCTCGACCGGCTCCCGGTCGAGGACCGGATCGCGCTGCTCGGCCGCTTCGTCGCGGAGCTCGACGACTCCGAGACCGCGCGCCTCCTCGGAGTCCGTCCGGCCTCGGTCCGCGTGCGGATCTGGCGGGCGCTCGAGCGGCTCCGGCACGAGCTCGCGGCGACCGCGGCTGTCCTCCTCGCCGCAGCGACCGTCCTCGCGCTCTCGCCGGCGGCGCGCTCAGCGGCTCGTGCGGTCCTCGACCTCGTGCCAGGCGTCGCGGTCGCGCACGTCGCGACGTTGCCGCCGCGTGCCGTCGACGTCGCGCCGCCGTACCTCGGCGTCCCGGGCTCACGCGCCGACGCGGAGCGCGTCACGTCGTTCGCGGTCGTCGCCCCGTCGCCCGAGCCGGAGCGGATCTACGTCCGCAACGACGTCCAAGGCGGCATGGTGACGTTCTTCCTCGGGGACGGAGCGACGCTCACTGAGTGGTGGTCGGGCACCGGCGCGGCAGCATTCGACGTCGTGGGGGATGCCGGTGTGCGGCGCGTCGACGTCGAGGGCAACGACGCCGTCTGGATCGACGGGAGCGCTACCGCGACCTACACGTACATCGGCGCAGATCGCCGCCGCCACTACGAGGCGCTCGAGCCACGCGGAACGCTCCTGCTCTGGCAGCACGGGAGCGTCGCGTACCGGCTCGAGGGAGCACCGTCGCTCGACGAAGCGCTGCGCATCGCGGCTGCGCTCTAGCCGCTGCTAGACGGCCGGGCCTTCGGGGCCGCCGTTGTCCTTCTCGCGTTCGCGCAGGTAGCGCGTCAGCTCGGCGGCGAGCGCGTCGCCCGACGGAAGGTCCTCCTCTTCCTCGATCTCCTCGGTCCGCTGCTCGAGCTCCTCGACGTAGGCGGCAGTCTCGGGATCGGCTGCGACCGCCTCGCTCACCTGCTGCGAGTACGACTCGCTCGCCTCTTCGAGCTCGCCCGTGTCGATCTCCGTTTCGAGGAGCTCGCCCAGCCGGCGGCAGAGCGCGAGCGCGGCCCGCGGGCTCGGGGCGAGCGAGACGTAGTGCGGGACCGCCGCCCAGAGGCTCGCGGATGGGAGGCCCGCGTTCTTGCACGCGTCGTGGAGCACCCCGACGATCCCCGTCGGCCCTTCGTACCGCGACGGCTGCAGGCCGAGACGCTCGACCAGCTGCTCGTCCGACGCGCTCCCAGTCACCGGCGACGGACGCGTGTGCGGAACGTCCGCGAGCAGCGACCCGAGCGTGACGACGAGCTCCACGCCGAGGTCGGCGGCGAGCTGGGTCACGAGCGCCGAGAACGTGCGCCAGCGGACGTTCGGCTCGATCCCGAGCAGGAGCAGCGCGTCGCGGTCGGTTCCGGGGATCGGAGCGTGATAGAAGGCGTTGTCGGGCCAGTCGATCTGCCGAGTGACGCCGTCGACGAGCGACACGTGCGGGCGCGTCGCCTGGAAGTCGAAGAACTGCTCCGGGTCGATGTCAGCGAAGCGCGCGGCCTGCCACGAGCGTGCGAGGAAGCCGGCGGCGAGCGACGCTCCCTGACCGCCGTCGTTCCAGCCGCGGAACGCCGTGATCAGCACGGGCTGCCGCAGGTTCGGCCGCGACGAGACGCGAAGCTCCTCCATTTCCCAAGTCTACGTTCGGACGCTCGAGGCGGTCGGCCGCCAGATGAGCGTTACGAGCCACACCGTCGTCGCCCAGATTCCCGCTGCCAGAGCTACGTGGACGAGCACGAGCCACCACGGGAGCGCGTTCCGCCACTGCGTCTCACCGACGATCGCCTGGGCGACGACGAGCGCGAGCAGGACAGAGGCGATCCGCCTCACGGGCGTCGGCGAGACCCGCCTCAGGTACCAGACGAGCGCGAGGAGCGCGATGCCGAACACGGCGGTCACCCGCACGTGGACGCGGATCGCGGTCTCGATGTTGCCGAGGCGGTCGACGACGTCGGGGTCGCCGGCGTGCGGCCCACTGGCCGTCACGAGCGTGCCCGTGAAGACGACGACGAGCGTGAGCGCGGCGAACGCGAGGCTCGCCCACCGGAGCCGGTCGGGCACGAACCGCTCGCCCGGTCCCACCTCGGTGCGCCGCGCCTCGACCGCGACGACGACGGCGGTCGAGAGCACGACGATCGCGAGCAGGAAGTGCGACATCACCGCAACCGGATCGAGGTCGAGCCGGACCGTGATCAACCCGAGAGGCGCCTGCGCGATCGTTCCGAGCGCGGCGACCCACGCGCACGTGCGCACCCAGCGCGGCAGCGTGCGGAGAAAGTGCGACGCGACAGCCGTCCCGAGCGAGAGCAGGATCGGGAAGAGGCTCACGACGCGGTTCCCGAACTCGACGAACGAGTGGTAGCCCTTCTCCGGGAAGACGGCGCCGGGGGTGCAGCCGGGCCAACCCTCGCACCCCAGTCCCGAGCCCGTCAGCCGCACCGTCGCGCCGCTGACGATGATCGCGTAGAGCGCGACCGCGGACGCCGTGGCAAGGAGTCGGAACGTCGACGGCGCGAGCTCGAAGCCGCGCACGCGGCTCGCCTGCGCCTCGACCTGCATCGGGGTCGAGACTAGCTGAGCGGATTGAGCAGAGCCGGATAGCCGTCGGCGCCGTCGAACGGCGTCGGCCGCGAGCCCAGGAACAGCGGCCGGTCCGCCGCGTTCAGCAGCACCGGCATCAGGTCGGGGCCGCGCAGCTGACCGAGGATCCCCCGGGCGCAGGAGAG
>DASTHC010000122.1:0-14686 GCA_035718485.1 Gaiellaceae bacterium
TACGAGGCGTACGCGAACTTCAACATCGGCAACTCGCTCGCGCACCTCGAACGCTGCGACGAGGCGATGCCCTACCTCGACCGGCGCGAGCAGCTGCTCGGGTCACACCCCGCGGTCGACGAGGCGCGGCAGCTCTGTAGCTAGGAGGGTTTCCGCCAGACCCGCCTAGGAGAGTCGGGCGGCGTACTGCCGCTCGTAGTACTCGCGGAACTCGCCCGACTTGATCGGCTCCCACCAGGCGCGGTTGTCGCGGTACCAGTCGACCGTCGCGGCCAGGCCTTCGTCGTCGAAGGACCAGCGGCGCGACCAGCCGAGTGCGTGCAGCTTCGAGTCGTCGAGCGCGTAGCGGCGGTCGTGCCCGAGGCGGTCGGCGACGTGCGTGACCAGTGACTCGTCCGCGCCCGTGAGCTCGAGGATGCGGCGCGTGACGTCGATGTTCTCGCGTTCCTCGCCGCCGACGTTGTAGATCTCGCCGGAGACACCCTTGCGGAGCACGAGCTCGATCGCGGCAGAGTGGTCCTCCGCGTGGAGCCACTCGCGCACCTGCTTGCCGTCCCCGTACACCGGCAGCGGCAGGCCGTCGAGCGCGTTCGAGATGAAGAGCGGGAGCATCTTCTCGGGATACTGGCGCGGGCCGTACGTGTTCGCGCCGCGCGTGATGCACGCGTCGACGCCGAACGTCCGCACGTACGCCAGCACCTGCAGGTCGCCACCGGCTTTCGATGCGCTGTACGGGCTGGACGGCTTCAGCGGGTCCTCTTCCTTCGAGCGCCCGCCCCCTTCGAGGTCGCCGTAGACCTCGTCCGTCGAGACGTGGACGAGGCGGATCCCGTCGCGCCGGGCGAGCTCGAGCAGCACCTGCGTGCCCGCGACGTCCGTCTGGATGAACTCGGCCGCTTCGAGGATCGAGCGGTCGACGTGCGTCTCCGCGGCGAAGTTGACGATCGCGTCGCAACCCTTCGCGGCCTCGGCGACGGCGTCGTGGTCGCAGATGTCGCCCTGGTGGAACGCGTGCTCCACCCCTTCGAGATTCGCGCGATTGCCCGAGTACGTGAGCTTGTCGAGCACGACGACGTCGTCCCCGGCCTCGGCGACGCGGCGGACGAAGTGCGAGCCGATGAACCCGGCGGCTCCGGTGACGAGCAGGCGCATCGCGCCAAGCGTAGTCGCGTGCTGCGGCGGTTGTCCTACGCCTTTGTACGGTTTCGGTTAGCCGGACGACTGCGCGACCAGCGGCACGCCGAGCACCTTCGCGAGCCCCCGGCCGCCCCGCTTCATCACCGCGTGGTGGTTCCAGGCGAAGACCGGCCGCGCGAGCGGCGCGATCGCGTTCATCCACGCCTTCGTCGTGCGTACCCGCCAGTCGTACGTAACCGCAGTGCCGAGCGCCGCCTCGAACAGCCTGAACGTCCCCGTGCCGGCGAGCCCTCCCTCGGCGGTCGCAGCGATCAGGTTCGGCCGCTGCACCTCGACGACGGTGACGTCGAAGCGCACCGAGTACGGGATCGTCGAGCGCCAGACGTGGCGGTAGATCGTGCCTTCGCCGTTGCCGTCGGCGTGGTGGAGCTCGGTCACGCTCAGCACACCCGGCCACCACGCCGGCCACCGCTCGGTCGCGTAGATGACGTCCCAGACGCGCTCGATGGGCGCGTCGACGATCCACGTGGTGAGGAAGGAGTAGTCAGCCAATTCGCGCCAGGCACTCGCGGAGCCCTTCCCGCCAATTCGGCAGGACAGGCGTCTCCGGTTTCTCGCTCCGCAGCACCGAGTACGCGGGGCGGGGCGCCGGGCGGCCGAGCTCGTCGGCGGAGATCCGACGGACCCGCGTCTCGAGGCCGGCCTCCTCGAAGATCGCCTCCGCGAAGTCCGCCCACGTGCAATCGCCCTCGGCCGCGACGTGGTACACGCCGAACGGCAGCTCGACGATCGAGCGGGTCGCACCCGCGAGGTGGCCGACGTACGTCGGCGAGCCGCGCTGGTCGTCCACGACCGCGACCTCGTCCCGTTCCGTCCCGAGGCGCAGCATCGTGCGGACGAAGTTGTGACCCGTCGGGCCGAAGAGCCAGGACGAACGCACGACCCACGCGCGCTCTCCGGCCGCCGCCTCGCCGTGCAGCTTCGTCCTGCCATACGCGGACAGCGGGTTCGGCGCGTCGGACTCGAAGTACGGCGTGCGCTTCGTCCCGTCGAAGACGTAGTCGGTCGAGAAGTAGACGAGCGGCGCTCCGAGCGACGCGGCATTCTGCGTTCCGCCGACGTTGACGGCCGCCGCGCCCTGCGGGTCGTCCTCCGCGCCGTCGACGTCGGTCCAGGCGCCCGCGTGCAGGACGAGGTCGGGCGCCTCGAGCAGGGGCGCAGGCATCGCGACGTCCCAGTCCTTGTGGCTCAGAGCCACAAGCTCGTCGCTCCCGAACGTCTCGGTGAGCGCGCGGCCGAGCTGGCCGCCCGCGCCCGTGACTATGACGCGGCGTCGAGGTCCCGCTGCGAGAGGATCGGCGACTGTGTGCTCCAGAGGTGCGCGACGCGCGGGTCGTTCCACGCGATCGCGTGCTCGTCGGGGTCCGAAGGGTCGTACTCCTCGGTCACGTGGTAACAGAACAGGAGATCCGTGAGCGCCTCGAAGCCGTGCGCGTGGATGCCCGGGATGTAGATCGCGACGGGGTTCTCGTCGCCGATGTCCTCGGTGAACGTCTCGCCAGTCTCGCGATCGAGGACGACGACACGCGCGGTCCCGTGCAGGCACGCGAAGAGGTCGTCCTGTCCACGCTCGTGGTAGTGCAGGCCGCGGATCACGCCCTTGCGCGAGAACGAGAGGTTCGTCTGACCCCACGGCTTGCCCATCCGCGAACGGCGCGCAAGCTCCATGAACCACCCGCGGTCGTCCGCGAAGCGCTGGAGCGGGATCCGCTCGATGCCGTTCATGCCGGCTTGTTCGCTCCCGTCTCCTCGACGAGCGCGCCGAGTTCGGAGAGGGCCTCGTGCGTTCCTGCGTCGTGCCACCAGCCCTGGACGCGCTTCACGGCGAGCCTGCCTCGCTGGGCGTACGTCCGGTTGACGTCGGTGATCTCGAGCTCGCCGCGGCTCGACGGCTCGAGGTGGTGGATCAGCTCGAAGACGTCGGCGTCGTAGCAGTAGAGCCCGACCACCGCGTCGCTCGACGGCGGCGCGTCGAAGCGCTTGTCGACGACGCCGGCCTTCTCCGCGAGGTCGATGACGTTTCCGTCGTCGTCGTAGACGACGACGCCGAACCGCTCGGGGTCCGGCACCTCCTTGACGAAGATCTGGGCGCCGTCACCGGCCTCGGCCCACGAGCGGATCGCCTCGACCTCCGCGAACTCGAAGAGGTTGTCGCCGAGGCACACGACGAGCTTGCCCGATCCGGCGAAGCCTTCGGCCATGCCGACGACCTGCGCGATCCCGCCGGGCTCGGTCTGCACCTTGTACGAGATGTCGAGGTCGAAGAGCGGCTCCTCCGATCCTCGCGTCGGCATGCGACCGTCGCCGAGCAGGTCGATCAGCTGACCCGCGTGCCCCTGGCCCGTCACGATCAGCACCTCCTGGATGCCGGCGAGCTGGAGCAGCTGGAGCGGGTAGTAGATCATCGGCCAGCGGCCCACCGGAAGCAGGTGCTTGTTCGCGACGCGCGTCAGCTCACCGAGCCTCGTCGCCTCGCCGCCCGCGGCGATGAGTCCTTTCGCCCTCACGAGAGGGCGATGCTAACTTCCGGCGGGTGAGCGAGCATCCTCCCGACCACCGAGTCGATCCCGAGGCCGGCGACGTCGAGGATTGGGACGAGCCGCAGCTCGACCCCTACACGCCCGAGCCGGGCCCGAGTCCGGGCGACCAGCGCGCCTTCGCGGTCTTGCGCTGGGCGTGGGTGCCGGTCCTCGTCGGCGTCGCGGTCGTGCTCTACGCAGCCGTGCGCTAGCGAACCCGAACGGCGGGGCTCAGATCGCCGTTCGAGAAGGCCTGCACCGTCGTCCGCTTGGGGACGCGCACCTTGACGACGTAGAAGCCGCGCGAGTTCGTCCGGCGGTTGCCGCCGAGCCAGCGCCAGCCGTGGCCGGTCGAGGAGCGGAGGCGGTACGTCTGCGCGCCAAGGCCGGGCCGCACCTGGCCCCACAGCGTCACCGTCGAGCCGCGAAGCGAGAGACGCGCTAGCGGCATCGGGAACGCGGCCGCCGAGAGCTTCGGCTTGTCGCTGATCGTGAAGAGCCCGCTCTGCCAGCGCCCGACGTGGGCCTCGTCGCGGACGAGGAAGTGGATCAGCATGTCGACGTACGGCGCGCGGTAGGCGCGGAGCGCGGCTTCCGAGAGATAACGCGCCTGCGTCGCCTGCGAGACTCCGAAGAACCGGTCAGGCGGATTCGTCTGGTAGCCGTACTCGGTCAGCCAGATCCGCTTGGCGCCGAACGCGCGCTTCACGTTCGAGAGCAGACGCTCCAGGTCGGCCATCGTGATGTTCTCGCAGCGCTTGCAGCCGCCTGAGGTCGGCGTCTCGCGCCGGCTGACGGGATACGGATGGTGCGCGTACGCGTCGAGCCGTGCGTGCGCGCGGTCCATGCCGCGGATCCAGTCGACCGGCGACATGCTCCCCGTCCCCCCGCGCGGCGCGGTCACTCCGCCGGCGACGAGGTTCGCCCCGTTCGCGCGCTTGAGCGCGGCGTGGGCCGGGTTCAGGAGCAGCTTCGTGTACGTCGCCGGGCTCGTCGGACGCAGCTGCCAGTACTTGTTCGGCTCGTTCCAGATCACCCAGCGGCGCACCCACGGATATCGCGTTGCCGCCGCGGAGGCGAAGTTGGCGAACGAGCTCGCGCTCGTCGGCGCCCAGTTCGACGCGCGGCCGCCGTTCGCCCATCGGGGCGTGCCGACAAGCGTGACCACGGCGGCGATCCCTCGTGCGCGCAGGCCCTCGAGGAGGACGTCGGGTGCGGCCCAGTTGTACGCCGGATCGACGTCCGACGCGGCCTTGGCCGGTCGCTTCGCAGCGACCTGGTCCCAGCGGATGTTGATCCGCACGAGGTCGACCCCGAGCGCGTCGACCTTGTCGAGCCGCTCGTCGAACGTGCCGGGTCCGCCGAGCAACCAGGCGTCGTCCTGCACGCCGTACTGCACGTACGGCGACGCGTCGGCGCGCATGGCGTAGACCAGGAAGGCGCCGACGGCGACGATCGATGCGAGCATGACTCGAAGCACGCAACGAACGTAGCCGCGCACTGTTTTCAACTCGTAAGCGTGAGCTCAGGAGCGCGAAAGGATCCTGGCGCGGCGCCGCGCCCGTTTGCGCTGCTTCACGGCGGGCAGGTGACGGACAGCCTCGAACCAGACCACGAGCAGCGCCGCGAAGAGCCCGAGACCCAGCTTGAAGAGAAGCATCAGGCGCGCCACGAGGGGGAACTCTACGCTGTAGCCGATGGCACGAAGGCGCGACATCGACCGCCTCGCCGAGCTCGAGGAGCTCTTCGCCGACCTGTGGCAGGTGCCACGGTTCGCCGCGGGCATGCGGCTCACGCATCGCCCGCAGATCGATGTCTTCCGCACCGAGGACCCGCCCGAGCTCACGCTCGTCGTGGAGATCCCGGGCGCGAACCCGGACGCACTTCGGATCGTGCTCGACGGCCGGCGCCTGCTGATCGCCGGTGACCGCGCGCGGCCGCGCTCCGACGGGCAAGTCTGGTACCGCAGCGAGATCGAGTACGGCCCGTTCGAGCGGGAGGTGTCGCTCGCGTTCGACGTCGATGTCGACGAGGCGAAGGCGACGTACGAGCGCGGGCTGCTGCGCATCGTGCTTCCGGTGACGGAGCGCGCACCCGCGCCGATGCGCGTCTCGATCGAGGTGCTGCGCGTCCCGTGACTGAGCTCGAGACCGAGACTCCGCCGGTCGAGCCGAGCGAGGTGCAGATCCCGCAGGTCCTCCCGATCCTGCCGCTGCGCGAGACGGTCGTCTTCCCCGAGTCGATGACGCCGCTCGCAATCGGCCAGGAGCGCTCGATCAAGCTCGTCGACGACGTCGTCGCGGGCGATCGGATGCTCGCGCTCCTCACCTCGCGCGACCAGGAGAAGGAGTCGCCGAGCCTCGAGGACCTCTACACGACCGGCACCGCGGCCGTCGTCCACAAGATGATCCGCGTCCCCGACGGGACGCTCCGTGTGCTCGTGCAGGGCATCCGGCGGATCCACCTCGAGGAGCCCCTCGACACGGAGCCGTACCTCCTCGGCCGGTTCGTCGAGGTGCCAGACGTGCTCGAGGAGTCGCGCGAGGTCGAGGCGCTCACGCGCAACGTCCAGAACCTCTTCGCGCGCATCATCGCCCTCGTCCCGTACCTCCCCGAGGAGCTGCAGCTCGCGGCGGCGAACGTCGACGACCCGAGCGCGCTCTGCCACCTCGTCGCGTCGACGCTCCGCATCAAGACCGAGGAGAAGCAACACCTGCTCGAGCTGGCGAACGTCGAGGAGCGCCTCCGCGAGGTGTCGCGCATCCTCAACCGCGAGCTCGAGGTGTTCGAGCTCGGGTCGAAGATCCAGACGCAGGTGCAGTCCGAGATGGAGAAGGGCCAGCGCGAGTTCTTCCTCCGGCAGCAGCTGAAGGCGATCCAGGACGAGCTCGGCGAGAGCGATCCCGAGCGTGCCGAGGTCGAGGAGTTGCGCGAGCGCCTCGCGTCGATCGAGCTTCCCGAGGACGTGCGGAAGGCGGCCGAGCGCGAGCTCACGCGGCTCGAGCGGCTGCCCTCCGCCGCGGCCGAGCACGGCGTGATTCGAACCTACCTCGAGTGGATCCTCACGCTCCCGTGGTCGACGACGACGCCCGACGACCTCGATCTCGACCATGCGCGCGAGATCCTCGACGCCGACCACTTCGACCTCGAGAAGGTGAAGGAGCGCATCGTCGAGTACCTCGCCGTCTCGAAGCTCAAGAACGATCTCAGCGGCCCGGTGCTCTGCTTCGTCGGCCCGCCCGGCGTCGGCAAGACCTCGCTCGGCCAGTCGATCGCGCGGGCGCTCGGCCGGAAGTTCGTGCGCATCTCGGTCGGCGGCGTGCGCGACGAGTCGGAGATCCGCGGCCATCGCCGAACATACATCGGCGCGCTGCCGGGGACGATCCTCCGCGCGCTGCGCGACGCCGAGTCGCGCAATCCCGTGTTCCTGATCGACGAGATCGACAAGATGGGAAGCGACTTCCGCGGCGATCCCGCGAGCGCGATGCTCGAGGTGCTCGACCCCGAGCAGAACTCGACGTTCCGCGACCACTACCTCGACCTCCCGTTCGACCTCTCGAAGGTGCTGTTCATCTGCACCGCGAACACGACCGACACGATCCCCCCGCCGCTCCTCGACCGGATGGACCTGATCCGGCTCTCCGGCTACACCGAGGACGAGAAGTTCGGGATCGCGCGGAAGTACCTGATCCCGAAGCAGCTTCGCGAGCACGGGTTGACGGCGTCGCGCGTCTCGATCCTCGATCGCGCCGTTCGCGTCGTGATCCGCGAGTACACGCGCGAGGCCGGCGTGCGGAACCTCGAGCGCCAGCTCGCCGCGCTCTTCCGCAAGGCGGCGACGCAGATCGCGCGCGGGGAAGCCGACAAGGTGAAGATCGACGAGGCGCGCACACGCGAGTGGCTCGGGCCGCGGCGCTTCTCCAGCGAGGTGCGCAGGCGCGTCGCGGAGCCCGGCGTCGCGACCGGGCTGGCGTGGACGCCCGTCGGTGGCGAGATCCTCTTCATCGAGGCGGGCGCCTACGACGGGCGCGGGAAGCTCCAGCTCACCGGCCAGCTCTCAGAGGTGATGCAGGAGTCCGCGCAGACGGCGTTCTCCTGGGTCCGGTCGCATGCTGTCGAGCTCGGGCTCGACCCGGGCTGGTTCAGCGCGCACGACGTGCACATCCACGTCCCGGCCGGCGCGGTGCCGAAGGACGGGCCGTCGGCCGGCGTTGCGATGGCGACCGCGATCGTCTCGCTCGTCACCGACCGCCCGGTCGCGGAGGACGTCGGGATGACCGGCGAGGTGACGCTGACCGGACAGGTGCTGCCGATCGGCGGCGTGCGCGAGAAGGTGCTCGCGGCTGAACGTGCGCGGTTGAAGCGCGTCATCCTCCCGCGCGAGAACGAGCCCGACCTCGAGGAGCTGCCGGAGGACACGCGGAAGAAGCTCGAGTTCGTGCTGGCGGACGAGCTGCCTGACGTGCTCGCGGCCGCACTCGACGGCAAGGGCAGGACGCGCGTCCGGCGGCTGCAGGGCGTCGAGCGCCGCGCCGCACGCGGGCGCTAGCCGATTCGGAACGAGCTCCGCAGCCTCTCGCAGGCCTGCGTGCCCGCATCGGGGTCGTCCACGTCGATCCGGCACGTGAGCTGGAACTCGCGCCGCCCGTCGAGCACGAACGCGACGCGGTCGACGAACCTGCGGCTCTGGCGGGTGTACGCGATCTCGTACGTGCGCGCACGCCGGCCGGCGATCGTCGCCTGGCCGCTCCGCTGCACGACCGCGGTCGGCCCGATGCGCTCGGCGAGGCGCGCGGCGACGTCGTTCAGCTCGACGACGGCGTCGTCCCAGAGCGACGGCCGGAACCGCCTGGCGAGCCGGAAGTGGGCGACCGAGACGGATTCCGGCCCGTTCGGGTTGTCGGCGGCGACCGTTCGCGGCGGCCGGGAGAGCTCCCAGCCTCCGGGAGCCTCGGCGGTGAAGCCCTGCCCGCGAAGGTCCTGCGAGTCGGATGACGCAGCCCCGCCGCATCCTGCGAGGATTAGAGCGACGAGTCCGAGGGGTAGAACCGGGCAGCAAGCGATCGAAAGGACGCGAAGGGCATGGCAAAGACGAAGGAACGGCTCAGCGACACGGCGGACAACATCCGCCCGTACGTCGAGCGTGCCGTCAAGGACGAGGAGATCCGTCGGAACGTGCGCGACGCGTTCGACGCCGCGCGGGAGGTCTACAACGAGCTGATGGGCCCCCGCGGCACGGTCTCGCTCGCGGCGCGCGTGGCGAACGACGAGGAGATCCAGGACACCATCCGCGGCGCGGTCGACGACCTGCGCAAGGCGGCGAACCGAATCCAAGGCCAGAAGGATCACTCGTCGCGAAATGCGACGCTGCTGTTCGTCGGCATCGTGATCGGGATTCTCTTCAATCCCGTGACCGGACCGGCGACGCGCAATTGGCTGAAGGGCCTCATCGGCGGCGCCGACGAGGACTTCACCTACCAGGGCAACAACTCGGGCACGACGACGAGCTCCTAGGGCGAGTCGCCGCCACCGCCTTCGCGTGCGCCGTCCCCCGTGGGCGGCGGCGCGAAGCCGCGGAGCAGGCTCCCGTCTCCCTCGGCCGAGACGGGAGCGACGAAGGCGCGCGCGACCGAGCCCGGCCGCAGACCGCTGGCCGTCGAGATGTCGGAGACCTGGAGAACGATCGCTCCAGGCTTCGGCGCGGACGAGCCGGCGACGGCGGGCGGCGCCCAGCCTGCGCCGTCCGGGAACACGATGTCCTGCACGCGCCGCCACGCGAGCAGGTACGGGTACGGCGCGACGACGCCGTCGTAGCCCATATGCAGCATCCCGAGTGGGTGAATCTCGAAGTGCAGGTGGTACGGGGTGCCCTGCGCGTCGCCGGAGTTCCCCATGAATCCGACGACGTCACCCGCCTTCACCTCGGCGCCGTTCTGCGCGAGCGGCGAGAACGCGGAGAGGTGCGCGTAGTAGAACTGGTTGCCCTGCTTGTCGCGGAGCCAGAGGCGGTAGCCGCCGACGTCGTTCCAGCCGACCGAGAAGATCGTCCCGTCCGAGACGGCGAGGAGCGGCGCGCCGAGCGAGGAGAAGATGTCCTCGCCGTGGTGCCAGCCGGTATCCGCGCGCGGCGCGCCGAACGTGTTCGTGAACGACGACTGGCCGTAGACCGGGAAGACGTAGCGCGCCGGCGTGAGCTTCGGCTTCACGCCGATCGGCGGCTGCCTGATCACCGGCGGGATGCCGTTCTGCTCCGGCGGCTCGGGTGACTTCGCGCCCTTGGGCGGCTTCGCGGTCGGCACGGCCTCGGTCGTCGTGCCCGTCGTCGTCTGCGGCTCGGGCGACGTGACGGCCGCCTCCGCGTAGCCGACGAGGATCTGCGTGCCGGCGGGGAGCCCGCCGTGGTCGACCGTGATCCTGATGTCGAGCGCCGTGACGTTGCCGCGGTACGCCTTCGGCCCCGGCGCGGAGCCCTGCGCGAGGAGGATCGCCGTCCCCCAGTCGCCGAGCGCGACGCGTGCGTTCGGCGTGATCGCGACGGCTTGACCGAGGACGGTGAGGCTGCCGATCGCGGAGCCGGTGAACTCGCCGGACGCGGCCGCGGCGCTGGCACGCGCCTGCACTGCGCCCTTGATCGAGCTCGCCTGCACCTCGCCGCCGAAGAGCGTGAGCGAGCTCACCTCCGCGGCCGCGTTCGCGGTGGCGGTCTGGCCGGGGCTCGCCGAGGCCGAGGCGACCGAGCCGCCCCAGGAGACGACGTCGGCGCTCGGGTAGGCCCCTGCGTTGCCGAACGAGACCGCATCGACCGGAGCGGTGACCGCGGTCGTCGACGAACCGCCCTGCCCGGGGACGATCACCTTCAGTGCGTAGGCCTGCGAGGTCGCACCACCGTCCCGCGCCGACGACTCGGCCCCAGCGAGACCAGGGGCGAGCGCGAGCGGGAGCAGCGCCAGGGCGATGGAGAGCCGCTTGCCCACGAAGCGACTGATTCTGGCACAGGCCTCCGCGGTGCGACACCGACTCACAGTTTGCGATTGAGAATCATTCTCAGTACGAGCGCGGTGAGCTTCGTGCTCCGCCAGGGGAGCGAGCGTGCGCGCGCGATCCGCTGGCTCGCGGTGGACGCGATCGCGCCGCTCGTCGGTGCGATCGTCGGCACGTCGTTGAACGTCTCGGAGCACGACCTCGGCGAGCTCCTCGCGGTCTACGTCGGGTTCTTCCTCTACATGGGCGCGACCGTCCTCCTCCCGCACGCGCACGAGCACCCATCGGCGAAGCGGGTCGCGCTGACGCTCGTCGGGTTCGCGGCGATCTTTGCGATGAGTCGCGTCGCGGCGTAGCGTGCTCTGTGATGGCGCGACTGCTGGTCGAGGCGCGAACGGCGGAATGGGCGTCGGCCGACGTCCCGCGCGAGCTGCAGGTCGGCGTGTCCGTGTCGCGTGCGAACGACGGCAGCCCCATAACAGGGCTTGGCGCCGGCAACTTCCGCGTTGCCGCCCAGTTCGGCCAGTTCGCGGACTTCGCGATCGACCAGGTGAGCGAATGGAAGTGGGAGCCTGGTGACGTCGAGCTCGCCGGCTGCTACGAGCTGTTGATCGGCTGGCAGCCTTATGCCGACCTCGTTCTCAGGGGCGCCACGGGCTCGCGGCCTCCCAGCGGTTTTCCGCTTGCGCGAGGATGGCCTTACGTGCTCGGGCTGCAGGCCCGCACCTTCGACAACCACAACCCGCCCCGCGTGGTCGACGAGGGTCAGACGATCGTCGAGGTGATCAGCCTGGGCGTGTGACTCAGCCGCCGAGCTGCTTGCGCGCGAACTCGCGGAAGCGGGCGCGCGTCTCGTCGTCCGGCCCGATCGTCTCGTCGGCGGCGTACTTCGGGTCGGCGGCGATCTCCTCCGCGACGTCGCGCACCTCGCGCTCGAGCGCCGCGTGGTGCTGCGGATTCTTCAGCAGCTGGTCGATCCACGTCTCGGAGCCGTCGTACGGCGGGAGATCGTTGTCGAAGAGCAGCTGGCCGAGGACGAGCCCGACGCGGATGTACGCGAACGTGCGAAACGCCAGCACGCGGTGCGGCGACTCGACGAGTGCCGCGATGTCCGGGTGCTCGCGCTGGATCTGCTCGACGATGCCGCCGATCGGCTCGTCGACGAGCGGGATCCACAGCTCCTCGGGCTCGGTCATGGACGAAAGAATGGCCTAACGGCCGCGAGCCCGCCAGGCGATCTGCACGGCGCAGGCGATCAGGAACACCGCGAACAGCCGTCGCAGCACGTGCTCGGGTAGCGAGAGCGCGACGAGCGCGCCGAGCCCGACGGTGGCGACCGAGGTGAGGCCGAGCGTGAGCGCGGGCTTCCAGCGGACGTTCCCGTACGACGCCTGACGCCATGTGCCTGCGGCCACCGTGGGGAGGATCGCCGCGAGCGACGTCGCCTGAGCCTCGACCTGGCCCAGCCCGAGCAGGACGAGCGTCGGGACGAACAGGAGCCCGCCGCCGACGCCGAACATCCCGGCGACGATGCCGGCGACGAAGCCAAGCAGGATCGCGAGCGCGAGGGTCACACCAGCAACCAGACCGCGATGACGACGAGAAGCGCCGAGAAGAGGTACGAGAGCTCGCGCGCCTGCACCCGCTGCTGCAGCGTCGCACCGAGCGTCGCCCCGAACGCCGCGGGAACGCCGAGCAGCACGGCGTGGGCCGGGTCGACCTCGCCCGCGATCGCGTACGTGATCGTCCCGGCGAGCGCCGTGATCCCGACTGCCGCGAGCGACGTCGCGGTCGCAGCGTGTGGCGAGTAGCTGAGCAGGAGGATGAGCAGCGGCACGATCACGAGCCCGCCGCCGACGCCGAAGAGCGCGCTCATGAAGCCCGCGAGGAGCCCGATCGCCACGAGCTTCACGGGCGTATCGTAGGTGCGTGGACGCCGACGAGCTGCTCGAGCGGCTGCGCGAGGAGCCGCGGCGCGCGGCGGTCATCCTCGACGTCGACGGCGTGCTCGCGCCGATCGTCGACCGGCCAGAGGACTCGCGCGTGCCGGACGAGACGCGCGAGGAGCTCCGCCGGCTCGCGGGCCGGTACGCCCTCGTCGCGTGCGTGAGCGGACGAACGGGCGACGACGCGCGGCGGATCGTCGGCGTCGACGAGCTCGTCTACGTCGGCGAGCACGGCCTCGAGCTCGACCCTGAGGCGCCGAAGTGGCGCGAGCGGATCCGCGCCTTCGCCGACGACGTCGCGTGGCCGGTCGAGGACAAGGGCCTCAGCCTCTCGTTCCACTACCGCACCGCGGAGGACCCCGAGGCCGCCGAGACGTATCTCCTCGACGCCGCGGAGCGCGCCCGAGACGCAGGGCTCGTCCCCCGCTTCGGCCGGAAGGTGCTCGAGGTGCGTCCCCCGCTCGAGACGAACAAGGGAACCGCCGTGCGCTACCTCCTCGCGGAGCGCGGCCTCGAGCGCGCGCTCTACGCCGGCGACGACTCCACCGACCTCGATGCGTTCCGCGCGCTCGACGAGATCGAGTGGGGCATTCGCATCGGAGTCGTCTCGGACGAGGGGCCGCGCGGGATCGCCGACGCCGCCGACGTTGTCGTGCACTCGCCGGCAGAGCTCCTCGACCTGCTGCGGATGCTCTAGGGCCTCTTCTTCAGCTTCTCGATCTGCTTCCACGTGCGCGTGTTCAGCACGTGGTCCTTCGTCAGCCAGGCGCGCCGCGCCTGCGCGATGCCGATGTCCATCCAGTCGAGCGCGCTGATCTGGTGCGCGTCGGTGTTCACCGGGAGCTTCAGCCCGGCCTCTCCGGCGCGCCGCGCGTTCACGTCGCGCAGGTCAAGCCGGTCCGGCTGCGAGTTGATCTCGAGGAACGTCTTCGTCTCGAGCGCCTTCTCGATCACGCGCTCGATGTCGACGTCGGCCGGCCCGCGCTTGTTGATCTTGCGCGCGGTCGGATGACCGATGCAGTGCACGTAGGGATGCTCCATCGCGCCCAGGATCCGCTCGGTCGGGTTCTTGTCGAACGCCTGGTGGAGCGACGCGACGACCCAGTCGAGCTGCGCGAGCGTCTCCTCGTCGACGTCGACCTCGCCGTTCGCGCGGATGTTCGCCTCGACCCCGCGCAGGATCCGGAACGGGGCGAGCTTCTCGTTCACCTGCTCGATCTCGCGCCACTGCGCCTCGATCCGCTCGCCGCGGAGGTAGTGCGAGTGGTCGGTGATCACCATGAACTGGTAGCCGCGCTCGATGCACTTGCGCGCCATTTCCTCGATCGTGTTCTTGCCGTCCGACGACCACGTCGAGTGCAGGTGCAGGTCGCCGCGCACCTGCGAGACGTCCACGAGCTCGGGCAGCTCTCCCTTCCGCGCCGCATCGAGCTCGCCGAGGTTTTCGCGGAGCTCGGCGGGGATGAACTGGTAGCCGAGAAACTCGTAGAGCTCGGTTTCGTCGCGCGTCGTGAACACGTCGCCGGTCTCGACCGTCTTCACGCCGTACTCGGACACGGAGAGCCCCCGCTTGACCGCGTTCTCGCGCAGCGCGAGGTTATGGTCCTTCGAGCCGGTGAAGTGCTGGAGCAGGTTCCCGAACGACTCGGGCGGGACGACGCGCAGGTCGAACCGCAGCCCTTCGTGCGAGACGACGGTCGCCTTCGTCGGGCCGTGGGCCGCGACCTCGTCGACCCAGCCGAGCGAGACGAAGTAGTCGGTCAGCGCGCTCGGGTCCTGCGCGGTGGCGATGATGTCGAGGTCGCGGAAGGTCTCCTTGCGTCGGCGCACGCTGCCGGCTTCCGAGACGAGGTCGGCAACCGGGTGCTCGCGCAGGACCTTCACGACCTCGAGCACCGGCGCGAGCCCGGCGCCCAGGAGTGGCCGGACCGGCTCGAGCGTCGTCTCCTGCGAGAGGGCGGCCAGGATCCGCTCCTCCGTCCGCGCGCCAAAGCCGGAGAGCGTGCGCAGCTGCTCCGCCTCGGCCGCCTGCTTGAGGTCGGC